>DATISN010000157.1:0-2226 GCA_035581765.1 Halomonas sp.
CCGGCTTTCAGCATCGCCTCAAGCACGCCTTCGCGGTCGCTCGCCGGGCCCAGGGTGGCGACGATCTTGGTGCGGCGGATGGGCGTGTGCGGGGTATGGGTCGGCATGTTGGCCTCCTTGGTTCTGGCAGGGTTGGTTGTCGGGTCACGATACCGCTTTGACCGTAATCTTACTACATCGCGTGGTTGCGTCGCTCTTGTTACAATGCCGCATCGTTAGGCGTTTTCGTGGGAATAAAAACGAAAATGTCGTCACGGCTGAGCTGTAAAGCGCCGAACCCATGGCTCATATGTTGTAAAGTTACTAAAAAAATCTTGAGTCCGTCACGATCCTGCGTCACATTGTGCCCGTGCACAGAGCCGCAGGCCTATGACGGCAGTCCTCTACAATGCCTTGTCACCTACCGACGGCTCGACCAGTACCGCGAATTCTTTCACTGGAACGAGGAGACACACGTCATGATGCTCAAGGTAGCCATCAACGGTTTTGGCCGCATCGGCCGCAACGTGCTGCGCGCGCTTTACGAGAACGGTTACCGGGACCGCGTGCAAGTGGTCGCCATCAATGACCTCGGCGCCCCGGCGCTTAATTCCCATCTTCTTCGTCACGATTCCGTGCATGGCCATTTTCCTTTCGCCGTCGAACACGACGACGAGAGCCTGACGGTGGATGGCGACCGTATCGCCATTCTCTCCGAGCGCGACCCCAGCCGCCTGCCCTGGAAGGCATTGGGCGTCGACCTGGTGATGGAGTGTACCGGACTGTTCACCAAGCGCGAGGCCGCGGCGCAGCACATTACTGCGGGCGCCGCCCGCGTGTTGATCTCCGCGCCGAGCCCCGATGCCGATGCCACCGTGGTCTATGGCGTCAACGACCAGTCGCTGACCGCCGTGCACACGGTGGTGTCCAATGCGTCCTGTACTACCAACTGCCTGGCGCCGGTGGCCAAGGCGCTCAACGACAGCGTGGGCATCGAGAACGGCCTGATGACCACCGTGCATGCCTACACCAACGATCAGCACCTTTCCGACGTCTACCACAAGGACCCCTACCGGGCGCGAAGCGCGACCCAGTCGATGATTCCGACCAAGACGGGCGCCGCGGCGGCGGTGGGGCTGGTGCTGCCGGAGCTGGCGGGCAAGTTTGACGGCCTGGCCGTTCGCGTGCCGGTAATCAACGTGTCGCTGGTGGATCTGACCTTTACCGCGAGCCGTGATACCACCAAGGAAGAGATCAACGCCATCGTCGAGCAGGCCGCTGCCGATTCGCCGGTGCTGGCGGTCAATGCCGAGCCGCTGGTGTCCATCGATTTCAACCATGATGCCAACTCCTCGACCTTCGATGTCAACCACACCCGCGTGAATGGACGTCTGGTCAAGATAATGGCCTGGTATGACAACGAATGGGGCTTCTCCAACCGCATGCTGGATACCGGCCTGGCGATGCACGCCGCCAGATGAAGTCAGGGTTATCCGTCCAATGTGACCGGACGGCTTGACCCCGAGGCGTATCGGGTCTCAGATGCATGGGCGCCGGCGTGGGAAACCGCTCCGGCGTCTTCATGTTCGCGACGGGAAAGATGCCATGCTACCCGACTATGCCTGGTCCGCCTGGGCGCTGATCGCCTTTTCCACCTATCTGACCGGGGTCTCCAAGGGAGGCTTCGCCGGTGGTTTCGGCACGCTCTCGGTGCCGCTGATGGCGCTGGCCATCGGGCCTGTCGAGGCCGCCGGCCTGTTATTGCCTTTGCTGCTGGTGATGGATGTCTTCACCGTCAAGGCCTGGTGGGGGCATCACGATCCCGCCGAGGTGCGGCGACTTGTTCCGGGCCTCGCGGTCGGCGTGATGCTGGGAACGCTGCTGATCGGCAGCCTGAACGAGGATAGCGTGCGCTTCCTGCTGGGAATGCTGTCGCTGGTGTTCGCCGTCTACATGTTGTTGCGTCCTGCGGTATCGCGGCCCATCTCTACCCTGTGGTCGCTGCCCGCGGGGATTGGCTGCGGCTTCACGAGCTTCCTGGCCCATGCCGGGGCGCCACCGGTCAATCTCTACCTGATCCCGCGCCGGCTGAGCAAGGAAGCCTTCATCGCCACCGTGGCCATTGTGTTTGCGACCGTCAACCTGATGAAGCTTGGCCCTTATCTTTGGCTCGGCGAGATCAATCTGACCAGCGCCTGGGCCTCGCTACTGCTGGTGCCGCTGGCCTGGTTCGGCGTGCGCAGTGGC
>DATISN010000158.1:0-43174 GCA_035581765.1 Halomonas sp.
GCGCCGCCGCCGTGGCGGGCCATGCCGCCGTAGGTATCAACGATGATCTTGCGCCCGGTCAGGCCGCAGTCGCCCACCGGGCCACCGATCACGAACTTGCCGGTGGGGTTGATGTGATACTTGGTCGACGCGGAGAGCCACTCGGCGGGGATCACCTGCTCGATGATCTCGCGCTTGACCATCTTGCGCAGCTCGTCCTGATCGATGCCCGGGTCGTGCTGGGTGGACAGCACAACGGCGTCCACACCGCAGGGCTTGCCGTTGTCGTCGTAGCGCAACGTCAGCTGGCTCTTGGCATCGGGTCGCAGCCAGGGCAGCAGGCCCTGTTTGCGCAGCTCGGCCTGGCGCTCCACCAGGCGATGGGCGTAGTAGATCGGCGCCGGCATGTAGGCGTCGGTCTCGTTGGTGGCATAGCCGAACATCAATCCCTGATCACCCGCGCCCTGATCCTCGGGTTTGGCCCGGTCGACGCCCTGGGCGATGTCCACGCTCTGCTTGCCGATTAGGTTGAGCACGCCACAGGTCTGGCCATCGAAGCCGACGTCCGAGGAGGTGTAGCCGATGCCGGTGATCACCTCGCGCACCAGCGCTTCCAGGTCGACCCAGGCCGAGGTGCTGATCTCGCCGGCGACGATGGCCACGCCGGTCTTGACCAGCGTCTCGCAGGCCACGCGGGCATGCTTGTCGCGGGCGATGATGGCATCGAGCACGGCATCGGAAATCTGGTCGGCGATCTTGTCCGGATGCCCTTCGGACACGGACTCGGAGGTAAACAGGGAGTATTCGCGCATGGCGTTCTCGACCCTCTGTGTAACGGCGATAGGCAGTGGCGCAGTCTACACGCTGGCTTTACGGCTGGCACCCGTCATTTGCCGCCGGCGGTCAAGTCGGCGACAATAGCCACCGTTTTTATCGCGTCGCAGCATCCCGTGGCGCTTCCAGCCAGAACGCACGTCCCGCCGCCCTCCGGCGGGTAATGCCCAGCATTTACTGCCGCAGGCGAGGAGTTATACATGCCATCGCGTTTCGAACTGGCCAACGCCATTCGCGCCCTTTCCATGGATGCCGTCCAGAAGGCCAATTCCGGGCATCCCGGCGCCCCCATGGGCATGGCCGACATCGCCGAGGTCCTGTGGAACGATCACCTCAAGCATAACCCGGCCGATCCGACCTGGGCCGACCGCGACCGCTTCGTGCTCTCCAACGGTCACGGCTCGATGCTGCTCTATTCACTGCTGCATCTGACCGGCTACGAGCTCGGCCTGGAGGAGCTGCAGAACTTCCGCCAGTTGCACTCAAAGACCGCCGGGCACCCCGAATACGGCTATGCCCCCGGCATCGAGACCACCACCGGTCCGCTGGGCCAGGGCCTGGCCAATGCCGTGGGCATGGCGCTGGCCGAGCGCACGCTGGCGGCGCAGTTCAATCGCCCCGGCCACACCATCGTCGATCATCGCACCTGGTGCTTCGTGGGCGACGGCTGCCTGATGGAGGGCATCTCCCATGAGGTCTGCTCGCTGGCCGGCACCCAGCGGCTCGGCAAGCTGATCACCTTCTATGACGACAACGGCATCTCGATCGATGGCGAGGTCGAGGGCTGGTTCACCGACGACACCGCCAAGCGCTTCGAGGCCTACGGCTGGCACGTGGTGGCCAACGTCGACGGCCACAAGCCCGAGGAAATCCAGGCCGCCATCGAGCTTGCCAAGACCCAGGACGACAAGCCCAGCCTGATCATCTGCAAGACCATCATCGGCTTCGGCGCGCCTAACAAGCAGGGCAAGGAAGAGAGCCACGGCGCGGCACTCGGCGAGGACGAGGTCGCCGCGGCGCGCAAGCAGCTCGACTGGCCGCACAAGCCCTTCCATATTCCCGAGGCGATCTATCAGGGCTGGGACGCCCGCAACGCCGGCAACGCCCGCCAGGCCGACTGGCAGTCGCGCTTCGAGCGTTACGCCGAGGCCTATCCCAGCGAGGCGGCTCAGCTACAGCGTCGCCTCAAGGGCGAACTGCCGGCGGAACTCGGCGGCGAACGGCTGATCCAGCAGGCCCAGGAAGCCGGCGAGAGTGTGGCGAGCCGCAAGGCTTCGCTGGCCTGCCTCAACGCGCTCGGCCCGCAACTGCCCGAACTGCTCGGCGGCAGCGCCGACCTGGCGCCCTCCAACCTGACGTATTGGAAAGGCGCGAAGGCAATTACCCCGGAAGCCCCCGACGGCAACTACCTGCACTACGGAGTGCGCGAGTTCGGCATGGCCGCGATCATGAACGGTATCGCCCTGCACGGCGGCTTCGTGCCTTATGGCGCGACCTTCCTGATCTTCATGGAGTACATGCGCAATGCCGTGCGCATGGCGGCGTTGATGGGTACGAAGGCGATCTACGTCTTCACCCACGACTCCATCGGCCTGGGCGAGGACGGCCCCACTCACCAGCCCATCGAGCAGCTCACCAACCTGCGCTCGACCCCCAACCTCGCCACCTGGCGACCCTGCGACGCCGTGGAAACTGCCGCCGCCTGGAATGCCGCCATCAAGCGCCACTCCGGTCCCACGGCCCTGGTGCTCTCGCGCCAGAACCTGGCGCACCAGGCGCGCACCAAGCAGCAACTGGCAAATATCCAGCGCGGTGGCTACGTCTTGAAAGACAGTGTCCGCAAGGACGAGGTGGTGACGCCTGACCTTATCCTGATCGCCACCGGTTCGGAGGTCGGGCTGGCCATGGACGCCGCCGCCGAGCTGGAAGGCAAGGGCCATGCCGTGCGCGTGGTCTCCATGCCCTCCACCTACCGCTTCGACGGTCAGGACGACGAGTATCGCGAGAGCGTGCTGCCCCGCGCCGTCACCAAGCGCCTGGCCATCGAGGCCGGCCACCGCGACGTCTGGTACAAGTACGTGGGCCTGGCCGGCGACATCATCGGCATGAGCACCTTCGGCGAATCCGCTCCCGCCGGCGACCTGTTCAAGCACTTCGGCTTTACCGTGGAGAACGTGGTGACCCGGGCAAGCGCACTGCTGGGTTGAGATAGCGGTCCTCTCAGCACGCGCGCTCAGCAAGACGCGGGCCCGGCGATTGCCGGGCCCGCGTCGTTTCTGGCGTAAGCTTGTGTCAGGCCGTCAGGCGATGGTGACGTCCCGTGACAGGTAGACGTCCTGGATGGCATTGAGCAGCTCGACCCCTTCCGCCATCGGCTTCTGGAACGCCTTGCGACCGGAGATCAGTCCCATGCCGCCGGCACGCTTGTTGATCACGGCGGTGCGCACCGCTTCTCCGAGATCGGAGGCCCCCTTGGAACCGCCACCGGAGTTGATCAGCCCGGCGCGACCCAGATAGCAGTTGGCCACCTGATAGCGTGCCAGGTCGATGGGGCTGGCCGAGGTGAGCTCGCTGTAGACCTTGTCATGGGTATGGCCGAAACCGATGTCGCGATAGCCACTGTTGGTCTCGGGCAGCTTCTGCTTGACGATATCGGCCTTGAGGGTCGCCGCCAGGTGGTTGGCCTGACCGGTGAGATCGGCCGCCACATGATAATCGGTGCCGTCTTTCTTGAAGGCGGGGTTGCGCAGGTAGGCCCAGAGCACCGTGACCATGCCCAGCTCGTGGGCGCGCTCGAAGGCCTCGCTGATCTCCATGATCTGGCGACGGCTTTCCGGCGAACCGAAGTAGATGGTCGCCCCCACCGCCGCGCAGCCCATTTCGAAGGCCTGATCGACCTGGGCGAACAGCGTCTGGTCATAGACGGCCGGGTAGGTCAGCGTCTCGTTGTGGTTGAGCTTGAGGATCATCGGGATCTTGTGGGCGTAGCGACGCGCGACCGACGCCAGCCCGCCAAGTGTCGAGGCCACGGCGTTGCACCCCCCTTCGAGGGCCAGCTCGACGATGTTGGCCGGATCAAAGTAGAGGGGATTGGGCGCAAAGGAAGCCCCCGCCGAATGCTCGATGCCCTGATCCACCGGCAGGATGCTCACGTAGCCGGTACCGGCCAGCCGGCCATGGTTGAACAGCGCCTGCATGTTGCGCAGCACGTTGGGGCGGCGGTCACTGACGGCCATCACCCGATCGACAAAATCCGGTCCAGGCGCGTGCAGCTGCGCTTTCGGGACCCCGGTGCAGACGTGTCCCAGTAATGCCTCGGCCTCGTCACCCAGCCACTTGGCGATATCGCTCATATCACTTTCCTCTTCCTTGGGCGTGGCAACGCCCTCCTTTGATTGATCGCGCCGAACGCTCCTCCAAGGGTAGCGGAAGAGGACACCGACATGACACCGTAAGCACAAACGCAAGTGCCCTTCCTACCGGAAGGGCACTTGTGGCCGTGTGGCGTTCCACCTGGCAGCGTCAGGCCGCCTTGACGTCGATGCGCCGAGGACGGTGGATCTCTTTCTTGGGCAATACCAGATGCACCACGCCGTTTTCGATGCTTGCTTCGATGGCATCGGCCTGGATCTCGTGGCTCAGCGTGAAGCGACGCATGAAACGCTGAGCACGCACCTCGGCATAGATGGCAGACAACCCTTCGGGCATGTCCAGCTTTACTTCGCCTTCTAGCGTCAGGATGTTGTTGTCCACCTCGATACTCAGTGACTCGCGCGTCACCCCCGGCATGTCGGCGATGACATGCAGCGCATTGCCCTGCTCGAAGATATCCACCGCAGGCACCAGCGCCTCCTTTCGCTCTTCACGCTTGGCCGGTTCCTGCGCGCCATCACGTCTGGTCACTTCGTTCATGACGACTCACCTCCGTTTGTGTGACTTGCTTTGCGTCTGTTTGCCTTTCGTCTCGATGGATCCGTCTCGATGCACTGCCGCGTCAGCTGGCATCCTGCGCCTGGATCTCGATCCGGCGCGGCTTGAGCTCTTCGCGCTTGGGCAAGCGCACCTCACAGATGCCGTCGCGGAAATGCGCCTCGGTGCGCTCGATGTCCAGGCCATCCGGCAACGCCAGGGACCGGCTGAACTCGCCCTGATAGCGCTCGCGGCGAAAGTCGGTACGTGCCGCCTGCCCCTCCGCCGCGACATCCGGCGCCTCGCGCTTGCCGCTGACGGTCAACACATTGTCCTGAATGCTCACCTCCAGCTGTTCCGCGGTCAGTCCCGCCGCGAAGACGTAGACGCGCACCGCATCATCGGTGCGTCCCACGTTGATCATCGGGTAGCTGCCGCGCGGTACCGAGCGAATATCCGCCGCTGGGCTGTCGGGGAACACCTCGTCCATCCATTGCCGGAACCAGTCCAGACCCTGAGGCTGGCCGACATCGAAACGCCTGAGATCTCCGAACATCACGAACACCTCCTTTACCATCAAGCTCCATGGGTTGCGTCACGGGGAGCGTCAGAGCCTGCTGACATTGCCCCGTTAATCTGCACAATAGGAGCGCTCGACGAGGTTTCAAGTCCCGGGCGCACAATTTTTCTTCCTCCCTGTCAAGGACGCTTATGCCGGCATTGCGCGGGTTTCTATGGTTGGTCGGGTTCCTGCTTCTCGGCCAGGCCCTGGTGTGGTCATTGCGCCTTCCGGTGTCCCCCGGCGTGGTGGGCATGCTCGCCATGACCCTGTGGCTCGTCCTGCGCGGACGGGTCAGCGAGGATATCCAGGTCGCCAGCCAGTCGTTGATCGCGGTGCTGGCGATGCTGATCATGCCCGGCGTGGTGGGCGTGTTCTTCATTGCCGAGGCCTTCGCCGGCCAGTGGCTCGCCGTGGGCGTGGCGTTGGTGCTCGGCACCCTGCTCAGCGTGACGACCACCCTGTGGCTGATGCTGCGCTTCATGCCGAAGGACGCAACCGATGAGTGAGAGCCTGGCCCTGCTGCGCGAGCATCTGCTGGCCACCCCGATGCCGGCCATCGCCCTGACGCTGGCGGCTTTTCTCGCCGGCAACCGGCTGTTCCTGCGCGTCAACCGGCCAAGCGGGTGCCCGGCGATCTTGATCGCCGCCATGCTGCTCGCCGCCAGCCTGGCGCTGCTCGGTATCGACTACGACGATTACCGCGCCGGGGCCGGCTGGCTGATGCTGCTGCTCGGCCCGGCCACGGTGGCCCTCGGCGTGCCGCTGTTTCAGCAGTTGCCGCGCATCCGTGCCCTGTGGCGCCCGATCCTGATCAGCCTGCCCCCCGCGGCGATGCTGGCCGCGTTCTACTCGGTGGGCCTTGCCTGGGTGCTCGGCGCCTCGCCCGAGGTGCTGGCGTCGCTGGCACCCAAGTCGGTGACCGCGCCGATCGCCATCGGCATCACCGAGCAGCTCGGTGGGGTGATTCCCCTGATGATGGGCGGCCTGCTGATCACCGGCGTGATGTCCACGGCCTGCGTCGGAGTGCTGGCCCGTTATCTGGCGATCCGCGACCCACGAGTGCTGGGCTTCGTGCTGGGCGTCAATGGGCACGTCATCGGCACGGTACGCGCCTTCGAGCTCGGCCCCACCGCCGGCGCCTTCGCCTCGCTGGGCATGAGCCTGACCGGCATCTTCAGCGCCCTGTTCCTGCCGCTGGCCTGGCGGCTGCTGGGCCTGTAGAGCAGACGCTCAGCGCGCATATGCGCTAGAATGGCCGGCTCGTCTCAGCCACTATCGGGAGTTCCAGGCACCGCCATGGCCTATCGCATCGCCATCAACGGGTACGGCCGCATCGGCCAGTGTGTGCTGCGCGCGCTTGTCGAAAGACAGGCACGACGCGACCCCAGCGCGCCCGGAGAGAACGTAAGCACCGCGCTTGAGATCGTGGCGATCAACGAGCTCTCGGATCTGGCCACCATCGCCTACCTGACCCGCTACGACACTACACACGGCCGTTTTCCCGGCCGGGTCGAGACGGAAAGCGACTGCCTGATGGTCAACGGCCACCCCATCCGCGTGCTTTGCGAGCCCGACCCCACCCGGCTGCCCTGGCGCGAACTGGACATCGACCTGGTACTGGAATGCTCCGGCAGCTTTCGCGATCGCGCCACCGCCGAGCGGCATCTCGCTGCCGGGGCCGGCCGGCTGCTGTTCTCCCATCCGGCGGGAAACGACGTCGATGCCACCATCGTCACCGGCATCAACGACCATCACCTGGCGCCCGGCCACCGCATCGTCTCGGCGGCCTCCTGTACCACCCACTGCCTGGTGCCGGTGCTCACCGTGCTCGACGAGGCGCTGGGCATCGAGCATGGCGTGACCACCACCATTCACTCGGCGATGAACGACCAACCGGTGATCGATGCCTATCACCAGACCGACCTGCGCCTGGCGCGCTCGGCGATGCATTCCATCGTGCCGGTGGACACCGGCCTGTCACGCGGGATCAATCGCCTGATGCCGCACCTGACCGGGCGCTTCGAATGCCTGCACGTGCGCGTGCCGACCATCAACGTCTCGGCCATGGACCTGGCGATCACCGTGCGCCGCGACACCTCGGCGGCCGAGGTCAACGCCCTGTTGCGCGAGGCCAGTCGCAACCGCCTGGCCGGCCTGCTCGGCTACACCGAAGAGCCCGTGGCCTCGGTCGACTTCAACCACGACCCCCGCTCGGGTATCGTGGACGCCACCCAGACCCGGGTCGCCGGAACCCGCCTGATCAAGCTGCTCTGCTGGTTCGACAACGAGTGGGGCTTCGCCAACCGCATGCTCGACGTGAGCCGGCAGTTGGCCGGCCTGGCTCCGCCCGGCCGCTGACCTTGCTTTGATGGCCCTGCTTCGATGGCCTGTTTCGGTTTCCCCAGATGAGGATCACGTCCCGATGAACGTTCGCAAGATGACCGACCTCGACCTCAGCGGGCAGCGTGTGCTGATCCGCGAGGACCTGAACGTCCCCGTCAAGCACGGCAAGGTGACCAGCGATGCCCGCCTGCGGGCCTGCCTGCCGACCATCCAGGCCGCCGTCGATGCCGGCGCCAAGCTGATGCTGATGAGCCACCTGGGCCGCCCCACCGAGGGCGAACCCGCCCAGGAGTTCTCGCTGGCGCCGGTGGCAGAGCGCCTCGGCGAGCTGCTCGGCCGTCCCGTCCGCCTGGTCACCGAGTACCTGGACCTCGCCCTGGATCTGGCCGATGGCGAAGTCGTGCTGCTGGAGAACGTGCGCTTCAACGAAGGCGAGAAGAAGGACGACGAGACGCTCGCCCGGCAGTACGCCGCGCTCTGCGATATCTTCGTGATGGACGCCTTCGGCACCGCCCACCGCGCCCAGGCGTCCACGCATGGCGTGGCGCGTTTCGCCCCCACGGCGTGTGCAGGCCCGTTGCTGGCCGCCGAGCTCGACGCCCTGGAGAAGGCGCTGGCCGCCCCCAAGCGTCCGATGGCCGCCATCGTCGGCGGCTCCAAGGTGTCGACCAAGCTCGAGGTCCTCAATGCCCTCTCCGAACGCTGCGACCAGTTGATCGTGGGCGGCGGCATCGCCAATACCTTCATCGCCGCGGCCGGCTACAACGTCGGCAAGTCGTTGTATGAGGCCGACCTGATCGACCAGGCCCGTCGGCTTGCGGCCAAGGTCGAGATCCCGCTGCCCACCGACGTGGTGGTGGCCACCGAGTTTTCCGAATCGGCGCAAGCGGTGGTCAAGCCCGTCGATCAGGTCGCCGATGACGAGATGATCCTCGACATCGGCCCGGACACCGCCGGTCGCCTGGGCGGGTTGCTCAAGAACGCCGGCACCATCCTCTGGAACGGCCCGGTGGGCGTGTTCGAGATCGACCAGTTCGGCAAGGGCACCGAGGCGCTGTCGCTGGCCATTGCCGAGAGCAACGGCTTCTCGATCGCCGGGGGCGGCGACACCCTGGCGGCCATCGACAAGTACGGCATCGCCGATCGCGTCTCCTACATTTCCACCGGCGGCGGCGCCTTCCTCGAGTACGTGGAAGGCAAGACCCTGCCCGCGGTCAAGGCGCTGGAAGACGCCGCCAGGCGCTGACGGCGCAAGACTGACAGACAACATCTCCCTTATCGGCGCGGCCGTCTCGGCCGCGCCGACATTGCATCCCACGCTCGTATCGCACTCATTCGTCTCAGATAACAGGACTCCTCATGGCACTCATCAGCATGCGTCAACTGCTGGACCACGCCGCCGAATACGGCTACGGCGTCCCGGCCTTCAACGTCAACAACCTCGAGCAGATGCGCGCCATCATGGAAGCCGCCGACGCCACCGATTCCCCGGTGATCGTCCAGGCCTCCGCCGGGGCGCGCAAGTACGCCGGCGCGCCCTTCCTGCGCCACCTGATCCTGGCCGCCGTGGAAGAGTTCCCGCACATTCCGGTGGTCATGCACCAGGATCACGGCACCAGCCCCGCGGTGTGCCAGCGCTCCATCCAGCTCGGCTTCTCGTCGGTGATGATGGACGGCTCGCTCGGCGAGGACGGCAAGACGCCGATGGACTACGCCTACAACGTCGCGGTTACCCGCCGCGCCGTCGAGATGGCGCACGCCTGCGGCGTGTCCGTGGAAGGCGAACTGGGCTGCCTGGGCAGCCTGGAGACCGGCATGGCCGGTGAGGAGGACGGCATCGGCGCCGAGGGCAAGCTGGACATGGAGCAACTGCTCACCGACCCGGAGGAGGCCGCCGACTTCGTCAAGGCCACCGGCGTCGACGCCCTGGCAATTGCCATCGGCACCAGCCACGGCGCCTACAAGTTCACCCGGCCACCCACCGGCGATACGCTCTCCATCCAGCGCATCAAGGAAATCCACGCGCGCATCCCCGATACCCATCTGGTGATGCACGGCTCGTCCTCGGTACCCCAGGAATGGCTCGAGGTCATCAACCGCTACGGCGGCGAGATTCCCGAAACCTACGGCGTGCCGGTGGCAGAGATCATCGAAGGCATCAAGCACGGTGTACGCAAGGTCAACATCGATACCGACCTGCGCCTGGCCTCCACCGGCGCGGTGCGTCGCTTCCTGGCCGAAAACCCGGCGGAGTTCGACCCGCGCAAGTTCTTGAAGGAAACCGTCACCGCCATGCGCCAGCTGTGCATCGAGCGCTACGAGGCCTTCGGCACCGCCGGCAACGCCAGCCGCATCAAGCCGATCAGCCTGGAGGCCATGGCCGAGCGCTATGAACGCGGTGAAATGACGCCGAAAATCGCCTGAACGTTAGCGACTGCTTACCCAGCGGCCCCTACGGGCCGCTTTTTTGGCTTTGGATGTTTTACCATCACAGGTTATCGTGTTGCGATGCAATATAAACGATACTGCTTTCCGTTACGCCACTTGTCCTGTACTCCCTTCTCGCTCAGAGGTGCTACTCCGATGCAAAACACGTCTCATGCCGACTTCATTCCGCAGACTCCGGCAGCCATGATGGATGTCTGGAAGCTGGGGATCATGGCCTTCGAGCTGTGGTCGACGTCGCTTTCCACGATCAACATGCGCCAGAACCTCTGGCAGACCCAGCAGCCGCACAGCGCCAGCATGATGAAGGAAAACCAGCGCATGGTATCCGAGAAGCTCGAGGCCGCCATGGAAACCGGACTCGAGATGCAGAAAGCCATGCTGGGCATGGCCTTCGGTCAGCAGACGCCGTGGTGGGTCACCGGACGCAAGGCGATGTTGCCGTACCATCGTCGCAGCAGCGCCAACTCACGCCGTCTTTCCCGGCGCAAGTAACCGGCGCAGGTCAGCAGCGCTAGGTTACCCGGTCGTCAGCGGACCCTGCCGATCACGTCCAGGCGATCGCCGCGCGGCCTGAGCACGACGATGTCGCCAGCGCCGACGCCACGGTTGGTCAGCGCCGAGATATTGACCTGATGGGTGACCAGAATCAGCGCCCCTTGTCGGTCCCAGTCTGCGATGAGTTGGCGGGTATTGGCGGTCTGTTCGTCGGCATCGCCGCGGCCGCGGAAGAAGGAATCCAGCGAGGGGGTCGGGATGACGTCGCCCAGATCGAGCAGGCGAGCGGTATCGAGGCTGCGACACCAGCGGCTCGAGTGCACGGCGGCAACCTTGATGTCACGCTCACGGAAGGCTTCGCCCAGTGCACGGGCCTGTTGGCGGCCCTGCGCGGAGAGATTGCGCTGGGTCTCGCAACGCTCGAGCACAAAGCCCGGCGGGTCGCCAATACCGGGAGCCGGCGCATGACGGATCAAGGCCACATGACCGCCTTGCGCCAGCGCCTGCCAGGCCATCGAAGTCTTGTCGTCAGTAGAGTCCGACGAGGCGATGGGCGATACGGCGATCAGTAGCCCGATCAGCAGGCTGCCGACGCGCCGGCAGCCTGCGAAAGCCACGTAACGCTCAGTTCTCGCGCTCCTCTTTTTCCGTCTCGTCGACGCCTTCATCGACCTCTTCGACTTCGGTATCGTCGGTAACGACATCACCCGCATCGCCTTCCTGCTCATCAGCCGAGTCCTGCTCGGTCTCCTGAGCACCGTCTTGTGCGCCGTCTTGCTCGGAGGCTTGTCCGTCGTCGCTGGCAGCTTGGTCCTCATCGCCGTTTTCGTCTTCCGATGCCGGCTCGTCTCGCTTCAGCGCGCCCGGCGTGATGCCGTACTTCTCTTGCAGGGCGTCGTCATCGAGGGCCTGGGCGCTGTCCTGCGACTCATCCGACGATGATTCATCGTGATTCGAGGCCATGGCATGCGTACCCATACCGCCTGCCATCAAGGCGATGGCGAGACAAAGCGTGGTGAGCGAGGGGTGAAATCGCATCCGGCGATACTCCTGTAGGTTATGGATAACGTGTCTGCGCGGCAGTCACGTGGCATTTCAGACTAGCGCACCTTTTCTAACTTAGGAATCTCGTTACCCAACGCAAGCCGGGTAACCGCCCGCCCCCGGCATATCGTCAATCACCGTTAACGAGGCCCTTGAAGGATCGGGGATGTGCGACAATACTATTTAGAAACAGCGTTCACAAAGTCCCGATCGTTCTGTGAACCTCAATATCAGCTTCGACATGCCGATAGTCATGACACGGACTTACCGATTCCCCGACCTGCGCGAGATGCCCGACGATGGCACACCCTCCCTGCCTGCTATTCGACTGTGACGGTACGCTGGTCGACAGCGAACCGCTCCTTGCCGCCGAAATGGCCATTGCGTTGAGTGGCGTGGGGCTGCCGTTCCTGGCCAGCGACTACATGGGCGAGTTCCGCGGAACCCGCTTCCGCCAGATCGTCGCCGAGTTGCAGCACCGTCACGGCGAGGTGGACCCCGACCATCTCGAGGTCATGGAAGCGCGGATGCGGCGCAAATTGATGCAGCGCCTGGAAACTGAGCTGATGCCGCTGCCGGGTGCGCCGGAGGCCCTCGCCGCGCTGGTCGGCTATCCCATGGCAGTGGTGTCCAATGGCCCTGAGGCGAAGATTCTTGCCTCCCTGACCAGCAGCGGACTGGCCGATTATTTCGGTGATCGCCTGTTCAGCGGCTACACCGCCAATTGCTGGAAACCCGACCCCTGCCTGTTCCTGCATGCCGCCAGCCTGATGGGCTTCGCGCCGGAAGACTGCGTGGCCATCGACGACTCCATCGTCGGGGTGCGGGCAGCACTGGCGGCGGGCATGACGGTGATTCATCTCAATCGCTTCCCCGATGCCGAGCAGACCCCTGCGGGCGCCATCATGGTCAGCAGCATGTACCAACTGCCCACGGTCATCGCCCACCTCACCGCGGCCCGTCAGATGGCCGTCTCCGGTTAGTACTGCTCGAGTCCCTCATGGCAGGCGCTGCCTTCACGGCATGAACCACCATACGGCAGACATCGACGAAATCGCCTTCACGGGAGGCCGGACGCCGGATCTCGTCGCGCTCACGCGGCCGATGATTTCATGGCCGGGCCCGACGACGATTCGGCTTATGATCGCTGCGACGACGCCGTAGCCCGTCTTCAAGCCATGCGAACACGTACCCGCGAGACTCATCGACCCCCGTTACGACATACCGAAGCGTATAGGGATTATGGAGTGTTGCCTGCAGCAACAGCTCTGCCCAATGCACACTGCAGAAGAGAACCTCGTCGCCGACGCCAATCGGAAAATCCTTGTCCGGCAACATGATCGATTGCCCTGCCCGGCGAACGGCGAGCGCTTCGCACGGGAGCTCTTCCGGGAAGGAGCGCGCATCGCGGCACAGCGCATTTAAAGTCACCGCCCCCCCGGCATCCAGATATTCGATCACTGCCGGCGCTTCGCCCGGGACCAGCCTGACCGACCACAGGTGCGGGGGTTCAGCGCCCACGGACGCCTGCAGACGGGCTACCAGTTCCTCTGTCTGGGCCGGTTCACGTTCCGCGAGCCAGTCGATCAGTTCCTGGACGAGAGGCGAGATCAGCAGCTTCAAGATCCGGCGCGCCGTTGTCAGGCTGTGCTGGAGGACCAGGTCGGCCCGCGCGGCATCGAACGCGACCTGATTCTCATGATTGTTCTGGCGCACGATGCGAAACGCATCCGGATTGAGCTCCGTCACCGCCAACAGCGTACTGAGATTGTCAGAATCGCGGTTCGTCGCGGCGACAACCCCGGCCGCGTCGTCAATCCCCGCAGTCACCAAGGCCGTATGATCGGCGTGCGCCTGGACAATGACCAGACCTTCTTCGGCCCCTTTGGCATCCACTTCCGGATCGATAATACGTACGCCGACGCCATGGGCCTGGAGGTAGCGATGGATCCAGCGCCCCATCCGTCCGTATCCGCACAGAACCCAGCTGCCCCGAGGAACCTGTACCGGTGCCCCGAGTTTGACGCCATGTGCGCCCACGAACCACGCATTGAGGTTGTGCAGTTCGGGGCGTGCGATCGCCCAGTAGACGAGCTGGGCGAAGATCTCGAACGGGTCGACGACCATTACATTGTCCAGCGCCCGCAGATTGGCCTCGTGGCGGGCCGAGGTCGAACGACAGATGACCCCGAGCCGCGGGTTCAGGTGGCGTGCCATCACCGCGATCTTGAGATTAACGTCGTCATCGTTCGTCAGCGCGAGCAGGGCCCGGCATGCGGAGTGTTCTACACCCGCGGCCAGGAGGTGTTTCGGCACGCTGGCGTCCGCGCAGAGTCCCGGCATCGCGACGGTGTAATCGCGCACGACCAGTGCCTTGATGCGTTCCGGGTCGGAATCAAGTATCACCGCGCGCATACGGTGGTCGCTCAGGCCCCGGGCAAGCAGACTGCCGGTATCGCCGAAACCGCAGAGAATGACGAAAGGTTCCACGTTGCGTTCGACCTTGCGGGCGAACCGGAATCCATCCATGGCCTGGATGAAATGGGGATTCTGAAACAGGCGAATCAGGGATCCGATCGCATAGAACCACGCGATGGCGCCGGTATAGAGGCAGAAGATTGTCCACAGGCGCTGCTCATCGCTGAAGCCGTTCGGCAGTTCACCGAAACCGGTCGTGGTCGCCGTATAGGTGAAGAAATAGAACGCGTGGAAGAGATTCATGTAAGTCGTCTCACCATCGACGACCTGGCCTGGCATCAGTGCCATGCCCATGATGCCCACTGAATACACGAACAGCAGCGCGAACAGCGGCCGACGCATATAGCGCAAGATGATCATCGCCACACGGTCGAGATCGGAGGTCTGCGTCACACGTTCAACCCTCCCTTTGCCTGTCCCGGATCGCGGCTGCCGTGCTGAACCGATCCGCGCGCTGTGCTAGCGCCGCGAGAGCAGCGTATCGCCGACCAGGATCACCGTCGCGACGATGTTCGCGACCAGCGCTCCCGTTGCGATCGAGACGATATCGGCCATTTCTCCAGGCTCCGGCCCACCCCCGCCACCGGATTCCACGACGATCCAGACGACGCGCGCCGTGATCAGCAGAAGGCCGGCAACCAGGCCGGACGCCAGCAGCAACGCCCCGGTCTGCGAGCGATCCCCCAGTTTCAGGCCGATCGCGACCAGGTTGACGATGATAGTCAGCGTAAGAATCCAGACATTGTGGTGTGCGGGCGTCTCGAGGCCACCCGCGACGAACGCGTAATTTAGGCTCAGGGTAAGGATGATGAAAAAACCGAATGCGACGCGTTCGAGATTCATGGGGCTGCTCCTGCCGGGGCGCGCCGTCAGTATAGTCTTGAGCCTCCGGTGACCGCGAACGCCATCGATTTGGATAGCGGACGCGGATGCAGGCTGGCCACGGCAGGGCTATCATCGCCCGGACACTCTCGAACGCGAGGAGGCCGACATGGCATCCCTGAAGGACCCGCTAGGCGGTTTGGTCTACTCCACCGAACATGGCGACCTCTGCCTCGCCTGTCAGCATCCCGTTGCGGACTGTCGCTGTGACGAGCAGGCCGACCAGGCACGCCTGGCCGAACTGGACGGCGTCGTGCGCATCCGCCGCGAAACCAGCGGGCGCAAGGGCAAGGGAGTGACCACCGTCACCGGGGTGCCGCTGGCTGCCGAGGACCTCAAGGCGCTGGCCAAGGTGCTCAAGAAACGCTGCGGTACCGGTGGCGCGCTCAAGGACGGGATCATCGAGATCCAGGGCGATCACCGCGAGCGGCTCAAGGCCGAATTGGAAAACCTTGGCTACACCGTCAAGCTTGCCGGCGGGTGAGGTTAAGCCTTATCCGACGTGTCCGAAACGTCGGCGAGTGACGCGACCAGACGCTCCAGCCCCACCTCGGCAGGTGCCGAGACCTTCACGGCATAGAGTTCGTCGGCCCGCGTGCGGCCGAGGTTCAGACAGGCGATCGGCTTGCCCTGCTTGGCGGCGGCCCGGGCGAAGCGAAAGCCTGAAAAGACCATCAGCGACGATCCTACCACCAGCAACGCATCGCTCGCCTCCAGCAAGGCGAAGGCGCCCTCGACCGAGCTGCGCGGCACGCTGTCGCCGAAGAACACCACGTCGGGTTTGTAGATGCCATCGCCGCAGCGGGTGCAGCTCGGTACCTCGAAGCCGGAAAAATCGGTCTCCAGATCGGCGTCGCCATCCGGGCCGGCCTGCGCGCCGCGAGTCGACCACTGGGGGTTGCGGGTCATCAGCTCGGCATGCAGGTCGTGGCGCATGCGCTTGGCGCGGCAGCTCATGCAGCGCACCACGTCGGCACGGCCGTGAAGGTCGATCACGTTGCGCGAGCCGGCCCGCTGGTGCAGGCCATCGACGTTCTGGGTAATCACGCCCATGACCCGGCCGCTGGCCTCGAGACGCGCCAGCGCATGGTGGGCGGCGTTGGGGCGGGCGTCCTGCAGCGCACGAAAGCCCACCAGCGCCCGGGCCCAGTAACGCTGGCGCGCCGCGTTGCTGGCCATGAACTGCTGGTGCTGCATCGGCGGCGAGCGTTTCCAGTCGCCGCGCTCGTCGCGGTAGTCGGGGATGCCGCTGGCCGTGCTGATGCCGGCGCCGGTCACTACCGCCAGGCGGGGATAGCGCGCCACGAAATCGACCAGTGCCGTCAGGTCCGGCTCACTGGCGACAGACAGGGATGACTGCATCGAAGGGTGTCCATTCGGTCGGAATCGACTCAGAGAATGGCCCTGGAGGGCCGTGCTTGTCTAGAATGGGGTGCCGCTCCCACCCCGACGGGCAAGGACAACGACCGATGGCCTGGCTGGAATACCTGATACCGCTGATCTTTCTCTTCCCGCTGGCCGCCACGGGGGTGATCGTTGTCGCGCTTCGCAATCTTCACGATGCCCGGGTGCGCTCGCCCTTCGACGCCCACCCGCTGCGTGAACCGGGCCAGGCGCTGCGCGACCGGCTCGACCAGGCCTTCGCCGGGCTCTTCCTCGATGGTGCGCTGGGGCCCATCATCACACTGGCCCCTCTGGTCTACGGCATGGGCCGCATGCTCTTCGCCGACCAGCAGAACTGGCTGGAGTGGGCCTTCTACGGCCTGATGAGTACCCTGCTGATGCTGCTGTTCTGCTTTCTGCTGATCCGCGACTTCCAGCGCATACGCCGCCTCAAGCTGGGGCTGGCCTGCGAACTGGCCGTGGGTCAGGAACTGGAGGCCATGATCCGGCCCCAGGCCCACCCCTATTACGTGTTTCATGACGTGCCTACCGACACCACCACCATCGACCATGTGGCGGTGACGCCCCACGGCGTGTTCGTGGTCGAGACGCGTGCCCGCACCCCGGCCTGCGCCGCCGATGGCAGCGAGATCAACCGCGTCGCCGTGGAGCGCGACCGGCTGCGTTTCCCCGGCTGGAGCGAGCGCCGCCCCCTGCAGAAGACCCGCCAGGCCACCCGCTGGCTAAGCCATTGGCTCGCGGAGCGAGCCGGGCACACGATTCCGGTCATGGGCGTGCTGGCCCTGCCCGGTTGGGAGATCGACACCCAGGCGGCCGATGGCGACCTGCTGGTGGTGAGCGGCGAGGCGCTGGCCCGTCAGCTCGACCAGACGCGGCTCGGCGAGATCGATCCGCCCACGCATGATGCCATCATCGCCGCCCTGCTCGAACGCGCCGCCCTGCTTGAGCTCACCCACTTGCAAGCGCCTTCGGTCTGATCAGTCGAAGGTCGCGATCCTGACACGCGTCGCGCAGTCGCCGCGCCCCAGCGGTACCAGGCTTTCGGCGTTGGGGAAGGCGTCAAGGCGCTCGGCGGCAATACCGATGCGCACCTCGGTCAGCAGCCGATTGCCGCGCCCGTCGCATTCGAGGCGCAGGGACCGGCCGGTTGCGTCGCCGAAGGCCGCCTCGAAGGCCGCGATAAGATCATTGCGCGCCACCTCACTTCCCTGATTGAGAGCCACGAAGCCCCCGAATGCGCTGGTGTTGACAGCCTCGACCAGGGCCACCGACGCGGCGAAATAGGCCTCCTCGGGCATCGCGAAACAGGCGGCATGCTTGGCGTATTGATAGCGTTCCAGACAGCTGGCTCGCCCCGGCATCGCCTGGTCCAGCTCGGCGTCGAGGCTCTCGGAAAGTGCAAAGGGCGGATGGGCGCGACAGAAACTACCCTCGGCGCGAGGCCGTTCGAGAAAGCAACCGTCCCGCCACCACTCGTGCCGGTCGACGCCTCGGTCGGCCAGGCGTTCGGGCAGCGATGGCCAGAGGCCATGCAGCACGAAACCCTGGTCGGCGCCTTCGCGCAGGGAGGGGTCGCGACACTCGCGCGGCGGGGAGGAGCGACTCGCGCAGAAACCGGCGTGCCAGGTCAGCGCCAGGGTGTAGTGGTCGAAGCCCTCGGCATCGAGCCGGGCCAGTGGCGACTCGGCGAGAACGACTCCGCTCCACATCAGCGCCAGCAAGCCAAGCCGCCAGGCGTTGCCCAGGCGGCAGCGATAAAAGGCCACGTTCATCCGCTACCCCCGCAACCGACCGCCCATCTCCTGGGCGAGGTCGACCGCGTAGTGATCCGTCATGCCACCGATGAAGTCGAGCATGCGCCGGTAGCTGTCGTAGAGGCTCCAGGAGGGGCGCGGGGTGTTTTCGCCGATCAGCGCCAGCACGCGCTGATGCTTGAAGGTGGAGCGTCCCGTGTGATGAAGCTCGTGGGCCGCCCCGATGAATGCCTCGAGCAGGATGCCTAGCGTCGTGTAGGCGCCGATCTCCAGCTTGGCCTTGCGCTCGTTCTGGAAGATGCGCTCGCGGGCCAGCTGCTTGGCGGCACTCACCCCCCACCCCAGGTCCGGATGGCAGAGATCGAGCAGGTCCTGACTAAGCGCGCCGCTGCGCAACTCGCTTTCGTGCTGCACGAAGACCGCCCCGACGTCGTTCACCGCCCGCTCCATGGCAGCGCCGCGCAAGGCGGCGATACGCCGTCGCTGCGAGACGCCGCTGCGCTGCATCTCGTCGTAGTCGGTCGGCACGCCGCCGGCGATCTGGATCAGTACCTCGGCCACTTCGTCGAAGCGCAGGATGCCCATCTCCAGGCCGTCCTCGAGATCGAGCAGGGCATAGCAGATATCGTCCGCCGCCTCGACCAGCCAGGCCAGCGGATGGCGGCACCAGCGCCCCTCGCCCCTGGGCAGCAGCCCCAGCCGCTCGGCGACCTCGGCCAGCAAGGCGCGTTCGCTCTGGTAGCAGCCGAACTTGCCGGCCGCCCCGCCGTGTTCCACGGTCCAGGGGTACTTGAGCAGGGTGCCCAGCGTCGCCGTGGTCAGGCGCATGCCGCCGCGAAACTGGTTGTACTCGATCTGGGTGACGATACGAAAGCCCTGGGCGTTGCCTTCGTAGGTCAGCAGGTCATCGCGCTCCAGCGCGGACAACCCGTCCAGCAGCCCGCTACCGTTGCCCCCGGCGCGCGCGAACCAGTCGCGGATGGCGTACTCGCCGGCATGGCCGAAGGGCGGGTTGCCGATGTCATGTCCCAGGCAGGCGGCCTGGACGATGACGCCAAGATCCGCCGGGGTGATCCAGCCGGGCAGTCGCGCATGCAGGCGCTCGCCGACGATCATGCCCAGCGAGCGCCCCACGCAACCGACCTCCAGCGAATGGGTCAGGCGGGTATGGATGTGATCGTTGTCGGTCAACGGATGCACCTGGGTCTTGCGCCCCAGGCGGCGAAAGGAACCGGCGAAGACGATCCGGTCGTGGTCCTTGTGGAAGGGGCTGCGACCGATCTCGTCGCGACCGCTGGTGGGCGGCGCGTCGCGCGTGTCGTGCAGTCGGCCCGGGTCGAGCAGCCGCTCCCAGCTCATCTGCGTCATGGGCAATCTCCTTGAGACCGCCATTCTGGCAGCCCCGGCGGTCGCCGCCCAGCCCCGTCGCCCTACTGCAAGCGACCCCGAATCACCCAGGAGTAGATCAGCCCGGCGACGATCAGAGTGAAGGCGAAGAGATAGATGCCCACCGAGATGCCGCTGTTCCAGATGATGCTCCAGTCGCCATCGGAGATCGACATGGCACGGCGCAGGTTGTACTCCATCTGGCCACCCAGCAGCAGGCCCAGCACGACCGGTACGGTGGGAATCTCCAGCTTGCGCAGCACGTAGCCCAGCACCCCGAAGGCCAGCATCAGGTACAGGTCGAAGGCGCTGTTGCTCAGCGAGTAGACGCCGACGAAGGCCACCATCACCACCATGGGCATCAGGAACCAGCCCGGCGCACGTAGCACCCTGGCGAACAGCCCCACCAGAGGAATATTGAGCACCAGCAGCATCAGGTTGCCGATGAACAGGGCGGCCACCAGACCCCAGACCAGCTCCGGCTGCTCGTCGAACAGCAGCGGACCCGGGGTAATGTTCATCGACAGCAGCAGCGCCAGCAGGATCGCCGTGGTGCCGCTGCCGGGGATGCCCAGTGACAGCATGGGGATCAGCGCACCGCCGGCGGCGGCGTTGTTGCCCGCCTCGGGGGCCGCCACGCCGCGCGGGTCGCCGGTGCCGAAATTGCCGCGGCGACCCAGCCAACGCCGCTCCAGGGTATAGGCGAGAAAGCTGCCCAGCGCGGCCCCGGCACCGGGCAGCACCCCGGCGATGAAGCCCAGCAGCGAGCCGCGGGCGATGGTGCCACGACACTGCCAGGAGGTGCGCACCCCCGGCATCGCCGAGCCCAGCAGCATGGTGGGCCGGCTCCCCTGGCGGGGATCCTCCAGGAACACCAGGCACTCGGAGATGGCGAACAGCCCCACCAGGGCGACGATGAAGTCGATACCGTCGTAGAGCTCGTACCAGCCGAAGGTGTAGCGCGGCACGCTGCTCACCGAGTCGATGCCCACCGTGCCCAGCAGCAGGCCCAGACAGGCGCCGATGAAGCTCTTGAGCAGGCTGCCGCCGGTCACTCCGCCGATGGTGGCGAAGGCCAGCACGAAGAGGGCGAAGTACTCGGCCGGACCGAAGCGGATGGCGAACTCGACCAGCAGCGGCGCGAACAGCGTAAGGCCGATGGTGGCCACCAGGGCGCCCACGAAGGAGGCCACGCCGGTGAGGCCCAGCGCCTCGCCGCCGCGTCCCTGCTGCGCCATGGGGTAGCCGTCCAGGGTGGTCATCATGGCCGGCTCGTCCCCGGGGATGTTAAGCAGGATCGAGCTGATCCGCCCGCCGTACATGCAGCCGTAGTAGACGCTGACCAGCAGGATCAGCGCCGCAGTGGCCGAGAGCCCGAAGTTGAACGTCAGCGGGATCATCAGCGCGACGCCGTTGACCGGCCCCAGCCCCGGCAGCGCGCCGATCAGGGTGCCCAGCGCGCAGCCCAGCAGGGCCAGGAAGAGGTGTTGAGGCTCGAGCGCCACGGCGAAGCCCTGGGCGAGATAGGCAAGGGTTTCCATGACGTCGACTCACCATTCCAGGCCGGGCATGTCGGGAAGCGGCATGCCAAGCACGAATTCGAAGAGCAGAAAAAGACTCACCGCGAGGAGCGCGCCGAAGGGCAGTGCCTGGCCCCAGCGCGCGCCGAACAGCCGGATCATCAGGATCACCGTGATCAGGGCGGTGGGCAGGAACCCCAGCGGCTCGACCAGCCCGGCATAAATCATCAGCAGCGCCAGCAGGCCCAGTTGGCGCAGCCGGGCAGCGCGCCCGGGCCAGCGATGGTTCAGGCCCGGACGCGCCACCAGGTAGAGCGCCAGCATCCCCAACGGCACACTCACCAGGCGCGGGAAGGCCCCCGGTCCCACCGTCTGGCCGAAGCCGCTGGCGAAACCGTGGGACAACCACCAGGCCGCCACCGCCAGCAGCAGCAACAGCACGCCGGCGATCCGGTCGCCGAGCGCGCCGGAGACGCGCTCGGGGTGCAGGTCGAGCTCGCTCACTCCATCACTCCGATCTCGCGGGAGATACCTTCCACCTCCTCGATGGAGTCGCGCACGAAGGCGTCGAACTCTTCGCCGCCACGCCACAGCGGCACCAGGCCGTTGTCCTCGGCGACCTGCTTCCATTCGTCGCTGTCGTAGAGGCTCTGGAGGGTCTCGACCATGGCCGCGTAGTCCTCATCTGAGACCTCGCCGCCGGTATAGAAACCGCGCCAGTTGTAGCCGGTGACGTCATAGCCCTGATCGACGGCGGTCGGCAGCTCGTCGAAGGGCGCGGGAAGTGGCTCGTCAGCGAGCACCGCCAGCACGCGCACGTCGCCCGACTCGATGAAGCCAGCGATCTCGCCCAGGTCGGTGGAGACGGCATCGACGTGGCCGCCCATCATCTGGGTCACGGCGGGACCGCCGCCGTCGAACTGCACCCAGCGCACGCTGCCGACCTGATCCGCCGGCATCCCCGCCGCCTTGGCCACCATCAGCGCGCGGATATGGTCCCAGCCGCCCGCGCCGCTGGAGCCCGCCATGGACAGGGCCTTCGGATCCTCGACCATGGTCTCCAGCAGTTGATCCAGCGTCTCGTACTCGCTCTCGTCATCGACCAGGATGACCCCCACGTCGGTGCCGAGCATGGCCAGCCAGCGCATGGTGTCGGCCCCGCCGGGATACTTGCCCTGGGCGATCTGGGTGATGCCCACGGTACTGGTCGCCACGATCAGGTCGCTATTGTCGGCATGGTTGCCGGCCACGTTGGAGAAGGCCACGGCGCCGACGCCGCCGGGCCGGTTGGTCACCTGCACCGTATCTTCCACCAGTTCCAGGTCGAGAAGCAGCTTGGCCACGGAACGGCAGGTGAAGTCCCAGCCGCCACCGGGGTCGGCCGGGGCGATGCACTCATCGATGGGCAGCGCCTGGCTCGGCGCACTGAACGTCATGCCAGCCCCGAGCAGGGCAGTGGCGGCGATGCCATAGAAGCTCTTGGTGACGGGTGTCATTGGCGTGTTCCTCGTGGTCGTTCTCGTGATTGTTATTGCGGCGAGCGGGTCGGGGCTCGCCCTGGCATTCCCCCGCCTCGCGGCGGCCTGTTCAGCGTAGCTCAGATAACCCCGTGGGCCCTCAGTGCATCCAGCTCACTCTGGGTCATGCCCAGTTCCCCGAGCAGCTCGCGGGTATGCTCACCGAGCCGCGGTACCGGGTGATAGAGCGCCGGCGGCGCCTCGCGCATCTTCACCGGGAAGCCGGTCACCGGCACCCGGCCGGCCTCGCCCTGGTCGAGCTCCAGGCGCATTTCCTGGGCCCGTACCTGCGGGTCGGCGAAGGTCTCGCGCAGATCGTGCACGCGCCCGCACGGCACCCCGGCGCGGTTGAGGTGCTCGATCCACTCCTCCACCCGGCGCGTCTCGATGACGCCGTTGAGGATCTCGCGCAACGCGTCGCGATTGGTCATGCGCCGCGGATTGTCCGCGAAGCGTGGATCGTCGAGCAGGTGCCGCATCTCCAGGGCGCCGAGCAAACGCTCCACCATGGCGTCATTGCTGGGGGCGATGGCCACTTCGCCATCGCTGGCCTTGAACAGGCCATAGGGGTAGAGCATGGGATGGTCGTTGCCGGTGCGCGCCGGAAGCCGGTCGGTGGCGAAGTACTCGGCGGCCAGATAGCCAAGCATGGCGATCAGGCCGTTGGTCAGCGCCGTCTCGACGATCTCGCCCTGGCCGGTGGCGGCCCGGCGCACCAGGGCCGCGCAGATGCCGAATGCCAGGTTCTGGCTGGCGACCATGTCGCTGATCGGCGGGGCGGCGCGCATCGGCTCGCCGTCGGCCGGGCCGTTCACGCCCATGAAGCCGCTCATGGCCTGAGCGATGAAGTCGTAGGCGGGGCGGTCACGATAGGGCCCGGTGGAGCCGAAGCCGTTGATGCGCCCCACCACCAGACGTGGAAAGCGCTCGCGCAGGGTGTCGTCCTCGAGGCCCATCTTGCCCAGCACGCCGGGGCGAAAGTTCTCCACCAGGACGTCGGCGTCTTCCAGCAGGCGATGCAGGATCCGCTTGCCCTCGTCGCTGTGCAGGTTCAGGGTCAGCGAGCGCTTGTTGCGATTGAACTGCGCGAAGTACCAGCTCTCGCCGTTGATCATGTTGCCCTGGCCACGCACCACGTCGCCGCTGCCGGGCGACTCGACCTTGATCACGTCGGCGCCATGATCACCGAGGATCTGCGTGCAGAAGGGGCCGGAAATGACCCGGGTCAGATCGATGACGCGGATCCCGGTCAGAGACCCCGGAGCGGGAGGAGAGGCGGCGCTCATGTTCAGCCCCTGGCCGTCGGCACGGCATCGCAGGCGTTCAGCGCCAAACGCGGCCCGGCCTTGGAGACCTGGGCCGGCAGCGGGCGACCCATCAGCTCGCCGGCCAGCCGCGCGGCGCCGATCAGTCCCTCGAGGTCGAGGCCGGTGTCGATGCCCATCTCCTCCAGAAGGTAGGCGAGATCCTCGCTGGCGATGTTGCCCGAAGCACCTGGGGCGAAGGGGCAGCCGCCCAGGCCGCCAATGGAACTTTCGTAACGGTCCACGCCCAGCGCCAGTCCCTGCATGACGTTGGCCAGGCCGATGCCGCGGGTGTTGTGGAAGTGCAGGGTAAGCGGCAGATCGGGAACGGCCCCGCGCAGGTGGTGGACACGCTCGGCGACCAGCGGCGGGGTGGCCATGCCGGTGGTGTCGCCCAGCGACAGGTGGGTGGCGCCCAGCTCGGCGAAGCGACGGGCGATGCCGCCGATGGCTTGCACCGGCACGTTGCCCTCGAAGGGACAGCCGAAGGCGGTGGCGATGGCGCCGCGCAGCGCGACGCCAGAACCCTCGAGCAGGCGCGCAACCTGCTCGAAGCCCGCCAGGGACGCCTCGACGCTGCGATTGACGTTCTTGGCGTTGTGGCTCTCCGAGGCGGAGACGAACAGCACCACCGAATCCACGCCCGCTTCCAGGGCGCGCTCGGCGCCACGCAGGTTGGGCACCAGGGCAGAGAGGTGCAGCCCGGGGATGTCGCGCAGCGCCGCCACCAGCTCCCCCGCATCGGCCAGCGCCGGCACCGCCCGCGGGCTGACGAAGGACGTGGCCTCGAACTCGCGAACCCCGGCCGCGATCAGCGTGCGGGCCAAGGCCAGTTTCTGCTCGGTGGCGAGCACCACGGGCTCGTTCTGCAGGCCATCGCGCAGGCCCACCTCGGTGACGTGGACGCGGCGCGGCGGGCTCTCGGGGGCGGGCGGGGCGACGGGCATCGAGGGTGTCCTATTGCATGATAGGTTACTGGCCCTTGACGCTACGGCAGTATCGTCTTTCGCAACAATGCGCCTTTCGTTGTATGCCTGGCCAGCGATGCCCTCGCCTACCGCCGTCATTTACCCTGGGCGTCACCCGGCGAGTTGGCAGGTGACGGCAGCGCCGCCTTCAGGTGGGCCGGCGTCTCGAAATCCCTGGCCGCCGCACCTCTGGCACCGGCCAGCCCACCGGGGAAGCCGCTGCGATCGCGATAGTCGGGCGTCGGCCCGCCCTGATAGGCGTGCCGCTTGCCAAGCGACTGGGCACAGTACAGATCCACTGCCGTGAGCGCCCCAATGGCAATCAAGGCCATGGTGATGTTGTCGCGTTTGGGATTGGATTCGTCGCGCCTCGCCCAGGTCAGGGCTGCCAGGTCCAGGACATCGCCGCCCACCCGTGCCCACATCGCCGGTGCCGGATTAATAGACAGTGCGCCCATGCCGGTCACCACTTCCCGAGTGGCACACAGGCGCACGAGATTTTCCGAGCCCTCCATGCCCAGCGAACGCGTCCACTGGTCCGGCTTGGCCAACTGCCATAGTCCCAGGCCGATACTGAACCAGCCCACCTGGCGCGCCAGGCGATCGGCCGTACCCAGTGAACTGGTGGGATATGACGCTGTGTCGTGATGCATGCTCAACCTCCTATTCCTTCAGGGTGTGCGAACCTGCTTGACGCCACTGTCCTGTGGGTCATGGAACCCAGGGGTTCTCTAGAGGGTTCCTCTCGATTGTAGACCCGAATCGAGCGACTACACCGGGTCGCGTCGAGGGCGAGCACCTGGGGGATTGCGTCTCGCCTAGTCGTCCGCCAGCGCCGGCAGCAGGGTCTTGAGCTTGCGGGTGAGGGTATTGCGGCCCCAGCCAAGCAGCTCGGCGGCCTCGCCCTTGCGCCCGCCGGTGTGCTTGAGGGCGGTTTCAACGAGAATGCGCTCGAAGTCGGGCACCGCCTGCTCGAGCAGGTGGGTATGGCCGGCGGCCAATGCCCGATCGGCCCAATCGCGGAAGGCGCTGCGCCAGTCGCCGTTGGCGGCGTCGGCGCCATCGTCGTTGCGAAGCTCCGGGGGCAGATCCTCGATCAGCACTTCGCGCCCCGAGGCCATCACCGTCAACCAGCGGCAGGTATTCTCGAGCTGGCGCACGTTGCCGGGCCAGGGCAGCTGGGTGAGATGCGTCTCGGCCTCGGCGGTCAGCACCTTCACGTCGGTAGACAGCTCCTTGGCCGCTTCGGCCAGGAAATGCCGCGCCAGCCGCGGGATGTCTTCGCGGCGCTCGGCGAGCTTCGGCAGGTGCACGCGGATGACGTTCAGACGATGGAAGAGATCCTCGCGGAAGCGGCCGTCGTCCACCAGGATCTCGAGATTCTGGTGGGTAGCGGCGATGATGCGCACGTCGACCCGCACCGGGGTGTGCCCTCCCACCCGATAGAACTCGCCATCGGCCAGCACCCTCAATAGCCGGGTCTGGGTCTCGGCCGGCATGTCGCCGATCTCGTCCAGAAACAGGGTGCCGCCGTTGGACTGCTCGAAGCGGCCCTGGCGCTGCGAGGTCGCGCCGGTGAAGGCGCCCTTCTCGTGGCCGAACAGCTCCGACTCGATCAGGTCGCGGGGGATCGCCGCCATGTTCAGGGCGATGAACGGCTTGCCGGTCCGCGGGCTGTGCTGATGCAGGGCGCGGGCGACCCGCTCCTTGCCGGTCCCCGATTCGCCATTGATCATCACCGTGATATGCGAGTGCGACAGTCGGCCGATGGCGCGAAAGACCTCCTGCATGGCCGGCGCTTCGCCGATGATCTCGGCATCGAGCCCCTCCGGCACGCTGACCGGGCGCTTGCGCTCGCGGGCATGGGCCACCGCGCGACGCACCAGTGCCAGCGCCTCGTCGACATCGAAGGGCTTGGGCAGGTACTCGAACGCGCCGCCCTGGTAGGAGGCCACGGCACTGTCGAGATCCGAGTGCGCGGTCATCACGATCACCGGCAGGTCGGGATGCGCCTCGCGCACCCGGGCCATCAGGTTCAGGCCGTCGATGCCGGGCATGCGGATATCGGTGACCAGCACATCGGGCGGATCGTCGATCAGGCGCCCGAGCACGGTATCGGCGCGCTCGATGCACTCGACCTCGAGATCGGGTTGCGCCAGGGCCCGTTCGAGCACCCAGCGAATCGCGCGGTCATCGTCGACGATCATCACGCGGGCGATATCAGTCATGGCGATTCTCCAGCGGAATCAGCAGGCGGAATTCGGTCTTGCCGGGGGTGGACTCGCACTCGATCAGCCCATGGTGTTGGTGCAGGATCGACTGGGCGATCGAAAGACCCAGCCCACTGCCCTCGGCGCGGCCCGAGACCATGGGGTAGAAGAGCGTATCGCGCAGTGCCGCGGGGATACCCGGGCCGTTGTCGGTCATGCCGACTTCACAGACGAGCCGGTGGCGCTCGGCGCCCAGGGTGAACTGACGCCGGGCGCGCGTCCGCAGGGTCAGCCGGGGGTGCTCGGTGCCGGCCTCGGTCATGGCCTCCACGGCATTGCGCGCCACGTTGAGCACCGCCTGGATCATCTGCGACTCGTCACCCGTGAGATCGGGCAGGCTGGGGTCGTAGTCGCGCTCGATGTGCACGCGGGGCTGTTCGACGATCAGCAGCGAACGCACACGCTCCAGCACCTTGTGGATGTTCAGCGCCTCGTGATGGGACACCCGGTTGGGCCCCAGCATCGAGTCCACCAGGTCGCGCAGCCGGTCGACCTCCTCGACGATGATCCGCGTGAACTCCTTGAGCCCCGGATCGTCGAGATCGCGCTCCAGCAGCTGGGCCGCGCCACGGATGCCACCCAGCGGATTCTTGACCTCGTGGGCCAGCCCGCGCGCCAGGATCTTGATGGTCTCCTGACGGCTTTGCAGCGCCTCCTCGCGAGAGATGCGCAGCAACCTGTCGCGCGGCTCGATCTCCAGCAGCAACTCGTCCGCGGACAGCGGCGAGACGGTGTAATCCACGGTGAGCGCCTCGCCGGTGGCCATCAGCAACCGCGCCTCGCGCTGAGTGAAGGGATGGTAGGCATCGCGGGCCTTTTTCAAGACCTCCCCGATATGCTCCTGGCCGAGCAGGGCTGTCAGCGAGAGGCCTTCGACTCGGCTCAGACTCAGCGCCAGCAGGGCTTCGGCGGCGGGATTCATCCACCGCACGCGTAACTGGGCGTCAAGCAGCAGTACCGCGGTGGTGAGATGTTCCATCAGGCGTTGGTACATCGGGCCCTCTCGTGTGTTGGCAAGATTCCGTTCTCTTTCCCCTGCGCTCATGGTCGTGCGGGCATGAGGGCAGGCGTGGAGGTTCGCGATAGCAAATGTGCAGTTGCTGTCGCGTACCGCCGGAGACAGCATTATCTCGCCGCCTCGCCACCTATCTGATCAAGAGCTCTGCAAGAAGCAGGCCAGTCGCGCGCATCACGTCCTGGCGCCATGATATTGCCGTCATGCACCGTTTTAGTGCACCAAGATAGTGCACTGCCGTTCCCGGCGCACGCTGAGAGGGCGCGCCCCATGACAAAACGCACCGATCTACCTAGGCCAGCGACTTAGTGATCCCAGGGAAAGCGCTCCTTGACCCATCGACGGTCACGCCGCTTCTCACGCTTGGCGGCGCGCCTTGCCTCTTGACGACGCAGCTGGTCGCCGGGGCGATACTCGAGGGCGCTGCCTTCGCTCACCCTGTCGGCATGATCGAAGGCATCGAAGTGACCATCGCCGCGGCTCGCTGGCTCACGACAAGGCCTGAGACTGCCGTCCGGGCACAACGGCCGAGGGGCCCGGCGAAGGGGCAGCTAATTGGCGGGGTTGTTGGGATTCTGGGGCAGGTTGATGCTGGCGCGCTGGACGTAAAGCGTGACGGGCGAGCTGCGATGACGAACCTCGCCGCTGCCATCGATCAGCTCGGCCTGCAGGACATGCTCGCCGCGCGTCAGGTCGTTCAGCAGGAACGCCTCGGTATGCATGGCCGACTGGCTGACGCGGTCATCCACCAGCAGCCGCACGCGATGATCCTCGCGCAGGGGAGGCTCGATGCCCAGAGCCACCTCGAGGCTGCCGGCGGCGCCGGTGGGAAGCGTTTCCTCGTTGGCGGGCGAGGTGATGCGAAAGCTGTCGTAGGGCATGAAGGGCTCGCCGGGACCTTCGCGCGATACGCGTGTGCCGCCGTTTTCGACCCGTGCCTCGGTTTCCTGGTCGCGCACCTCGCCCGTTGAGGGCACCACCGTCAGCGGCTCGAGATTGACCTCCTCGCCGCCACGCTCCGGATTGTCGGTGAAGACCACGTTGCCCTGGGCATCGGTGCTGCGATAGATGGCCTGGGCGTGGACGGCGAGGCTCATCGAGAGTCCCAGCGCCAGCGTCACGACTGCCTTGTACATATCTTTCTCCTGCATCGTCACCGCCGCCCTCGAAGGCAACAGCGAGCCGCTAAATTCGTCACTGCTTAATAGGATACTGACCCAAAGAAAGGGGTTCCGCCATGGCGGAACCCCTTTTTCGTGTCGACGCGCGTCTCGCCCTCTTGGCCGACCCCGTAAGGAGCCGGCTCGGCAGGCGTCCGCGTGATCAGCAGCTGTAGTACATGTCGAACTCGATCGGATGGGTGGTCATGCGGATACGCTCCACCTCTTCCATCTTGAGCTCGATGTAGGCGTCGATCATGTCGTCGGTGAACACGCCACCTTCGGTCAGGAAGGCACGGTCGGCGTCGAGTGCCTCCAGGGCCTGGTCGAGGCTCACGGCCACGGTCGGCACGGACTTGCCCTCTTCCGGCGGCAGGTCATAGAGGTTCTTGTCCATGGCATCGCCAGGATGGATCTTGTTCTTGATGCCGTCGATGCCGGCCATCAGCATCGCAGCGAAGCACAGGTAAGGGTTGGCGGTCGGGTCCGGGAAGCGAAGCTCGACACGCTTGCCCTTGGGGCTCGCGGTGTAGGGAATGCGGATCGAGGCGGAGCGGTTGCGGGCACTGTAGGCCAGCATCACCGGCGCCTCGAAGCCCGGCACCAGACGCTTGTAGGAATTGGTCGAGGCGTTGGCGAAGGCGTTCAGGGCACGCGCATGCTTGATGACGCCGCCGATGTAGTAGAGCGCCATTTCGGACAGGCCCGCGTACTCGTCACCGGCGAACTGGTTGTTGCCATCCTTCCAGAACGACTGGTGGACGTGCATGCCGGAACCGTTGTCACCGACCAGCGGCTTGGGCATGAAGGTGGCGGTCTTGCCGTAGGCGTGGGCCACGTTGTGGATCACGTACTTCATTTCCTGAACTTCGTCGGCCTTCTTGACCAGGGTGTTGAACTTCACGCCGATCTCGTTCTGGCCGGCGTTGGACACCTCGTGGTGATGCACTTCGACGGTCTGGCCGATGGCCTCGAGCGTGTTGCACATTGCGCCGCGGATATCGTGGAAGCTGTCCACCGGCGGCACCGGGAAATAGCCGCCCTTGACTCGCGGACGGTGCCCCAGGTTGCCACCCTCGATCTTGCTGTCGGTGGCCCAGGCGCCCTCTTCTGAGGTGATCTTGTACATCGCGCCTTGGATGTCCGTCTTCCAGTGCACTTCGTCAAAAATGAAGAACTCGGGCTCGGGACCGAAGAAGGCGGTGTCGCCAAGGCCGGTGGACTGCAGGTACGCCTCGGCACGCTTGGCGATCGAGCGCGGGTCACGCTCGTAGCCCTGCATGGTGGCCGGCTCGATGATGTCGCAGCGCAGCACCAGGGTCGCGTCTTCGGTGAAGGGGTCGAGGAAGGCGGTGCCGTCTTCCGGACTCAGGATCATGTCCGACTCGTTGATGCCCTTCCAGCCTTCGATGGAGGAGCCATCGAACATCTGGCCGTTCTCGAAAAATTCCTCGTCGACATCACGGGCAGGAATGGTGACGTGCTGCTCCTTGCCGCGGGTATCGGTAAAGCGCAGGTCGACCCATTTGACGTCGTGTTCTTCAATCAGGGCAAGAGTCTTGGCAGACATGAAGTCCTCCATAGTGAGCTTGGCTCGATCGACGATGGGTCGACCGACGGGGATGATAATGGGAAGCCGATGCTAACGGCTGCCTTTTGTAGCACGCCGCGGACTTGCTGCCCACGGTCGCCATGAACGTGCATGGCATTGTCCAGAATAATGCAGGCAACATGCCAACTTTGCACCAGCATAGCGTGCCTTTCGCTAGACCATTGAATAATATGCTTTTTTTATCCACGACCTTTCAGGCTAGCGAGTGCTTGGCACGACTCGCCAGCGTCGGCAATAAAACCAAGTCAAATTTTTGCACAAAATTGGTGCATGTCGTTACGCTGACGCACTCATTTAGGGCAAAACGCAGTGTTCTCAGGCGTGCTCGTTCACGATGGCTCGGCTCATCATGACCTAGGGATAGCCTCCCTTGTCAATTGTCAGCAAAATCACTCCAATTGGGGATTGAAACAATTAACAACCAATAGATACTCTTTATTACATTAAAGCGCCGGTCGACTAGCCCACGAACTTCATTCCCAGCGTCTCGGCATGCTGACCGACCTAGCGGAGCCCACTCGTTCATGTTCACCTGCAGCATCTTTCTCGATGCACGTTCCTCAGGCGCGGGGGTTCCGCGACGGCTGGCGGCGTTGAAGGAAATCCTGCAGCGTCTCGACAATCGTCTCGAGTTGCTGGTGGTGGACGACACAAGCGATCGTCGCATGGCGGTCCTGGCCAAACACCACCGGGCGATACTGATTCATGCCGAAGGCACGCCCCTCGGCGATCGCCTCAATCTAGCCGTGACGCATAGCCAAGGAGAAGTGTTGCTCTTCCCGGCACAGGGGACCTCCGTGACCATAGACTGGCTCACCCGCACCATCGAGAGCATGGAACATCATGAACGCGATGCGGTGGTCAGAACGCAGCAACCGATGAGTCGCCTGGCGCGCCTGTGGCGGCGACTGCATCACCACCCGTTCAGCGATACCCTATGTGTGTCTCGCGTCTGGTTCGATCGCATCGGCGGTTGCGACCCCTCGATGGATGCCGACGCCCTCCCCGATCTGATCGAACGGCTCCGCGCCTGCCAGGCCCGTGTGGATAACGACCCTGGCTGACTCACCCACCGCCAGGTGGCCATTCGCTCGATCAAGACCAGCGGGTGACAGGTCGTGGCTGGAGGCATGGCGCATCGCCGCTTGAATATCGCCCGCCGATAGCGTAGCGCCCTGCCGCGCTTGGCTGTACAATCCTCGCACTTCTCACCAGCACCGTGCCAGGCAGCAACATTACCTGCTGTACCGCACTGCGTACATGATTCGGAACATCGTCAATGAGTAACGCTCAACACCTTAGCGATATCAACGCGCTGAGGAATATCGCCATTATCGCCCACGTCGACCACGGCAAGACCACCCTGGTCGACAAGCTCCTCAGTCAGTCCGGCACCCTGGACCGCAAGGCCGAGGGGCAGGAGCGCATCATGGACTCCAACGACCAGGAAAAGGAACGCGGCATCACCATCCTGGCCAAGAACACGGCGATCCGCTGGCAGGCCCCGAGCGGCGAGTATTACCATATCAACATCGTCGATACGCCGGGACACGCCGACTTCGGCGGCGAGGTCGAGCGCGTCATGTCGATGGTCGACTCCGTATTGCTGCTGGTCGACGCCGTCGACGGCCCGATGCCGCAGACGCGCTTCGTCACCCAGAAAGCCTTCGACAAGGGCCTCAAGCCCATCGTGGTGGTCAACAAGATCGACCGCCCCGGCGCCCGCCCCGACTGGGTCATCGACCAGATCTTCGATCTCTTCGACAACCTCGGCGCGTCTGACGAGCAGCTCGACTTCCCGATCATCTACTGCTCGGCACTCAATGGCGTCGCCGGTCCCGACCCCGACGAGTTGGCCGAAGACATGACGCCCATGTTCCAGTCGATCGTCGATATCGTCGAGCCGCCCAAGGTCGAACTCGACGGCCCCTTCCAGATGCAGATCTCGGCGCTGGATTACTCCAGCTACGTGGGCGTCATCGGCCTGGGGCGGATCAGCCGCGGCTCGGTGAAGCCCAACCAGCAGGTCAGCATCATCAGCAAGGAAGGCAACGTCCGCAAGGGCAAGATCGGCCAGGTGATGACCCACATGGGCCTGGAGCGCGTGCAGACCGACGAGGCCACCGCCGGCGACATCATCTGCATCACCGGCATCGACAACCTGTCGATCTCCGACACCCTCTGCGACACCGCCAACGTCGAGGCGCTGCCTCCGCTGTCGGTGGACGAGCCGACCGTCTCCATGAGCTTCCAGGTCAACGACTCGCCCTTCGCCGGCAAGGACGGCAAGTTCGTCACCAGCCGCAACATCAAGGAGCGCCTGGAGCAGGAACTGATCCACAACGTCGCGCTGCGTGTCGAGCAGGGCGAAACGCCGGAGAAGTTCAAGGTGTCCGGGCGCGGCGAGCTGCACCTCTCGGTACTGATCGAGAGCATGCGTCGCGAAGGCTTCGAGCTGGCCGTGGGGCGTCCCGAGGTGATCATTCGCGAGATCGACGGCGTCAAGCAGGAGCCGTACGAGGAAGTGATCATCGACTGCGAGGAGCAGCACCAGGGCGCCATCATGGAGGAGATCGGCTATCGCAAGGGCGAGCTCTCCAACATGAACCCGGACGGCAAGGGTCGCGTGCGCCTGGATTTCATCATCCCCGCGCGCGGGCTGATCGGTTTCCGAGGCCAGTTCTTGACCCTGACCTCGGGCACCGGCATCCTCACCAGCCGCTTCGATCACTATGGCCCGCTCAAGCCCGAAGCCGCCGCCGAGCGTCGCAACGGCGTGCTGGTGTCGATGGTCGGCGGCAAGGCGCTGGCCTATGCGCTGTTCGCCCTTCAGGAGCGCGGCAAGCTGATCATCGACCATGCCACCGAGGTCTACGAGGGCATGCTGATCGGCATCAACAACCGTTCCAACGACATGGTGGTCAACCCCACCAAGGGCAAGAAGCTCGACAACATGCGCTCCACGGGCAACGACGAGAACATCGTGCTGACCCCGCCGGTGAAATTCTCGCTGGAGCAGGCCATCGAGTTTCTCGACGATGACGAACTCGTCGAGATCACGCCGCATCACATTCGCCTGCGCAAGAAGCACCTCACCGAGAACGAACGCAAGCGCGCCAGCAAGAAATAACGCACGCCGCGCCGCCTTCCCGAGCCCGCTACCCGGCGGGCTCGCTGGTTTGCCATGGCGTTTGGTAGTCCGCCAGCTATGCTGGAGGCTGTTCATTCACGTTAGGCCAATCACGTTAGGCCATTCACGTTAAGGGAGCGAGACCATGCACAAGCACGTGGACTGGGATGACCCAGGCGCCAACAGCGTCCTTCAGCACTTCGCGAACCATCCCGCCGGCGTCGACGAGCCGGGACCCGGCGACATCCTCTCGGCGCGCCATGAAGGCGCCATCGTACGCGTCAAGGTCGAGGCCTATGTCGATGGCACCAGCATCGGCGACGTGGTCGCGTTGATCTCGGCCGACAACGGCCGCCGCCTGAAATCCCACGGCAAGCTCGTCCTCGGCGATACCGTGCGCCTGCCCGATGCCAGCCGCGCGCTGGAGCCTAGATACGATGCCGGCGGCGATGAGGACTGATCGCGTCGGACGCGGCCACCGGCCGTCCTAAACGCGCGCTAAACGCTAGCCCACTAGCCATGGCGGGGCTGATGTCGCAAAGTTGCAGGTCTGGCCCACAAGGCTGACCTACATCATTACCCGGAAACTCCATGAGCACGCACAACGTCTGGACTCACAAGGGCACCTTCCTGCTGGCCGCCGTCGGCTCGGCGGTCGGCCTGGGCAACCTATGGCGCTTTCCCTACCTGGCCGGCGAGAACGGCGGTGGCGCCTTCATCCTGATCTATGCGCTGACCATCTTCGCCGTCGGCATCCCCATCCTGATCGCCGAAACCATGCTGGGACGCGCCAGTCGACGCAGCCCGATCATGGGCATGCGCTACCTGACCCAAACGCACAACACCTCGCGCGCCTGGGAAACCATCGGCTGGCTGGGTGCCGCCTCGGCCTTCCTGATCCTGAGCTTCTATTCGGTGATCGCCGGCTGGGCCCTGCATTACACCTGGCAGATGTTCACCGGCAACCTGGTAGGGGCGGACGCCGAGACCATCGGCGCCGGCTTCGATGCCCTGCTGGCCTCGCCGGGCCTGCTGACGCTCTATCACACCCTGTTCATCATCGCCTCGGGGCTGATCGTCGGCATGGGCATCCACAAGGGCATCGAGAGCGGCCTGCGCATCATGATGCCGGCGCTGTTCGTGATTCTGCTGGTGGTGCTCTTCTACAGCATCGCCAATGGCGACATCGGCGCGGCGGCGAGCTTCCTGTTCACCTTCAACTTCGCCGACCTGAGCCTGGAAGGCTGGCTCGAGGCCATGGGGCAGTCGTTCTTCACACTGAGCCTCGGCATGGGGGCGATCATGGCCTACGGCGCCTACATGTCCAGCGCGGCCTCGCTGACTCGCACCGCCATCGCCATTGCCGTCATCGACACCGCCGTGGCCTTGGTCGCCGGCCTGGCGATCTTTGCGCTGGTGTTCGGTGCCGACCTCGACGCCGCACAGGGCCCAGGGTTGATGTTCGTCACCCTGCCACTGGCCTTCGCCGAGATGCCGTTCGGCGCCCTGGTGGGTGGGGTGTTCTTCATCCTGGTGCTGGGCGCGGCCATCAGCTCCTCGATCTCGCTGATCGAACCGGTGGCGGCCTATCTCGTCGAGCGCTTCGACATGACCCGCCCCCAGGCGGTCACCCTCATGGTCGTGGCCAGTTGGGCGATGGGGCTGCTCACCGTGGTCAGCTTCAACGTCTGGGCCGAGGGCACGCTGTTCCACACCCTGTTCGGGCGCAGCGCCTTCGAGTTCATCGAACTGCTGACCAACATCTTCATGCCGCTGGGCGGCCTCATGATCGCGCTGTTCGCCGGCTGGGCGCTGACGCAGAGCGAAGTCATGCTGGAGCTTCGCACCAACCAGCGCTGGTTCCTCCTCTGGCGCTTCCTTGTGCGCTTCGTCGGCCCCGCCGCCGTCTCCTTCGTCTTCCTGCGCACCATCCCGCAGATCGAGGGCTATCTGATCCCGACCATCGGCGCCATCGTGATCGTCGGCGCCTTCGCTGCCGGCCGCAGCTTCCTGGTGGAGTCCGGCCAGGAGCGGTGAGCCGTCCTGCGGCCGCCTCCGGGCGGCGGCCTCGGGGTCGCCCCGCGGTGCGGGGTCAATGACAACAAACACAACCTGGCGGAACAGCCCATGGCAGCCATCATCGACGTGCAGCACGTCAACAAGGCCTTCGGCGGCCTCAAGGTCATCAATGACTGCTCGATTCAGGTGGAGCAGGGGTCGATCACCGGCCTGATCGGTCCCAACGGGGCCGGCAAGTCCACCCTGTTCAACATCATCGCCGGCGCCCTGCCACTGGACAGCGGCCGAGTCCTGCTCGACGGCGAGGACATCACCAACCGTCCCGCCAACGAACTCTTCCACAAGGGCCTGCTGCGCACCTTCCAGATCGCCCACGAGTTCTCCCAGATGACCGCCCTGGAGAACCTGATGATGGTGCCGCCCGACCAGCCCGGCGAGAGCCTGTTCAATGCCTGGCTCAAGCCCTCGCTGGTGGGCATGCAGGAGACCGAGGTGCGCCGCCGGGCGCTGGAAGTGATCGAGTTCATCGGCCTCAATCATGTGCGCAACGAACTGGCCGGCAACCTGTCCGGCGGCCAGAAGAAGCTGCTGGAACTGGGTCGTACGATGATGACCGACGCGCGTGTCGTGCTGCTCGACGAGATCGCCGCCGGGGTCAACCGCACCCTGCTGGGCGACCTGATCAGCAACATCGAACGCCTCAACCGCGAGATGGGCTACACCTTCCTGGTGATCGAACACGACATGGACATGATCGCGCGGCTCTGCGACCCGGTGATCGTCCTGGCGCAGGGCAGCGTGATGGTGGAGGGCTCGATCGAGGACATCCAGAACAACCCCGAGGTCATCGAGGCCTATTTCGGTACGGCCTGACGCACGCGCCAATCTATGGTCTATGGCATCGCCACAATAATACCGACAACATAACGAGACGCAGAGACATGCCATTACTCGACGCACGCAACGTGCATGGCGGCTATGGCGGCATGAACATCCTCAACGGGGTGAACATGGCCATCGAAGCCGACGACATCGGGGTCATCGTCGGACCCAACGGTGCCGGAAAGTCGACCATGCTCAAGGCCATGTTCGGCCTGCTGGCCGTCAACCAGGGCGAGATTTTGCTGCGTGGCGAGCCGATCCACAACCTGCCGCCCAATCAGCTGGTGGCAAGGGGCATGGGCTTCGTCCCCCAGGAGCACAACGTCTTCCCGAGCCTCACGGTGAAGGAAAACCTCGAGATGGGCGCCTACCTCAAGCCCGGCAACGTCAAGCGCATGCTCGACAAGATCTATGGCATCTTCCCGCCGCTCCTCGAGAAGCGCCATCAGCCGGCGGGCGAGCTGTCGGGCGGCCAGCGTCAGATGGTCGCCATGGGGCGGGCGCTGATGGCCGAGCCCGACGTGCTGCTGCTCGACGAGCCCACCGCCGGGCTCTCGCCACTGTACATGAACGAGATATTCGAGCGGGTGAAGGAGGTCAACGCCGCGGGCGTCGGCATCCTCATGGTCGAGCAGAATGCCAAGCAGGCGCTTGGCATCGCCGACAAGGGCTTCGTGCTGGCCGCCGGCCAGAACCGTTTCACCGATACCGGCGCCGCCTTGCTGGCCGACCCGGAAGTCGCCAAGAGCTTCCTCGGTGGCTAGTCGCCAGCGCCAGTACTGGAGAATAATCTCGTGAACGAACTCGTCTTTTTCATCAACAACGTGCTGGTCGCCGGCAGCGTGACCGGCTCGATCTACGCCATCGGCGCGGTCGGGGTGACCCTGGTGTTCAGCATCATGCGCTTCGCGCACTTCGCCCATGCCGACATGATGACCTTCGGCGCCTTCATGGTGCTGCTGCTGACCAGCGTGTTTCCCGGTGCCGGCGCGGCATTCGGCATGCCCACGGCCCTGGTCATGCTGCCACTGGCCATGGCATTGACGGCGCTGCTCGCCGTGGGCATCGACCGCGCCTTCTACAAGCCGCTGCGCAGCCATGGGGTCAAGCCCATCGTGCTGGTGATCGGCTCTCTCGGCGTGACCCTGATGCTGCAGGGCCTCATCCGTCTGTTCGCCGGCACCGGCGGCCAGAGCCTCTACGTGGATGACCGCAAGGAGATCTTTCGTCTCGCGTTGCCCATCGAGGGCGTGCGAGCCCCTGTCGTGATCACCGAACCGCAGTTCTACCTGTTCGTGCTGACGATCGTCGCCGTCGTGTCGCTGCACCTCTTTCTGAGCCGCTCGCGACTGGGCAAGGCGATGCGCGCCATGTCCGACAACCCCGACCTGGCCCAGGCCTCGGGCATCAACACCAACACCATCGTCGCCGTGACCTGGGTGATCGCCGGTGGGCTCGCCGCCATCGCCGGCACGCTGCTGTCGCTCGATGTCACCTTCAAGCCCGATCTGAGCTTCTTCCTGCTGTTGCCGATCTTCGCCGCCGCCATCGTCGGCGGCGTCGGCCAGCCCTACGGGGCCATCGCCGGCGGCTTCGTGGTCGGCTTCGCCGAGACCCTGGCAGTATTCAACTGGAGCGTGATGCTGCGGCCCTTCAGCGACAGCCTGCCGGAATGGCTGCTGCAGTCCGGCAACCTGGCCTTCGTCGGCACCGAGTACAAGATCGTGGTGCCCTTCTTTATTTTGGTCGCCATCCTGATCTGGCGTCCCACCGGCATCTTCAAGGGCAAGGTGATCTGATGGACACGAAACGAGCCGATTCCGTCCCCGCGCCGTCACGCTTCCCGGTACGCGAAGGGGTGCTGTTCGCCGCCTTGCTGGTGGCCGTACTGGGCGTCTATGCCGTGATGGGCGGCGCCTACAGCACCCGCATGCTGGTGGAGGCGGCCTGCTATGCCATCCTGGCGCTGGGCCTGACCATTCAATGGGGCTATGCCGGCCAGTTCAATGCCGGGGTGATGGGCTTCGTGGCCCTGGGTGGCTTCTGTGCCATGTTCTTCAGCATTCCGGTCAACCCCGCCTTCTGGGACACCGAACTGCCCGGCGAACTGGGCCGGGCACTGATCTATATGCTCGGCGCGGTGCTGCTGGTGTTTGGTGCAACGCGCCTCGACCGGGTGGGGGTGCCGAAGCTGCTGCGCACTATCATCGCCGTGCTGCTGGCGGCGGTACTCTACCTGGTGGTGATGAACGTGTTTCGCGACGTCACCGGCCAGATCGAGTCCCGAGCGGGCTTCATCGGCGGCCTGGGCCTGCCGGTCGGGGTCGGTTGGGTGGTCGGTGGGGCACTCGCCGGCGGCGTCGGCTACTTCATCGGCCGGGTCTGCCTGGGGTTGCGTAGCGATTATCTGGCCATTGCCACCCTGGGCATTGCCGAAATCATCAAGGCCTTTCTCAAGAATTCCGACTGGCTGACCCGTGGTACCGCTACCGTCTCGCCATTGCCCTGGCCGGTGCCGGGACCGGGCGAGCTGGGCTTCACCCTGGCCCGGGCGCTGTATTTCTCGGTCACGGCGGTGATGATCGCGGCGATCTTCTTCCTGCTGACCCGCGCCTATCATGCACCCTGGGGCCGCATGATTCGGGCCATCCGCGACAACGAGGTGTCCGCCGCCGCCATGGGCAAGGACATCAACAAGCGTCGGCTGGAGATCTTCGTGCTGGGCTGCATCCTGATGGGCATCGGCGGTGCGGCACTGGCAAGCTTCAACAGCATGTTCGATCCCCAGGGCTACCTGCCGCTCAACCACACCTTCCTGGTGCTGGTGATGGTCATTCTCGGCGGCCCCGGCAACAACCTGGGCACCATCTTCGGTGCCGTGGCGGTCTACCTCATCTGGATCATGTCCGAGCCGCTGGCGCTGTTCCTGATGGAGCTGGCGGTTAGCTTCGGCGAGGGCGCCTTCGGCTGGGATGCCCCCACCAACCTGGACAGCCGGGCACTGCAGGCGCGTGTGTTCGTGATCGGGCTGCTGATCACGCTGGTATTGCGCTATGCACCCAAGGGACTGCTGCCGGAGAAGGTTCGCCACCACGGCTGATGGACATCATCCCCATAACGACGATACCCCGGCGGTTGCCCGCCGGGGTATCGTGCTGACGGTGCTGGAGCTTAGAGGTCGTCGGCCTCGAGCTCGCCGACCCGCACGAACTCGCCGTCCTCGACGACCATCTCGACCACGATGCCTGGCACGTCGCCGTTCTCGTCGAACTCGTGGGTGCCGGAGGCGCCTTCGTAGTTGATCTCGGTGCCGGCGGCGATCAGCTCCTTCGCCTTCTCCCACTCGCCGGGCAGGATCACCTCGCCGGGCTCCATCGCCACGCTGCGCAGCGCCTCGGACAGGCCCTCGCGCTCGGCGCTGCCGTTCTGCTCGATGGCCAGGGCCAGCAGGAAGGCGGCATCGTAGGCCTGGGCAGCGAACACCGCCTCGGGGTCGATCCCGGCCTCCTCGGCGGCCTCGACGAACAGGTCGGTCCCCGGCAGGTCCGGGCTACCCGGCCGGGTGGCGATCATGCCCTCGAGCACGTCATCGCCAACGGCCTCCACCAGGCTGTTGCCGACCATGCCGTCAGCGCCCACGTACTGGGTGAACATACCGCTCTCATAGGCCTGGCGCAGCACCGTCTGGCCCGAGGTATCGGCGTAGGCCAGCACCACCAGCGTCGGCACCCCGGTGGAAGACAGGGTGCCGAGCTCGGAACGGTAGTCGGCGCGGTTGTCCTCATGGGCCAGGTTCTCGGCGACCGTGCCGCCCTCGGCCTCGAAGGTCTCGGTGAAGGCATCGGACAAGCCCTGGCCGTAGTCGTTGTTGACGTAGGTGACCGCCACCTCGTCGATGCCTTTCTCGATCAGCAGCTTGGCCAGCATCTCACCCTGGAAGGCATCCGAGGGCACGGTGCGGAACACCAGGTCGTTGTCGTCCAGTTCGCTGACCGCCGGCGCCGTGGAGGCCGGCGACACCATGGTCACGCCGCCGGGAATCGCCGCGTTGTTGGCCGCGGCGATGGTGGCGCCGGTGCACAGGGCGCCGACGATGGCCGTCACTTCTTCGGTATTGACCATTCGATCGGCGGCGTTCGAGGCGGCCGAGGCATCGCTGCAGGTCGTGTCACCGGTGGGCATATCGATCTGCTGGCCATCCAGAATACCGCCCTGCTCGTTGACCTGGCTCACCGCCAGTTGCGCGCCATCGAAGATCGCCGGCGTCAGGCTCTCGATCCCCCCGGTGAAGCCCCCCAGGAAGCCAATTTTCACCTCGGCCTGGGCCATGCTGGTCAGGGCCATGGTGGAGGCGGCAACCGCCATCGCCAATACGCGTTTTTTCATGGTTCTTGTCTCGCTTTAGTGACATGGAATACACCTACCTAATCTGGAAGTCTTGTCGGAAAAACACAAGTGATCAACGCCAACGCTTGGGCCACGAGGCCTATACTGTCGGGTGACGAACCGACTCAGGAGACACCATGATTCATTCACACCGCGCTTCCCTGGCGCTGGCGGCCACCCTGGGCGCCTTTGCCCTGAATGCCCACGCGGCCAGCCCCGCCGGCGACGACATCAGCTACGACGTCGGCGACGAGACCTTCGAGGGCTATTTTTCCAGCGCCGAGGGCGAGGCCAAGGGCACCGTGCTGATCGTTCACGACTGGGATGGCCTGGACGACTACGAGCGCCGCCGCGCCGACATGCTCGCCGACCAGGGCTATGATGCCTTCGCCGTTGACCTCTATGGCCAGGGCAACCGCCCCGATGCGGTCGAGGATCGCAAGGCCGAGACCGCACGACTCTACGAAGACCGCGAACGCATGCGCGAGCTGACCCTGGCCGGGCTGGACGAAGCACGCGCCCAGGGAGCGGCCGAGCCCACCGTGGTGATGGGCTACTGCTTCGGCGGGGCCGTAGCACTCGAGATCGCGCGCTCCGAAGAGGCCGACGAGGTGGTCGGCTATGCCAGCTTCCATGGCGGCCTGGCCACGCCTGACGGCCAGGAATGGCCTGATGACGACATCGGGCCGATCCTGATCGCGCATGGCGGCGCCGATGCCTCCATCCCCATGAGTCAGGTCGCCACCCTGAGCGAGGAGCTCGAGGCGGCGGAGGCCACCTACGAGATCGAGGTCTATTCCGGCGCGCCCCACGCCTTCACCGTCTTCGGCAGCGACGCTTATCAGGAGCGCGCCGACGAGAAGTCGTGGTCCGCCTTCCTCGACCTGCTCGACGAGGCTCTGGGCGAGGCCCTATGAATCCGACCGCCTTGCGCATAACCGAGCTTTCCGGCTCTCGGCGTGAGATAGGCGAGGCCCATGGCCTCGCCCATGCCGAACTCATACAGCGCAGCATCGAGGTCTACGATCGGCTGTTTTTCGACTTCGTGGGCCTGAGCTGGCAGCAGGCGCGGCGTGAAGTCGGGCGCTTCGAGCGCATGATCGAACGCGGCTTTCCCGCCATTCTCGACGAGATGGCCGGCATCGCCCGCGGTGCCGGGGTCGAGCTGGCGGACATCCTCACGCTGAACTGTCGCAGCGAGATCTCCTTGACCCGGGCGAGCGGCGGTTGCTCGGCCTTTGCCCTGGCCCGCGGCGGGACCCAGTGGCTGGCCCAGAACTGGGACTGGCGAGCCGACCAGCTGCATAACGTGGTAGCACTCGACATCCGTGGTGAGCAGGCCGCGCCGCTGGTCAGCATCGGCGAGGCCGGGATGGTCGCCAAGATCGGCATGAATGCCGCCGGCATCGGCGTCTGCCTCAACGCCATCCGCTCACGCACCTGCGGCGAAGGCCTGCCGATCCACGTCGCCCTGCGCAAGATTCTCGAGTGCCCCGACATGGAAAGCGCAGTGGCCGTGGCCACCCATGATCGCGTCTGCGCCCCGGCCCATTTCCTGATCGGAAGCGCTCCGGTTGCCAGCGCTCAGGCCGACGACGCGAAGGGCCGTGCCGTGGGGCTCGAGGTCCATCCCGGCGAGCCCGGCCGCCTGACGCCCGAGCGCGGGGTGCTCACCCACACCAACCACCTCTTCGCCCGCGGCGAGGCCTGCCAGGTCGAGGACTTCCCGCGGCCCGACTCGCGACCGCGGCTGGCCCGGCTCGACCAGTTGCTCCGGGAGCGGTTGCCGGCCGACGCTTCGGTGGACGAAGCATGCCTGTTCGATATCCTCAGCGACCACCAGGGCGCCCCGTCGTCGATCTGTCGTCACCAC
>DATISN010000159.1:0-23148 GCA_035581765.1 Halomonas sp.
GAGAGATCTCGTTGGCGATATCCGAGAACGTGGCGGTGCCCTTGTCGGCCGCCACCACGAGGTAGGTATCGTCCTCATCGTGGCGCACCACGTTTTGCGGCGGCACCACGTCACCGCCCTTGAGATTATCGGTCACGTCCAGCAGGGCGCGGATGAAGGTCTGGTAGCAGGCAATGCCCTCGCGCTGCATGGTTTCGCGATCGGCACCTTCCGGTATGCGCTTGCAGATGAAACCGCCCTTGGCGCCTACCGGGACGATGACGGCATTCTTGACCTGCTGCGCCTTGACCAGCCCCAGCACCTCGGTGCGAAAATCCTCCTGGCGATCCGACCAGCGCAACCCGCCACGGGCCACCTTGCCGCCACGCAGGTGGACTCCCTCGACGCGGGGTGAGCAGACGAAGATCTCGAACATCGGTCGGGGCTTGGGCATGCCCGTGACATGGGAGGGATCGAGCTTGAGAGCGATGTAATCCTTGTGGCGTCCCTCCCCGTTTAGCTGATAGTAGTTCGTGCGCAACGTGGCCTGGATGAGCTCGGCATAGCGACGCAACAACTGATCGTCATTGAGGCTGGCCACGGCATCGAGGAGACCATTGATGCGGCCGAGACAAGCGTCGACCTGGCCGTCACCGGGTCGCTCGTCGGGATGAAAACGCAACTCGAACAGGGCCACCAGCTCGCGGGTAATCTCGGGATGATTGGTCAGCGTGGCCGCCATGTACTCCTGAGACACACCGAAACGGATCTGCTTGAGGTAGCGGGCATAGGCACGCAGCATGGCCACTTCGCGCCAGTCGAGATTGGCCCCGATGATCAATCTGTTGAACGCGTCATTCTCGGCTTCACCGACCCAGATGCGCTGAAAGGCCTCGACGAAGCTCTCGCGCATATCCTGAAGATTGACCTCGGTACTGGTGTGATGCTCCAGATCGAAATCATGAATCCAGTAGCTGGCATCCGGCGCCTGGATTTCATATGGCCGCTCACCGATGACCCTTAGCCCCAGGTTCTCCATCATCGGCAGCACATCGGAGAGCGGGATGGGTTGGTTCCGATGGAAGAGCTTGAGATTGACGCCACTCCCCTCCTCCTCGATCAACCGATACAGGGATAGCGCCAACGGTGCGCCCTGGTCCAGTTCACTGATGTATTGAAGGTCGTAAACCGCAGTACGCGCACTGAAGTCGTCGCGATAGCTGGCAGGAAAGCCGTCACGGAAGCGATCCATCAGGCGGTTGGCCTGTTCCTCGCCGAACCCCTCGATGCTGGCGGCCTGCAGGTCGTCGCGCCAATTGCGTGCCAGTTGCGCGACCTTGGTTTCCAGTCGCTTGATGTCGTAGTCGTGAGGCTGGTCGTCCTTGAAACGCAGAATGAACTGGATCCGCGCCAGCACCGATTCCGACAGGTAGGTATTGAAGTCGCCGAACGTGGCGTCGAGCTCCTCACAGAGCAGCTCCTGGATGCGCAGGCGCAGGTCGGTGGAGAACACGTCTCGCGGCACATAAACCAGGCAGGAATAGAAGCGACCGAAGCGATCCTCACGTATGAACAGCCGCACGCGGCGCCGCTCACGGATATCGAGAATCCCCAGCGCTGTCTGGGTCAGCTCCTCGATATCGATCTGGAAGAGGTCATCGCGCGGGTAAACCTCGAGAATCTGCAACAACTGTTTGCCGTTGTGACCTCTGGGGTCGAAACCGGCGATGTTCATTACGGAGGTGAGCTTGCGGCGCAAAATTGGGATATTACGCGGTGACTCGTTATAGACGGTTGCAGTAAACAGGCCCAAAAAGCGATGCTCACCAATCACGCGCCCCTGCTCGTCGTAGCGATCAATGGAGATGTAATCCGGGTATGTCGGACGATGTATTCGAGCATGGTGAGCACTCTTGGCGAACGACAGCAGCTGTGGCACCAGCACGAAGTGATCGCCCTCGACGCCCAGATCGCTACGGATACGCTCACGATAACGCGGCAGGTCAAGCCGAAAGACGCCCAACTCACTGCCCTCGGCGCGCTCGAGTCGGGCGTTATGTTCACCTTCCGACACCTCATAGGCGTCGTAGCCGAGGAAAGTGAAATTATCGTGGAGCAGCCATTCGAGGAAGGTAATCGCTTCGTGATGATCCTCGGGATCGATCTGCGGCGGGCAATTGGCCCGGATTTCCGCCAGGGCCTGGTCGACGCGTTGGCGCATCGTGCTGAAATCCGCCACGGCGGTGCTGACCTCGACCAGCACCTCGAGCAGGCTTTGCTGTATGTCGTCGAGTACGGCGGAATCCGAATGACGATCGATCTCGATGGCAATCAGTGACTCGTGAGCCTCTGCCGATGTCGTCTCGCCGGGAGGCGCCACCTGTTCGAGGCGGTGCTGGGCATCGCGGGTGGTTTCCAATACCGCGTTATGGATGGCATGAACGGTGATGCCGCGCCGATTGAGCTCGATGCGTACCGAGTCGACCAGAAATGGCATGTCCTCGTGGAGCACCGCGACGAAGGTATGCGTCGACTGCCAGCCGTGTTCCTCGTAGTCGGGATTGAAGACACGCACCTTGGGCTGCGCGGGATCAAACTGCTGAATAAAGTGCCAAACGGAAAGCGTGGCGCCATAGAGATCATCCAACCGCCGATACGCCAGGTCGTCGAGGGGGACATTGGCATAGAAATAGCGGGCGAAGGTATCGACTTCCTTGGCCCTGTCCTTGTCGAGTCGACTGGCTAACCGCTCGGTAAGCTGCTTGAGAAAATCCTTTCGGGCGTCTTCAATCGCAACATGCTGCATCCATCACCTCGGCTACCAGCGGTCGCGGGGCGACCGGAAGAATTTGCTACGACGGCGCGATGGGCCGTAGTGCTTCAGCTTACGCCTGTGTCTAGCTCCACCCCAGCGACGTGCCGATTTGCACATGGAACATGTCGGATACGCATCCCCGCTTGACAGCGGCTCGAAATGTGCCCCGGACGCCTATCGCTTTGTCAATCTCGTCGGTCCAGCACGACGCCGCATTCGCAATGATCGGTCCAGGGAAACTGGTCGAAGAGCGCAAAACGCGTGATGTCGTGTGTCTCGGTCAGTCGCGCAAGATTATCCGCCAATGTTTCAGGGTTACATGAAATATAGACGATTCTGCGATAGTCGCTTAGCTGCCGGCAGCTCGCCTCGTCCAGACCCGCCCGGGGCGGGTCGACCAGCACGGTGGTGAAGTCATAGTCATCCAACGCCCACGCCGTGACACGCCGCCCACCCTTCTCGCCTTTGAGGGCCAAGGAGAATTCCTCGGCCGACATCCGGCCGATGACCGCATTGTCGATGCCGTTGGCCTCGAGATTACGCTGTGCACTGGCAACGGAAGTCCGGGATATTTCGGTGGCCAGTACGCGCCTGAAATTCTCGGCGAGCGCCACGGTGAAGTTGCCGTTCCCGCAGTAGAGCTCGACGAGATCCCCCGACTGGCTGTGACGAGTCGCCTCCCTCGCCCACCGCAGCATCGAACGACAGACCTCGGCATTGGGCTGGGTGAAGCTGTTCTCGACCTGCTGATAGAGAAATGCGCGGCCTTCCACCTCGAGACGCTCCCAGACATGGTCCCGCTCGAGAACCCGTCGCTGCTTGCGCGCACGACCAATGATCATTACGCCGAGGGTGTCTTGCAGCCGATACGCCTCGGCCTCCCAGGCCTCGTCGAGCGGACGATGGTAGATCAAGGTGATCAGCGCCTCACCCGAGAGGGTGGTGAGAAATTCCACCTGGAAGAGCTTGCATCGCAGCAGGGGGATCTCGCGAATGGTATCCAGCAATCGTGGCATCAGGGCGTTGATTCGCTGACTGGCAACAGGATAGTCCTCAAGACGCACTACCCGCTTCTGGTCGGGCGTCTCGGCGTCCCGCTCGAACATCGCATAGAAGAGATCGTTGCCTTCATGCCAGATGCGAAACTCGCAGCGTTGCCTGAAATGGCTGGGCGGCGAGGCAAAGACCTCCAGAATCGGTGGCGAAAAGCGCTTGAACGCTTGCTCGATATGCTGACGCTTGGCAGCAAGGTGCTGGTCGTAGCGGGCAGTGTCAACAACGGGTATGGCCACGGAGTCTCCTGGGGTGATGAAGATAGATGAATTGTGATGAAGACGACTGAAAGGTAGTGAAAGATGACGAATGGACGAAGCCAAGGGCGACACCGAGAACGCTGGCCATCAATCGATGGTAAGCCCCTGCGGTTCGGCAAAGCCATAAGTGGCCAGGCTCGACGTCATCCGAGCGTCAAGTGCGGTGACATAACTGGCCCCGGGACCGCGGCCGCAGGTGGCATCGGGTACGACCTCGGCGACACGCCGGGCGATGGCCTCGCCGGAATCGACCCAGCGGACGCCGCTCGGGGAGACCTCCACCAAGGCGTCCTTCAGCAGAGGAAAGTGTGTGCAGCCCAGCACGACCACGTCCAGATCAGGGTCGACCCACAAGGGCGCGAGTGCTTCGCGAATCACCGTGGTATCCAAAGGATCACCCGCGAGCCAACGCTCTGCCTGGACCACCAGGGCGTCGGCGGCGACCCGGGTGACACGGCAGTCGGCGGCAAAGTCGCGAATCAGCTGGAGGGTATAGGGGCGAGATACCGTGGCGCTGGTGGCCAGTAAGCCGATATGGCGTGACTGGCTAAGCCGTGCCGCGGGTTTGATTGCCGGTACGGTTCCGATCACCGGCACCCGCAACCTGGCTCTCAACGGCGCCAGGGCCAGGGTGCTGGCCGTATTGCAGGCGAGCAACAGTGCCGAGCACTCACTGGCAGCGACTGCCTCCTCGCACACGGCCAGGATGCGGGGGATCAGCCAATCGTCCTTGCGTCGGCCATAGGGCATCATGGCGTTGTCGCAGGCGTAGGCCAGTGAGGCGTCGGGAAGACGGCGTCGCAAGGCCCCCACAACGGAGAGTCCTCCCACTCCGGAATCGAAAACCAGTACCGGACCCGCCGTCAAGGTCGACAGTCCTCCCTCGCTGGCACCGGCAGTGAAGCAAGATGTCGCCATGACTCCCTCTCAGGCAAGCGAGCTGGCGTCTTGGCGGTGCATTCGGCGTTTTTCTTGGTCTTGCAAGTACAGCGGCTGAGCATGCTCGGATACGGTGACTGATGGCGAAGAGGATGGATTCTACCGTAAAACCCGTCAGATCGGTGGTTCCGGAGCCTCGCGCAGCTCTGCGTAGAGTTCTGGATAGGCCTCCTGCAAGCGCTCCAGTTTGGCGGCGGCACCTTCCGGTAACGCGTCGGCCAGCTCATCCAATGCCGCATCGTCGAAGTGTTCCCGGATCAGCGGAAAGAGCAGTTCGCGCTCGTCGCGCAGATAGCCACGATGGCTATCCAGATAGGCCCTGAGGTCCTCGGCGAAATGATCCATCGGTATCACGGCATCCATGAGGATCATGTCGATATCGTTGGAGAGTCGCTTGAGGCGCGCCTGCAGTTGCCGGTAATCACTGGCCAGCTGCTCGGTGATCTCGATGCTGTGGGGCGCGACACCCTTGAGCTGCTCGGCACAGACACGCTCCAGCGGCATGGTGAATCCGTCCATGTAATCGAGAATGTAATCGACGACCTCCCTGACCAACTGGAAGTTGGGACGCTCTCCCTTAGCCAGTGTCTTCTGCTTGAGCTGCAGGACGTGCAGAATACGCGCCATATTGGCATGATCCAGGCGCAATTGGGTCAGCATCGCCATATCGTGGCCTCCTGAGATTCGGCAAGTGGTAACGACGGCACCCCAGTGGACGTGCCAACCACATCGGTGTTCATCGGGTCATGGAATACATGGCCGCACCGGCTTACCCCGGCAACCAAGCTCACCGGCTCGTTTCAAGCTAGCGGCTTGCAGTGAAGACTGCCTCTGTCCCAAGGTCGTATTGCCGATTCTGCAGTCTTCAATTTAGCAGCCTGTCGTCAAGGAGTCAGACAATGGATCTTTTCCCACCACCCACGTTTGACGAGGATGCCCCGCTTGCCTATCGCATGCGACCGCGGCAGTTAGGCGATTATGTCGGCCAACAGGCGCTGGTGGGACCTGGCAAACCGCTGCGTCGCATGGTGGAGAGCGGCATCGTGCGCTCGATGATTCTCTGGGGGCCACCGGGCACGGGCAAGACGACACTCGCAGAGATCCTCGCCGCCGAGTCGGGTGCTCATCTGGAGCACCTCTCGGCGGTGATGGCCGGGGTGAAAGAGATCCGCGCCGCCGTGGAGCGCGCTCGCGTCCGCCAGGGTCAGCAACATCCCACGCTACTGTTTCTCGATGAAATCCACCGGCTCAACAAGAGCCAGCAGGACGCCCTGCTGCCTCATGTGGAATCGGGACTGCTGACGCTGATCGGGGCAACCACCGAAAACCCTTCGTTCGAGGTCAACTCGGCGCTGCTCTCCCGGGCGAGGGTTCATGTCCTGACCTCACTTTCCGAGGACGAGCTGGTGGAGGTGTTGCGCCGAGCCCTGGCCGATGCCGAGCGCGGACTGGGCAAGCGTCGGATCGAGGTTGACGACGAGGTACTGGGCATCCTGGCTCGGGCAGCCGCTGGCGATGCGCGGCGTGCGCTGGGGCTACTGGAGACCGCCTGCGATTTCGCGGTGAAACGGGGCGATGGTGAGCACCTGCCCCGCCAGGCACTGGAAGACGTGATCGGCTACCAGGCGAGCGCCTTCGACAAGCAGGGGGATCACTACTATGACCTGCTGTCGGCCATTCACAAGTCGGTGCGCTCCTCACGCCCCGACGCAGCCTTGCTCTATATGGCTCGCTTCATGCAGGGCGGTGGCGACCCACTGGATGTCGTACGCCGCCTGGCGGCTATTGCATCGGAGGACGTGGGTAACGCCGACCCGCGTGCCCTGCCCCTGGTCATGGCGGCCTGGGATGCCTACCTGCGCCTCGGGGACTACGAGGGCCAGCGCGCCATCGCCCATGCCGCTATCCATCTCGCCGTGGCACCCAAGAGCAACGCCATCGACCGTGCCTGGAAACAGGCCAAGACCCTCGTTGCCGCCCAGCCCAGGCTTGAGGTACCCGGCTACCTGCGCAACGCGCCTACCCAGTTGATGGAATCGCTAGGTCATGGCCACGGCTATCGCTACGCTCACAACGAGCCCAACGCCTATCCCGCCGGCCGCACGCACGATTGCTGGCCGCAGGGTATTCCCGCCACCCGCTTCTATACCCCCAGCGAATACGGTCACGAAAAACGCTTCAAGCAGATGCAGGAATGGCGCGCCGAGCTGGATGCCGCGGCAGATGGCGAGCCACCCGCAATCCCAGACCCTGCAAACGAAGATCCTGCAAACGAAGCCCCTGCAGGCGAAGACCCCGGCTCACCGCGAGAGTGAGCCGGGGTCCGAATCGTGACACATCACCAGACTGAGGTTAGCGGGTCAGCGCGAAGCCTGGCCTGACTCGCGAATGACGTCGGTACCCTCGGGGATGTCGAACTGGAAGCGCGAGTCGGAAATGTCCGCATTCTGCTCGATCTCGTCGAATTCGATGGCGGTTTGCTGACCGGTGCTGTCGGTCATCTGCAGCATTCCTAGCCGCTCGCCATGGAAAGTCATCTCGAGTTCCTCGAACAGCGTATCCGGGTCGCGTGGCATCAGCGTGAACGTCTCGGCGTCGCCTCGCTGCGAGCGCGAGACGTCGTAACTTTCAGTCAGCTCATCCGCACTCCCGGACAGCAGCAGCGCGGGGGTATGAGTCACGCGATGATCCAGCTCCCTGACGGTAGCTTGTTCGAGATCCGGGTCGTAGACGATCACCTCTTCGCCATCGGAGACCACCAGCTGCTGATAAGGGGCGTCCACTTCCCAGCGAAAACGCCCAGGGCGTGACAGCCACATGCGCCCACTGGCTTCCTGAAGACGCTGACCACTGCCGTCGAGAATCTGTTGTTCGAACTCGGCCTCGTACGTCTTGAGAGGCTCCAGCATCTGGGTCAAGCGCTCGGCGCCTTCACTGGCGAAGGCCGTCAGCGGCATGGCGAACGTGATGGCTAATACGGCGAGGGGCTTGTTCACTGTCATCGTCTTTGTCTCCCTTGACGGGTACATCTAAGAAATCCTGTCACTCGGACCGGGAAGGCGCCGGCGGGTTGCATCGAGCCCGGCGCTTCCATGGTTACTGCAAGATTCAACGTCGGGTCGGCTCAACCGCCTGCCGGGGGCGGCGCGAGGACCTCGCGCGCGCCATTCGTCCCCATGGTGGTGACCACACCGGCCACTTCCATGGCTTCGACGAGACGTGCGGCACGGTTGTAGCCGATCTTGAAGCGCCGCTGCACCGCAGAAATCGAAGCCCGGCGCGTCTCGGTGACGAACTGCACCGCCTCGTCATACAGCGCGTCCTGTTCGGCGTCGCCACCGTCGCCGGCTCCATCCGCTTCCAGGCCAATAAGGGCTTCGGCCGACACGCCACCCAAGAGAATCTCCTCGATGTATTCCGGCTCGCCGCGACGCTTCCAGTCTTCCACCACGCGGTGGACCTCGTCGTCATCGACAAAGGCGCCGTGCACGCGGGTCGGCATCCCGGAACCCGCCGGCAGATAGAGCATGTCACCATGCCCCAGCAGGTTTTCGGCGCCGCCCTGGTCCAGGATGGTACGCGAATCGACCCGCGAGGATACCTGGAAGGCCATGCGCGTCGGGATGTTGGCCTTGATCAGGCCGGTGACCACGTCCACCGAAGGACGCTGGGTGGCGAGTATCAGGTGGATACCGGCAGCCCGGGCCTTCTGGGCCAATCGCGCGATCAGTTCCTCGACCTTCTTGCCGACGATCATGAACATGTCGGCGAACTCATCGATCACCACCACGATGTAAGGCAATTTCTCGAGCACCGGGGGCGATTGATGCATTTCCCAGGGCTGAGGCTCCCATAGCGGGTCGGCCACCTGAGCGCCTGCCTGCTCCGCCTCGTCGAGCTTGGCGTTGAAACCGGCGATGTTGCGCACGCCCATCGAGGCCATCAGCTTGTAGCGTCGCTCCATTTCGGCGACACACCAGCGAAGGGCATTGGCTGCCTCCTTCATGTCGGTGACCACCGGCGCCAGCAGGTGCGGAATGCCGTCGTAGACCGACAGCTCGAGCATCTTCGGATCGACCATGATCAGTCGCAGCTCGTCGGGGGTGGCCTTGAGCAGCATCGAGATCAGCATCGCGTTGACCCCCACCGACTTGCCCGAGCCGGTAGTACCGGCCACCAGCAGGTGGGGCATCTTGCCGAGATTGGCGACCACGGCGCCACCACCAATGTCCTGGCCCAACGCCATGGTCAGTGCCGAGGCTTCCTGCTGGTAGCGGTCGGAGTCGATCACCTCGCGCAGGCGAATCATTGCGCGCTTGGGGTTGGGGATCTCGATGCCCACCGTGGGCCGACCGGGAATCACCTCCACCACCCGCACGCTCTTGACCATCAACGAACGGGCCAGATCCTTGGCCAGATTGCTGATCTTGGAGACCTTGACCCCCGCCGCGGGCTTGATCTCGAAGCGTGTGATCACAGGCCCCGGCCAGGTGGCGACCACCTCGGCCTTGACCCCATATTCGCGCAAGCGAACTTCCAGCAATTCGGCCATGTCGGTCAGCTGGGCATCGGTATAGTTGGGCTGGTAGGCCTCGGGGGGCGTCAGCAGGCGCAGGCTCGGCAGCTCCCCCGAGGGCTCGGGCAACCCCTCCAGCTGCGGTCGTTGACTCTGCAGGTGCTCGACTGTCCACAGCGCCGGGCCATCGGGCTGGTCGGCGGCGGCGCGGCCCTGTTCGGCGGTGGCCAGGTGCGGGCTGTGCTCCGTTGCCGGCTCCTCCGGGCTGAAGGCTTCATCACCCGTCGACTCAACCGGTAGGGCCCCCTCTGCCTCAACATCTTCTGACTTGAGGTCTTCCTTAGCAGCGACTGGCGGCTCAACCAGGTTTGGCTCGCCGCGCCCACTACTAAGGGCCGACGTCGCCGGAGCGGCGGCAGACGAAGACCAGGACGAAAGCTTCTTGCTCAGGCTCGCCGCGTCTTTTGGCGCCGGTACCGCTTCGTGTGGCGTATCCGCGGTCGTCGAGACGCCAGGGCCATGACCAGTAGCCACATCGTCATCGTCGCGACTGGCACGCAGGGCGGGGCCATGCCAGGACGCAGTCACCTCGTCTTCATCGGTCAATACCGGTTCGGGGACAGTCTCTGGCCCAAGGACGATGCCTGGGTCAGGCGCGGCTGGCTTATTGGTTGCCGCTGGGCTTTCTGACCCGGCTGGTTTATCTGACCTAGCTGGCCTTTCCGGCACGGTTGACGTGTCAGCCACCGGCGCTGAAGGGGATCTTGTCGGCTCAGGCTGCACGGGCAATGAGCCAGCGGTTGGGGACTGCCGAGCGGTATAGGCTGCCTCGGGCCGTTTCGCCGAGGGTGTGTGCTCGGGCACGTCCCAGGGAATATCGGTCTTGCCATCGTTTCCGAAGCCTGGCTCACGACGCACCGAGCCCTCGGTTGTCGGCGCAGGCCCGGCGGCACGGCGTGCTCCAGGCGTCAGACGCTGCCACCAGCGTGACACGGAGGAAGGTTCGGGCTCCAGGACCGGCGGCGTGGCCGGCTCGGCCTTCGGTGAAGAAGCCCGCGCATGGCTGACCTTTTCACCACGCTCACTGCGTCGCTCGCGAACCAACCCGAAGCTATCGACGGCCCAGCGCCACAGACGCACGGCACGCAGGCCGAGCTCATCCATGACCGTGAGCCATGATGTCCCAGCGAAGAGGGGAAAGCCGCAGAGCATTGCCGCCAGCGCCATCAGGCCGGTGCCGCCGATCCCCACCAGGGGGAGCAGGGCGCCGACCAGGCCCTCACCAAGAATGCCCCCCGACGAGTAGGGCAGCACGCTGTCGGGATGATAGAAATGCAGCGCACCAAGGGTCGTGGTTCCCAATAGCAACAGCACGAGCCCCCCGCTTCGCACGGCCAAGGCCGTGCTGTCCCAGGCAAGATGCACCAGGCGGGAGCGGAGGAGACGCCAGGCGGCGAACCCCAGCATCCCTGGCCACCAGAGCGCACTGACGCCGAACAGTGAGTAGAGCACATCGGCGGTCCAGGCGCCGATGGGCCCCATCCAGTTGGCGACGCTCGTTTCCGGGCCCGTTTGCGTCCAGCCGGGGTCGCCGGGCTGGTACGAATAGAACGCCAGCAGCAGGAAGACGCAGGCCGCGAGGAGCATAATGGCCACCCCTTCCCGCGCCGCCCCTTGCAAGCGCAGGCCGAAGCGTTTCGCCGTTTCCTTGGCATTTGCCGTGTTCACTCGCCGTGGCAAGGACTTGTCATGGGCACTCAATCGTCAATTCCCCTTACGCCACCTATGGCGTCTAACGTTTACATCGCGCTAATCATACCCAGCAAGGGCTTGGCATCACAGGGGCTAGGCGGTTTAGACGTCTGCTTGAGCTACGACTCAGCGGGCGTCACACTATTGATCACACCCGCAAGAAATCGACTCCTGCATGCTGCCCTGGCTCGCTGAACACCCTGTCCACTTCCCCCCGGTGGAGCTCGCGCTGCGCGACCCGGATGGCCTACTCGCCGCCGGCGGCGACCTCAGCCCAAACTGGCTTCTGGCGGCCTACCGACGCGGTATCTTTCCTTGGTATGGCGACGATCAACCGATCCTCTGGTGGAGCCCCGACCCCCGTATGGTGCTGTTTCCCAATGAGTTACGGGTACGGCGCAGCCTTGCCAAGCGAGCGCGCAACGGCGGTTTTCGCATCACTGCCGACCGCGCCTTTTCTCAAGTGGTTTCGGCTTGTGCCGCTCCCCGTCAGGGCCAGCCCGGCACCTGGATCACAACAGAAATGAGCGATGCCTACGAGCAGTTGCATGCCCTGGGTGCGGCTCACTCTGTAGAGGTGTGGCAGGGTGAGCGCCTGATTGGTGGCCTTTACGGCATCGCCATGGGTCCCGTGTTTTTCGGTGAATCAATGTTCTCTCGGCGACCCGATGCCTCGAAGGTCGCCCTGATGCACTTGGTTGACGCCATGCAACACGGCGGCGGCAAGTTGATCGATTGTCAGATGCATACCTCTCATCTTGCCAGTCTAGGGGCTCGGGATATCGCTCGGGGCGAGTTCATCGGCTATCTTGAGAAGTGGCTGGGCGATGCGGAATGTCAGGGTGAGTCGTCATCAGACGAGTCTGTCATAGCTGGCATCATCTCACCGGCCTGGTCATTCGCAAGCATTGGCAGCGCGCAAGAGTCGCCTTCAGGGAGAACGCCGTCGTGAGCAGTAACACCCCGCGGCAGCCGGTACGTGACCTGCGGTTTTTTCTTACGGTGCCGCACGCCTGCAGCTATCTGCCGGAACGCGAAGCCACCACGCTGTTTCTTGACCCCCAGGAAGCGCCTGGGCAAGGCGTTTACGATGCGCTGGCGTTGCTGGGCTTTCGCCGTAGCGGACGTCACCTCTATCGCCCCCATTGCGAGGGCTGTAGCGCCTGCATCTCGGTGCGTATTCCCGTGGATGATTTCATCGCGAGCCGCAACCAACGCAAGGTGAGCGCGCGCAATGCCGATCTTGGCCTGCATACCCGGCCGGCGATCTTCGACGCCGAGCATTACTCTCTGTATGCCCGTTATATCCGCGCCCGACATGCTGACGGTGACATGTTTCCTCCGAGCCACGAACAATACCGGACCTTTCTGACCCTAAACCAACCTTATGCGCGCCTTCTCGAATTTCGCCTGGGGGAACGACTGGTGGCGGTGACGGCCTTCGATCAACTCGAGCATGGTCTGTCGGCTATCTATACGTTCTTCGACCCCCAAGACGCCATGGATCGCCGCTCGCTTGGCACCTTTGCCGTAATTTCACTGATAGAGCGAGCCCGCGATCTAGACATGCCACATGTCTACTTGGGCTACTGGATCCGCGAGTCGAGGAAAATGAACTATAAACAAGCCTTTCGCCCTCTGGAGATGCTGGATGGCAGTCATTGGCGGCGCCTGCTGCCCGCGTGATCTCTCGCGCTGCTTTTTTGCCTTGACGCCCCGCATGCGGCACAATACCGCGCTATTGTATCGGCATGGTACCGAGCACAGGCTCCCGTACCGGTCCGCTTCGTCATTCTCATCCTTGAGGAACCGCCTATATGGCACGTGAAGATCATATCGAAATGGAAGGCGTCATCGTTGACACCCTTCCCAACACCATGTTTCGTGTAGAGCTGGAAAACGGCCACGTGGTCACTGCCCATATTTCGGGCAAGATGCGCAAGAACTACATTCGCATCCTGACGGGTGACAAGGTCAAGGTCGAGCTGACTCCCTACGACCTGTCGAAAGGCCGCATCGTCTACCGCTCCCGCTAAGCGGCAGGCGGCACGCCGGCCGCCCTTTCCTCCGGCTCGGTCTGCCGAGCACAGCGCCTGACACACATGACAACGCCCCGTCCTGAGACGAGGCGCTGTTCTCTGACGAGTGTATCTAACCTCTGGTCAAGATCAAGCCCCGATCAAGGTGCGTCGGCCATTTCCGTTTCGGTGGAAAGATGTAACTCCCCATCCTCGACGTCGACATGCACCACACCCCCATGCTCGGAAAGCTCGCCGAAGAGAATCATCTCGGCCAGCGGTTTCTTGAGCTTTTCCTGAATCAGCCGAGCCATCGGCCGAGCCCCCATATCGGGGTCGTAACCCTTCTCTGCCAGCAGATCCCGGGCGGCATCGTCCACGTCGAGCTGTACGCGCTTCTCGTCCAGCTGCGCCTGAAGCTCCACGAGAAACTTGTCCACCACGCTGCGTACCACGGAGGTGGGCAGGGAGTGGAACTGGATGATGCCATCGAGGCGGTTGCGGAACTCCGGGGTAAAGGTCTTGCGGATGACTTCCATGGCATCGGTGGAATGATCCTGGTGCTGGAAGCCGATGGAGCGCCGCGAGGCCTGCTCCACCCCGGCGTTGGAGGTCATGATCAGGATCACATGACGGAAATCCGCCTCGCGCCCGTTGTTGTCGGTCAGACGACCATGGTCCATCACCTGCAGCAGCAGGTTGAAGACCTCCGGGTGCGCCTTTTCGATTTCGTCGAGCAACAGCACGCAGTGGGGTTGCTTGGTGATCGCCTCGGTCAGCAGTCCGCCCTGGTCGTAGCCGACATAGCCGGGAGGCGCACCGATCAGGCGTGACACGGTGTGGCGCTCCATATACTCCGACATATCGAAGCGCACCAGTTCGATGCCCATGATATGCGAGAGCTGTCGGGCCACTTCGGTCTTGCCCACCCCGGTTGGGCCGGCGAAAAGGAAGCTACCTACCGGCTTGTCCGGCGACTTGAGGCCGGCTCGCGACAGCTTGATGGCAGACGCCAGGCTGTCGATGGCCTCGTCCTGGCCGAACACCAACATCTTGAGATCGCGATCGAGGTTGGCCAGTTGCTTACGGTCCGAACTCGAGACGCTCTTCGGCGGAATCCTGGCGATAGACGCCACGATAGCCTCGACCTGATCCACGTCGATGGTGTTGACGCGCACTTCCATCGGCAGGAGACGCTGATGCGCACCGGCTTCATCGATCACGTCGATGGCCTTGTCGGGCAGATGCCGGTCATTGATGTACCGATCCGCCAGGCGCGCAGCACTCTCTAGGGCCGCATCCGTGTACTTGAGCTGGTGATGCTCCTCGAAGCGCGAACGCAGCCCCTTGAGGATGCGGATGGTGTCATCGACGGAGGGAGCCGGCACGTCGACCTTCTGAAAGCGCCGAGCTAGCGCGCGATCCTTTTCGAAGATGCCTCGATACTCTTGAAACGTCGTGGATCCGATACAGCGCAGCTCGCCCGAGGAAAGCATGGGCTTGAGCAGGTTGGAGGCGTCCATCACGCCGCCGGACGCCGCCCCCGCACCGATCACGGTATGAATCTCGTCGATGAACAGCACGGCATTGGGCTGCTTGCGCAACTCGGCCAGCAGGCTCTTCAGACGCTTCTCGAAATCGCCGCGATACTTGGTGCCCGCGAGCAGCGCTCCCATATCAAGGGAATAAACTACGGCATCGCCGATGACCTCGGGAACGTCTTCCTCGACGATACGCTTGGCCAGACCCTCGGCGATGGCCGTTTTGCCCACGCCAGCCTCACCAACCAGCAACGGATTGTTCTTGCGACGCCGGGCAAGTATCTGCACCACACGCTCAAGCTCCCGGTCGCGGCCGATCAACGGATCGATCTTGCCCAGGCGTGCCTGCTCGTTGAGGTTGGTAGCGAAGCCTGTCAGCGGATTGCTACTGTTATCGCTGCTGCCCTCCTCAGATTCCTCGGCCTCTGACGACGGGGAGGACGGGCTGTGGCCATGTCCTGCCACCTTGGAAATCCCATGGGCGATGTAGTTGACCGCATCGACACGCGCGACGTTCTGCTGCTTGAGGAAGTAGACCGCCTGACTCTCCTGCTCGGAGAAGATGGCTACCAGGACGTTGGCGCCGGTGACTTCGCTCTTGCCTGAGGACTGGACATGAAAAACGGCGCGTTGCAGCACACGCTGAAATCCCAGCGTGGGCTGGGTCTCGCGATCGCTCTGATCATCCGGAATCAGCGGCGTAGTAGAATTGATGAAGTCCTGTAGGTCGGACCGAAGCTTGTCGAGATTGGCCCCACAGGCTCTCAGCACATCCGCGGCAGACGCGTTGTCCAGCAGCGCCAGCAGCAGATGCTCAACGGTCATGAATTCGTGACGCTTGGAGCGCGCCACGGTGAACGCTGTATTCAGGGTCAGTTCAAGTTCTTTGCTAAGCATGGCAGTCCCCTTCTCGCCGCGTAGGGCTTGCGTCGGATCTGTCTAGGTCCGGCATCATCAACATCGGGTACAAACACCGCCGTTGCAAGTCTCATCGACCAACGGCATCACTATCACCCCTAGCGACCATGTCCGGGGGTCAGTCCGTTACCTCGATATCGCTAAGCAACGGATGCTGACATTCTCGTGCATATTGATTGACCTGATGGCTTTTGGTTTCAGCAATATCATGAGTAAAGATACCGCAAGTGGCCTTGCCCTGGGTATGAACCGTCAGCATCACCTGCACCGCGGCCTCACTGTCCAGATAGAAGAAGGTCTGCAATACCTCAACCACGAATTCCATCGGGGTAAAATCGTCGTTGTGCAATATCACTTTGTACAAGGGCGGCTGGGCAAGATCCGGCTCCGCGTTCTGCACCGCCAGATCGTCATCGTTCTGCTCCCCGGGCTCCCCAGGGCGCGTCATGCCAGCAGTGAGCGACGCATGAACTACCCACTGCGCCTTCTCGTCTGTCTTCAACATAAGGGCCACTATCCATCTCGACAAGCCGACCGACGATAACTGACTCAACTGTGCTTTGACGCCATCGCCGCGGCAGGGTTCATCAATTCGATACCGTGTCAGACTCGCAACAGGGTTTTGACTCGTTATAGCGCTTTAACGCAAAGACCCCCGCCCGCCATGCGGCGAGCGGGGGCCCGTGTCCGATATCAGGTATCACATGTTATCGGCAACGGCCTGACCGAACTCGGAGCACTTGAGCAACTTGGCATCATCCATCTGGCGATGGAAGTCGTAGGTGACCTCGCCCTTGGAAATGGCCTTCTCCATGCCCTTGAGCACCAGATCGGCGGCTTCGACCCACCCCATGTGGCGCAGCATCATCTCGGCGGAGAGGATCAGCGAGCCGGGGTTGACCTTGTCCTGGCCGGCATACTTGGGCGCGGTACCGTGCGTGGCCTCGAACATGGCCACCGAATCAGACAGGTTAGCGCCCGGGGCGATGCCGATACCGCCCACTTCCGCCGCCAGGGCGTCGGAAATGTAGTCGCCGTTGAGATTCAGGGTGGCAATCACGTCATACTCGGCCGGACGCAACAGGATCTGCTGCAGCATGGCGTCGGCAATGACGTCCTTGATCACGATGTCCTTGCCGGTCTTGGGATTCTTGAAGGTCATCCATGGGCCGCCATCGAGCAACTCGGCACCGAACTCTTCCTTGGCGAGCTCGTAGCCCCAATCCTTGAAGGCGCCTTCGGTGAATTTCATGATGTTGCCCTTGTGCACCAGGGTCAGCGACTCACGGTCGTTATCAATGGTGTACTGCAGCGCCTGACGGACCAGACGCTTGGTGCCTTCGACCGAAACGGGTTTGACACCGATACCGCAGTTCTCGGGGAAACGAATATTGGTGACACCCATCTCCTCGCGAAGGAACTTGATGACTTTATCGGCATCCGGCGTGCCGGCCTTCCACTCGATGCCCGCGTAGATGTCTTCGGAGTTCTCACGGAAGATGACCATGTCCACATCGGCCGGCTTCTTGACAGGGCTCGGCACGCCTTCGAACCAGCGAACCGGACGTTGGCAGACATAGAGGTCGAGCTTCTGACGCAGCGCCACGTTCAAGGAGCGGATACCCCCGCCTACCGGCGTCGTCAGCGGCCCTTTGATGGACACCACGTAATCCTTCACGGCTTCCAGTGTCTCTTCCGGCAGCCAAGTGTCGGCATCGTAGATCTGGGTGGACTTCTCGCCGGCGTAGACCTCCATCCAGTGGATCTTGCGCTCGCCGTTGTAGGCCTTCTGCACGGCCGCATTGATGGCGATCATCATGGCCGGTGTCACGTCGACACCAATGCCGTCACCCTCGATATACGGGATGATCGGATCAGTGGGCACGTTCAGGGTGCTGTCGGCATTGACGGTAATCTTGTGGCCGCCATCGGGCACGACGATTTTCTGAAACCCCATTGAGAACTCCCCTGTCTGGTCTATTCAGTGGAGCGCGAAGTATAGCATTCACCCGCGTGTTCGGAGTAGGCTTGGGCCACTATTTGTCGACAATCCATGGTAGCAAGACCTTGGTCGAATGAGCTCGCTCTATCTTCTGCATAAGCCCTATCGCGTGTTATCCCAGTTCACCGACCGCTCCGCTGCCGGCGAAAACACCCGCGCCACCCTGGCCGACATCATCGCGATACCGGGTATCTATGCTGCCGGCCGGCTCGACTATGACTCGGAGGGCTTGCTGCTGCTGACGGATGATGGCCAGCTGATCCATCGTATTGCCGACCCGCGACACAAGCAGCCCAAGGTGTACCGCGTGCAGGTCGAGGGCTACCCTAATGATGCGGCATTGCAATCCCTGCGGAGTGGCATTGCCTTGAAGGATGGCCAGACCCGGCCGGCCAAGGTGCGGCGGCTGGCCACCAGCGGCCTTGCCGAGCGCACCCCGCCACTGGACCCGAAGCGCCATCCCGACACACATTGGCTGGAAATAACCCTGACAGAAGGGCGCAACCGGCAGGTCCGCCGCATGCTGGCCCATGTCGGGTGTCCCGTCCTGCGCCTGGTGCGCGTTGCCATCGGGCCCTGGCGACTCGATGACCTGGCCCCGGGCGAGTGGCGCCGCGAGGCGCTTCACGCCCCGCGCCGGGTTGCCGCTTATGTCAATCAATCGCCGGCGAAAACGCCGCGTCCCAACCGCCGCAATGGAGAGCGCCGATGAAACGCTGGCAACCCTACGTGACCGTGGCCTGCGTCGTGGAACGCGCCGGCCGCTATCTGATGGTCGAGGAGGACCGCGGCGGTCCTCACACCCTGTTCAACCAGCCAGCCGGCCATATTGAACCCGATGAGCGAATCCGCGAGGCGGCGCTGCGTGAAGTGCGCGAGGAAACGGCCTGGCAGGTGGGCATCACCGACTACCTGGGCATGTACGTTTACCAGACGCCGGATGGCCACACCTTCCACAGCCATGGCTTCTTCGGCATGGCGCTGGCTCATCTGGGCAATGATCTCGACAAGGGGATTCTCGCCACCCATTGGCTGACGCTTGAAGAACTCGAGGCCCTCGAACGCAAGGGGCGCCTGAGAAGCCCCATGGTGATGCGACGGGTGCGCGACAGCCTGGCCGGTAAATTCTTCCCCATGAACGTGATCCACGAGCGCTAGTCGGTCGAAGCACGATGCCTGCATCGTGTATAATTCCCGCCCATTTACGCTTCACGTTATCTGAGAGCGCCCATGACAGCCCCTCCAGGCAAGGTGATCGTCGGCATGTCCGGCGGCGTCGACTCTTCCGTTTCCGCCCTGCTGCTGCTCGAGCAGGGCTTCGACGTCGAAGGACTGTTCATGAAGAACTGGGACGAGGACGACGGCACCGAATATTGCACCGCCAAGGACGACCTGGCGGATGCCGAAGCGGTCTGCGCAAAGCTCGGCATCAAGCTGCACACCGCCAATTTCGCGGCCGAGTACTGGGACAATGTGTTCGAGCATTTTCTCGCCGAGTATCAGGCCGGGCGCACGCCGAATCCGGATATCCTGTGCAACCGCGAGATCAAGTTCAAGGTCTTCCTCGAGTACGCCGAGCTGCTCGGTGCCGAGAAGATCGCAACCGGCCACTATGTTCGTCAAGGACAGGTCCGCGGCCGACTCGATGGTGGCCTCCGCCCACGCCTGCTCAAGGGTCTGGACGCCAACAAGGATCAGAGCTATTTCCTGCACGCGGTGCCGGAGGCAGCTATCGCGCGCACGCTTTTCCCGGTGGGCGAGCTGGAAAAACCCGACGTGCGCGCCATCGCCGAGCGCCATGGCCTGGTCACGGCGACAAAGAAGGATTCCACCGGAATCTGCTTCATTGGTGAGCGCCGTTTCCGCGATTTTCTCCAACAGTATCTGCCGGCCCAGCCGGGGCATATCGAGACGCCTGATGGCGATGTCATCGGGGAGCATCAAGGCCTGATGTACTACACCCTGGGCCAGCGACAGGGGCTCGGTATTGGTGGTGTGGCCGATTATCCGGACGCCCCCTGGTACGTCGCCGCCAAGGATCTCGAACGCAACGTGCTGGTCGCCGTCCAGGGCAAGCATCACCCGCGGCTCTACACCGATTCACTTGCCACCGAAGCCATGGACTGGGTGGCCGGCACTCCGGTGGCCGGCATCCCGGTCGCTGGGGAACCCCCGGCCCGTGAGGCACGCTGTACGGCCAAGACCCGCTATCGCCAGGACGACGTGCCCTGCCAATTTCAGGTGCGCGACGATGGCGGCGTCGACGTCCATTTCGATCAACCCCAGCGTGCCGTCACGCCCGGCCAGTCGCTGGTGCTGTACGATGGCGACATCTGCCTAGGCGGCGGGGTGATCCGCCAAACCTGGAATGCCAAGGAGCTCGCCGCATGAGCGCTTCCACTCCGATCCATCGCGCCCCGGACACTCCCGTGGCGCGCCAGGCGCTGGCCTTGGCCGGTGTATTCCAGGCCGCCAGCCTGGTCGATGAACTGGCCCGCACCGGCCAGGTCGAGCAGCGCGCCTGGGAGACCCTGATCCATGCCACTCTGGACACCAACCCGGAAAGCTTCGAGGCGATCTACGGTGGCCACCCCAACAACCTGCGCCGCGGCCTAGAGGTACTGGAAACGGTCGTCGGCCGCCGCCAGGCCAACCCGGTCGTGCTGCGCTACGGTTTCTCGCTGCTGATGCTGATGAGCAAGCTGCGCAACAATAACGCCATGATGGACGAGCTGGGCCAGCACCTGACACGCATCCAGGGACAGGCCGAGCATTTCGGCGAAACCCACGAGAACGTAATCGCGAGCCTCGGCGAGGCCTACCAGAAAACGGTGTCGACCTTCAAGACGCGCATCGTCGTCCAGGGCGACCCCTCGTTACTGCAGACACGCATGATGCCCGAGCGCGTGCGCGCCATCCTACTCGCCGGCATCCGCTTCGCCCTGCTGTGGCACCAGCAAGGCGGGCGCCGCTGGAAGCTGGTCGTCCAGCGCGGCTCACTGAAGAAGACGCTCGACCAGCTGGGCTGATCCCCCTCTTTATTTATCGTTTCGGAATCCAAGCCATGCCAGCCGCTCCCCTCCCCCTCTCCGCCCTTACTGCTCTCTCGCCGGTCGATGGCCGCTACGCCACCAAGGCGGAAAGCCTGCGCGAACACTTCAGTGAATTTGGCCTGATTCGAGCCCGTGTGATTGTCGAGATTCGTTGGTTGCAGCGCCTTGCCGAGATCGACGAAATCAGCGAAGTTCCTGCACTTTCCGCCGAGGCCAATGCCTTTCTGGAGGCAATCATCGATCGCTTCTCGGTGAGCGATGCCGAACGCATCAAGGAAATCGAGCGAACCACCAACCATGACGTCAAGGCAGTGGAATACTTTCTCAAGGAGCGAATTGCCGACCAGCCCGAGCTGCATGCCATCACCGAGTTCGTGCACTTCGCCTGTACCAGCGAGGACATCAACAACCTCTCCTACGGCGTGATGCTCACCGATGGCCTCACCGCCCTGCTGCCGGTGATGCACAGGGTCACCGACGAGATCGCCCACCTGGCCCATGAGCATGCCGGCCAATCGATGCTATCGCGGACCCACGGCCAGACGGCGACGCCCACTACGCTGGGCAAGGAAATGGCCAACGTTGCCTATCGCCTCAAGCGCCAGCTGCGCCAAATCGAGAACGTCGAGGTGCTGGGCAAGATCAATGGCGCGGTCGGCAATTACAATGCCCACCTGGTCACCTACCCCGAGGTCGACTGGGAAACCAATGCGCGTCACTTCGTCGAAGGGCTGGGGCTGACCTTCAACCCCTACACCACCCAGATCGAACCCCACGACTATATCGCCGAGCTGTTCGATGCGATCTGCCGCTTCAATACCATCCTGATCGACTTCGCCCGTGATGTCTGGGGCTACATCTCGTTGGGTTACTTCAAGCAGAAGACCGTCGCCGGCGAGATCGGCTCCTCTACCATGCCCCACAAGGTCAACCCGATCGACTTCGAGAATGCCGAGGGCAACCTGGGACTGGCCAACGCCATCCTCGGCCACCTGGCCCAGAAGCTGCCGATCTCACGCTGGCAGCGCGACCTGACCGATTCCACGGTGCTGCGCAATCTCGGCGTGGGCCTGGCCTACGGCCTGATCGCCTACCACGCCGCACTCAAGGGCATTAGCAAGCTCGAAGCCAACCCGACACGCCTGGCCGACGACCTCGATGGCAGTTGGGAAGTGCTCGCCGAACCGATCCAGACGGTGATGCGCCGCTACGGCATCGAAAAGCCCTACGAAAAGCTCAAGGAACTGACCCGCGGCAAGCGCATCGACCAGGCGGGCTTTGCGGCCTTTATCGACACGCTGGAACTGCCGGCGACGGTCAAGCAGGAGCTGAAGACGCTGACGCCGTCCACCTACACCGGCAATGCTGCCGCCCAAGCCAGGAAACTCTGACCATGTCCGCCGACACGCCCCGCGTCCTGCTGGGTGGCCTGAGCGCCGCCGAGTTCCTCCGCGACCATTGGCAACGCCAGCCCCTGCTCATCCGCGGCGCTATCCCCCACTTCGAAAGCCCGCTGGATGCCGACGAACTGGCAGGGCTTGCCTGCGAGGAAGGGGTCGAATCTCGCCTGGTCGAGGAACACGGACGCGACTCGCGAGGCAACGAACGCCCCTGGCAGGTTCGTGAAGGCCCCTTCGATGCGGCTACCTTTGCCGAGCTTCCCGAGGGCGATTGGTCCCTGCTGGTTCAGGCCGTGGACCACTATGTTCCCGAGGTTGCAGCGCTACTTGCCGCTTTCGACTTCCTGCCCCGCTGGCGGCTCGACGACATCATGGTCAGCTACGCCCCGCCCGGGGGCAGTGTCGGTCCGCATGTCGACCAATACGACGTCTTCCTGCTGCAGGGCAGCGGCACGCGACGCTGGCAGCTGGGTGGCCGGGTCGCCGACGACGCCCCGATTCTCGAGGGGATCGACCTGCGCATTCTCGAGCGTTTCGAGGTCGCACCCGGTCACGACTGGCTGCTCGAGCCCGGCGACATGCTCTATCTGCCCCCCGGCTGGGCCCACCATGGCGTCAGTCAATCCGATGACTGCATGACCTTCTCGGTGGGTTTTCGCGCCCCGTCGGCGGACGAGGCCATCACGTCGTTCGCGGATTATCTCGGTGAACAGTTGCCTGCCTCGCGGCGATACGCCGATGCCGGCATGACACCGCCGCGTGACCCGGCGGAACTCGACGATGCCGCGCTTGCCCGCATGCGTGCACTGATCCTCGACACCCTCGATGATCCGGTCCAGCTTGCCCAGTGGTTCGGTCGAGTGATGACCCAGCCCAAGTATGTCGACCAGCTGGTCGCCAAC
>DATISN010000160.1:0-2632 GCA_035581765.1 Halomonas sp.
GATTGTCGGGTCGCCTGCGTCAAGGCAGGCGCTCACCTTGGGTTGTCGCCTGCCCGGTCAGCGGACGACTGGCTCACGGGCGCTCGTCAACGAACGCCTCGATGATCTCGCGAAAACTGCTGTCGCCCTCGAACCCCAGCCGTCGGGCCTTGGCGGTATCGAAGCGGGCCGGCCAGTTCGAGACGATGGCGGTGACACGCGCATCCGGCTCGTGGCGCACCCTGGCCACGGCGGCATCCCCCGCCACCTCGCGCAGGGTCTCGAGCATCTCGCCCACGCTGACCGTGATGCCGGGCAGCATGAAGGCTCGATAAGGCGCCCAGTGCTCGCCCGGCACCTCGGCGCCGTGGATCAGCGCCTCGACGACCTTGCCCGGCGACATCACGAACATCTCAAGATCGGTCGGCACCGGGCAAATGGCGTCCTCGCCGTTCAAGGGCTCGCGCAGGATGCTGGAGGCGAAGCTCGAAGCCGCCGCGTTGGGACGCCCCGGGCGGATGACGATGGTCGGCAGACGCAGCACGCGACCATCGACCAGGCCTCGACGACTGTAGTCATTGATCAACAGCTCGCACATCGCCTTCTGGGCGCCATAGGAATTCTGCGGCTGCAGGGCGGTCATGTCGTCGAGCACTTCAGGCAGGTCGCCGCCGTAGGCCGCCACCGAGCTGGCCATGATCAGACGCGTCGCGGCCAGCGCATGCTGCCGACAGCCCTCGAGCAGCGCCCGGGTGGCATCGAAATTGACCCGCATGCCGAGGTCGAGGTCTTCCTCGGCGGCGGAGCTCACCACCGCCGCCAGGTGATAGATCACGTCCGGGCGCGACGCGAGCACCTCGTCGAGTGCGCCCGGCACCGTGACATCGAGCGCCTGCGCGACGATCTCGACGCCGCCGGCATCGGGGAGCGGCGCCTCGACCTGATCGAGCAGCGTCAGGCGGCGGATCGCCTGGCCATCGAGCCGGCCGCGTTCGAGCAGTCGGGTAACGAGTCGCTGGCCGAGAAAGCCGGCGGCACCGGTAATGGCGATATGCATGATGTGTCTATCCTGTCCGGAAAAAGTGATCGTCAGAGGGTCGGATACAATCCCAGCTCGCGCCCCCAGCCAAGCCCTTCACGCGTCCCGGCGGCCGGGCGATATTCGCAGCCCACCCAGCCGTCATAGCCGAGTGCCTCGAGATGGGCGAAGAGCGCAGGATAATGGATCTCTCCGACATCCGGCTCGTGGCGCTCCGGCACCCCGGCGATCTGCACGTGGGCGATACGCGCGAACTGCCGCTCCAAGTGGCGGATCAGGTCGCCCTCCATGATCTGGCAATGGTAGAGGTCAAACTGCAGGCGGAGATTGTCGGCGCCGACCGCCTCCAGCACCGCCATGGCATGTGCCTGGCGCGAGACAAAGAAGCGCGGCATGTCGCGGGTGTTGATCGGTTCGATCAGCACCTCGCGGCCAATCTTGGCTGCCTCGCCTGCGGCAAAGCGCAGATTCTCCACGTAGGTCGTGTGATGGGCGGCGCGTGTGTCGGCATCGGCGTCCGGCGGCAACAGGCCTGCCATGGCATGGACCCGCGGACAGCCGAGCACCTCGGCGTAGCGCAGCCCCTCGACCACCGAGTCACGAAATTCCGCCTCGCGCCCGGGCAGGCTGGCGATACCGCGCTCGCCCGCCTCCCAGTCACCCGGAGGCAGATTGAACAGCACCTGCTCAAGGCCGGCGTCATCCAGTGCCGCTCGCAGTGTCTCGGCGGCGTAGGCGTAGGGAAACAGGTACTCCACGCCCCGAAAGCCGGCCCCGGCGGCGGCGGCAAAGCGATCGAGAAAGTCGTGCTCCTGGAACAGCATGCTGAGATTGGCGGCCAGTCGAATCATCGGGGCGTCCTTGTGGTCGGTGGGGGCTGGCGGTCAGTCGCGGGGAAAGCGTGCCTCGAGGTCGGCGACCTGCTCAGGTGTCAAGGCGCGTGGGTTTCGGCCATGCAGCAACAGGAAGAGCTTGGCCGTTTCCTCCAACTCCTCGGTCGCGTAGACGGCCGCTTCCAGCGACTTGCCGGCCACCACGGGGCCGTGGTTGGCCAGCAGTACGGCACTATGCGCCCCGGCCAGGCCGCGGACGGCATCGCCCAGGCTCGGGTCGCCGGGAAGATGGTAGGGCACCAGCGGCAGCTTGCCGACCCGCATCACGTAGTACGCCGTCAGCGGCGGAATGCAGTCGTCGGGATCGATCTCGGGCAGGCACGAGACGGCGACCGAGTGGGTCGAATGCAGATGCACGATGGCGCCGGATTGCGGGCGCTCGGCGTACATCGCCATGTGCAGGAAGCTCTCCTTGGTCGGCTTGTCGCCATCGAGCAGCCGGCCGTCCCGGTCCATTCGCGAGATGCGTGCCGGGTCCAGACGGCCCAGGCAGGCGTTGGTGGGCGTCATCAGCCAGCCGCCGTCATCCAGGCGCACGCTGATGTTGCCGCTGGAGCCCATGGTCAGCCCCCGGTCGAACAGCGACTGGCCCAGGGTGCTGATCTGCTCGCGCAGGCCATTCTCGTCATGCACGTTCATGATGGTTTCTCGGTTGGCAGGACATCGAACGCCCGGGTGAAGAAGTCCTCACCGCCGAAGTTGCCGGATTTCAACGCCAATG
>DATISN010000161.1:0-2771 GCA_035581765.1 Halomonas sp.
GTCGCTTGTCGACATAAAGGTAGAGGCCTTCCTTGCGCGAACTCTTGAAGACCTCACACAACAGCTTGTCGCCGCGCATCCGGTCATCGCTCATCAGGACACCGCCTCGAGAGCCGAGACCATGTCGGCATTAAGCCGTTCGCCTCGCCAGCCACTGAGTAACGGCAGCGCGTCATCACCGAGATCCGCCGTCACCAGGGCCTCGACGTCCCGGCGGCGCAGCAGCACCTCCGGGGCCAGGCCGAGATCTTCGGCTTCGGCATTCACTACCCGTTTCACGGCCTTGACGCGCTTCTTGAACTCGGGAGCCAAGGGCGATGGCATGGCGGCAGGCAGTCGCAGCTCATCGGCATGCAGCGCCTCTCGCACCAGGCGCAGCAGGTCATCGCCCTCCCGCTTGATCAAGGCCGGCTTGAGATCCTCGACCTGGGCCAGCTCGTAGCGATTCTCAGGGAGTTTTTCTGCAATGGCATACAAAAGCCGGTCGTTGATCAGCCAGCCCCTGGGCAGATCACGACGCCTCGCCTCGCCTTCACGCCAGGTGGTGAGCAGACGGAACGCCTCGATCTGACGCGGAGACAAGCGCCAAAGCTGACGATGCCGCAAATACCACTGACCATCGGCCGCCTCACTGCGTGTCGCCTGCACGACCAGTTCGCCACAGTCGGCCTCGAGCCAGTCCATGCGCTGCAGCTGCTCGAGCCGTTCACGCTGACGATGCCAGACCTCCAGCAGATACACCACATCCAGCGCAGCGTACTGTTTCTGGGTTTCGCTCAAGGGGCGCAGCAGCCAATTGGAACGCGTCTCGTCCTTGGGTAAAGTTTCGCCCACCCAGAATTCCACCAGCTTCTGGTAGCCCATGGAAGGCACTTCGCCGAGCAGCGACTGCGCGACCTGGGTATCGATCAGCGGTGCCATCGCCACCCCGGCCCAATGGGCAAAGACCTCGAGATCCTCGCTGGAGGCATGCAGCAGCTTGACGGGTCCCGAGGACAGCAGTCGACGAAACGCCTCGGTGCAGTCGACGGCCTGCGGATCGACCAGATAGGCCGGTCCATCAGCGGCAAACTGGATCAGTGCCGGTACCGGATGGAAGGTATTCTCGCGGAAGAACTCGGTATCCAGGGCGATGACATCGGCATCGGCCACCTCCGCGCAGGCCGCGTCCAGGGCCTCGGGGGTGTCGATCCAGCAAATCTCGGGGGTCAAGGGCATAAGGGGTCCGGCAAAAAGGAAGGAATCAGTCGCTCTGGAACGGCAGGCGACCATTGAAGGCACGACTCAGCGTGCCTCCGTCGACGTACTCGAGCTCGCCGCCCATGGGTACACCATACGCCAGCCGCGATAGCTTCACGCCCAGGGGGGATAGCTGTGACGCAATATAGTGGGCGGTCGCCTCGCCCTCCACGGTCGGGTTGGTCGCCAGGATCAGCTCCTCGATGCCCCCTTCGGCGACACGTGCCTCCAACTGGTCGAGCCCGATATCTTCCGGGCCGATGCCGTCCAGCGGCGAAAGATGGCCATGCAGCACGAAGTAACGTCCGCGATAGCCACCGGCGTCCTCGATGGCCAGCTGGTCGGCGGGGGATTCCACCACGCAGAGTACGGCATCGTCACGCCGCGCGCTCTCGCACAAGGTGCAGATGTCCTGCTCGGTGAGGGTGCGGCAGCGACGACAATAGCCGACTTCCTCGATCGCCACCGCCATCACGTCGGCCAGGCGCTTGCCTCCTTCACGGTCGCGCTCGAGCAGGTGCATGGCCATGCGCTGCGCGGTCTTGGGTCCTACGCCCGGCAGCACCCGCAGCGATTCCATCAACCGGTCTACCAGGGGGGAAAAGCTCATTGGCGTCCCATTCAATGAATCCTAGAACGGCATCTTGAAGCCGGGCGGCAGGTTCAGGCCAGCAGTTGCCTCTTCCATCTTCTCCCTGGAACTGGCCTCGACCTTGCGCACGGCATCGTTCACCGCGGCGGCCAGCAGGTCCTCTAGCAGCTCCTTGTCCTCATCCATGACGCTGGGGTCGATGTCGACCTTACTGACATCGTGACGGCCGTTCATGGTGATCTTGATCATGCCGGCCCCCGCCTCGCCCAATACTTCGGCCTTGGCGACCTCTTCCTGGACGCGTTGCATCTTTTCCTGCATTTCCTGGGCCTGTTTCATCAGGTTGCCCATTCCACCTTTCATCATGGCGGGTTCCTCTTCGGTTTAAGTGAGATGACTCGAGAACGTGAACATGCTCGTCAAGGGGGGTGACGGGAATCGCCACCGGCACGTCGGCCTAGGCTTGGACATCGGCCGGCTTGACGGTGGATTGTATCAGGCGCGCCCCAAAGGTCTTCTGCAATTGCTGAACATGCGGGTCGCGGGTCAGGGCTTCAACCGCTTCGGCGAGACGCTGTGCGGCCAGTCGGTCGGCCTGCTGCTTGGGGGTCTCGACAGAGTCCGGCAACGGCCCCACCTCGACGACCAGGCGACGCTCGATACCCAGCGAAGACAAGGCCTGCTCCATGCGCTGAAGATGGACATCCGCTTGCATCGCGGCAAGCGATGGGTCAAGGCGCAGCCACAGCCGCTCGCCGTCATCGCCTTCGACCACACAGTTGGCCGCGAGGTTTCGCGTCAAGCCGCCAAGGCCCAGCGACTCGAAGCGCGAAAGCCAGTCAGCATGATCGATCCGCTCTGCCGCTCCGGCTACCGCGGGAGCCGCAGGCTCGGTGGGTGCCGGCTGGGTCGGCGGTGGCGGCTCAGGCGCCGTTTCGGG
>DATISN010000162.1:0-8641 GCA_035581765.1 Halomonas sp.
ATGGGGCCTTCCGGCTCGGGCAAGTCGACCCTGCTCGCTTATCTCGCCGGCTTTCTGGCTCCCGAGTTCCGGGCCAGAGGACAGGTGCTGCTCGACGGCCACGACATCAGCTCACTGCCTGCCGAGCGGCGCGGCATCGGCCTGCTGTTCCAGGACCCGCTGCTCTTTCCCCATCTCTCGGTGGGCGGCAACCTGCGTTTCGGCATGCCTCGGACCACCCCCGACAAGCCCGCTCGGGTCGAGCAGGCGCTGGGCAACATCGGCCTCGCCGGCTTCGGCGATCGCGACCCGGCCACGCTCTCGGGCGGGCAGAAGGCCCGGGTGGCGCTGATGCGCCTGCTGCTGTCGGCCCCCTGTGCGGTGCTGCTCGACGAACCCTTCTCGAAGCTCGACACCCACCTGCGCCACGAGATGCGCCAACTGGTTTTCGAGCGCCTGCGCGAGGCCGGCCTGCCCAGCCTGATGGTCACCCACGACCGCGAAGACGCCGAGGATGCCGGCGGACGGGTCATCGAGCTATCGCGCTGAACGGTGCCGGGATCAGGCCCATGCCTGTCGATGCAACGAGTGGGAGTCGCCGCAGCGCTTCAACCGTGATCGTCCCCGCCCGGCGGGATGCCTGACGGGGACGAGTCATTGCCGGTCTCGGCTCAATTCATGCGTGTTTGGAGATAATAGCGTTTCGCGCCTTCCTGCCGGCCTCCGATCTCACGCCCATCCACTTCAAGGATGTATTCACCAGGGTCCACGCTTTGGTCGAGCACGAAGTGGCCTTTCTCGCGCCGGCCTTCGGCCACCACCTCGCCATTGACGTCCAGCAGCCTGCCACTCATCCGGACGACGCTGGGGTTTTCGCCGGTCCAGACGTGGCTACGGATACTCAGCTGAGTCGAATCCTTAACGCTGATGCGGTAGTGATCCTTGCCGTCAATCAGGTGCGGTGGGGATTCACCCCCCCGGAGAGACGGCAGCCGCTCAGGGTCAATGGCGCTGGCCTGGGTAGCCACGCCAGCGAGCAGAAGAACGGAGACCAGTGCCGCAGAAAGATGCTTGATGGTTTTCATGACACACCTCCCATTCGGTTAAGCTTCAAGGACCACACAACTTGTGTCCCTAGACCTTAGTATAGTAAGGCGCGGCAATGTGCTTATGACGGCGGCTGGCCTCTCACAGACTATGTTTCACTATATTTAGGTCTGATCCGTCCAAGCAAGGTGACAAGTCGACGATGTGAGTCGCTCAGTCGCCGGCCGCCTCGGTTGCGAGGCTCTCGAGTGCCCCGGCCACCTTGTCCAGCGGCAGCTCACAGTCACCTAACCCATGACGCTCGGCGAGATAGTCGGGATGATTCCACTCCAGCCGGGTGCCCTCTTCTGTCGTGCGGATGACCATCTTCTGCGGCAGGTCGAGGGCCAGGCTGCCCTGGCACTGCATCATCGGCGTGCCCACCTCGGGGTTGCCGAAGACGAAAGTGCGTGTGGGGGGCAGTGTCAGGTCGACCTTGCCGGCATTGGCCGCGTGGTCAATCACCGTGACCAGGGTCATGCCGCGATCGTCCAGTGCAGCACGCAGCTGCTCGTCGACCTGATCGATGTCATGCTGACTGGTAAGGGACTCGATGCCCAATGATTGCGCGAGCAGCGCCTGAGGCACGGCCAGCAGCGACCCTATCGCCAAGACACTAAAAAGAAGGCGGCGCTTGTGCATGATCAAATCTCCCGGTGTATGTGAGAACCAGCATCATGCATTGAAGCCGGTCGCGCAAAGGGGATTACCTGTAAGGTACGCTCCAGAACGACGACATAAACCCGCCCCCCCAACTTCCAGGCCGATATCGACATGCCTCCATCGCGGCTCGACGTGATCATCCCGGTGCTCGACGAGGCCGAGCATCTCCCTGTGTTGCTGGCAAGCCTGGCTCCCTTACGCTCAAACGGAGCCGGGGTGGTGCTTGTCGACGGTGGTAGTCGCGACGCCACCCTTGCCATCGCACAAGCTCAGGACTGCCAATGCCTCTCGGCACCGCGGGGCCGGGCCAGCCAGATGAATGCCGGTGGCGAGGCCAGCCACGGCGATCACCTGCTGTTCCTGCATGCCGATACCCGACTGCCGGCACACGCCGTGGATCTCGTCGCCAAGGCTCTCGATAGTAAGCGCTGCTGGGGACGCTTTGACGTTCGACTGACCGGGCGCCACCCGTTGTTGTCGATGATCGCCGCCACCATGAACCTCCGCTCGCGCCTCACCGGGATCGCCACCGGTGACCAGGCGATGTTCATGACCCGAGAGGCCTTCAAGGCCGTCGGCGGCTTTCCCGTTCAGCCGCTGATGGAGGACATCGAGATGTCGCGCCGACTCAAGCGACTCTCGCCGCCGGCTTGCCTGCGCGCGAAGGTGACGAGCTCGGGACGACGCTGGGAGCGCAACGGCGCCTGGCGCACGATTCTCCTCATGTGGCGTCTTCGCTACCGTTACTGGCGCGGTGTCAGTGCCGATATCCTAGCAAGGGAGTACCGCCATGTGCGCTGACGCCCGCGATGACCTGCCCCTGGCGATACTGGCCAAGGCGCCGATACCGGGCAAGGTCAAGACTCGGCTGGTACCGATCCTGGGGGCCGAGGGTGCCTGCCGGCTTCACGAAAGATTGCTGCGCGAGACACTCGCGGTTGCCCTGGCGACGACATCGCCCCGACGCATCACCCTGTGGACGGCACTGGATCATGCCCACCCGTTGTTCCTGGCGCTCGCCGACCGACACGGCATCACCCTTCGCCCCCAACCCGAGGCCGACTTGGGGGAGCGCATGCATCACGCGCTGCAGGCCATGGGTGAGCCGGGGCTACTGATCGGCAGTGACTGTCCGGTACTCACACCGGCACTGTTGCGACGCTGCCAGGCCGCGCTGACGTCGGTGGATGCCGTTTTTCTGCCGGCCGAGGATGGCGGGTTTGCCCTGGTTGGCCTGAACCGCCCTGAGCCAGGTCTGTTCGCAGGCATCGACTGGGGTACGGAGCGGGTGATGGAGCAGGCCCGACGGCGCGCCGCCGCGCTGGACTGGCGGCTCGCCTTCCCGGCTGTGGTATGGGATGTCGACCGCCCGGAAGACCTTTCCCGCCTCGCCGTGATCGACCGACAATCGGCTACCGGAGGTGCCATCCCGTGACCCAAGACGCTTCCGAGGCGCGCCATCGGCGCCTGACAGAGGTTCGCCCCCGGCTGGTTTCCTTTGCCCTGATGCATTTGCGGGACCTCTCAAGGGCCGAAGATGCCGTTCAGGAAGCCCTGACGGCTGCCCTCGAAAAGGATGGAAGCTTTGCCGGACGCTCAGGCTACGAGACCTGGGTCTTCGGCATTCTCAAGTACAAGATCCTCGACGCCATGCGGGCCCAGAAGCGCCAGGGCAAATGGCAGCCGTTCGAGGACGAGGGAGATGACGAGGCCATCGAGCGGCAGTTCCAACAGAACGGCCGGTGGCATAAAGACGCCCGTCCCTCGAGCTGGGGCGAGCCCGAGGCGGCCTTCGAGAACGACCACTTCTGGCAAGTCTTCGATGCCTGCATGATCGCCCTGCCGGACAACGCCGCCAGGGTGTTTTCCCTGCGAGAGCTGATGGGGCTCTCCACCGAGGACATTTGCCGTGAGCTCGACATCAAGGAGAATAACTGCTGGGTGATACTGCATCGCGCACGTCTTCGGCTCAGGGCCTGCATAGAGAAAGGTTGGCTAAAGGAGGCAGCGTCATGATGATGTGCAAAGAGGCGACCCGACTGATGTCCTTGAAGCAGGATCGCCCATTGACGTTCCAGGAACGACTGTCGCTGCGGCTACACCTCACGATGTGCGGCGCCTGCCGGGAATGCGACAGACAGTTTGCGCTGCTTCACAAGGCCGGCCAACACAAGGCCCCCGCGAGCGATGACATTGACGAGGAGCGAAGAGACCCATGAAGCTGCCATGCATCCTGGCAAAGACCCGCCCCCAGACTGCCTTTTGCCTTCTCGTCTTTGCCCTGCCCGTCATCTCCCTGGTCGGCGTTGCGACCCCTGTCGAGGCGGCGACCTTCTCGGCTAGTGAGATGCACGACTGGCCCACCCGTTCCTTCGCGGACGAGACCGAGTATCGGCTCGTCGAACGCGATGGTCGCGACGTTCTCGAGGCGCGATCGAGAGGCAAGGCCTCGGCGAAATACCTGGAGCGCGAGATCGATCTGCGCGAAACCCCGTACCTGCAATGGTGCTGGCAGGTGTCGGGTGTCCATGACGGGCTTGAGGAGACGCGAAAGTCCGGGGACGATTACCCGGCAAGGGTCTATGTCGTTCACAAGACGGGCCTGCTGCCCTGGCAGGTCGAGTCGGTGAACTATGTCTGGTCCTCGAATCAGCCGACGGGCACGGACTGGCCCAATGCCTTCACGTCACGCGCCCACCTGCTGGCGCTGCAGAGCGGTGATTCAAAGGTGGGCGAGTGGGTGGCGGAAGTCCGCGACGTTCGCGAAGACTATCAACGCTTCTTTGGCAGTCGCCCGGAGAGCATCGATGGCGTGGCCCTGATGAGCGACGGCGACAACGCCGACGTCGACGCCACGGCCTGGTTCACACACCTGGCGTTCTCCGCCAGCCCCGAGCCCCCCGACTGCCACTGACGAGCGGATGACCTCGTGGCTGCCGCCAGTTGGCCCGGCGGTCGGGTGAGGCCATTCACACCAGCCTCTCGGCCAGGGCGTCGAGGTCGGACACGGTCATGTCGGGTTCGATGCCCCAAGGGTCGAAGGGCGCATCCAGGCTGCGCCGGACCCAGGCGGCATGCAGGCCGGCATGACGAGCCCCGATCACATCGAAGGGATTGCTGGAAACCAGCCAGGTGTCGCCGGGGGCGACCTCGAGACGGTTGCGCAAGTGGGCATAGACCGCCGGGTCGGGCTTGAAGCGCTTGACCTCCTCCACGCTGATCACGTCATCGAAGCGCTCTCGGATGCCGGCCTGGCTCAACAATCCTTCGACCGCATCCCGGCTGCCATTGGAAAACGCCACGCAGGTTACGCCGGCCTCATGGAAGCGTGCTAGCGCCGCCGCGGCATCCGGGAAGGCCGGCAAGCGCGCATAGGTCGCCATCAGGTGGTCCTTGTCGGCGTCGGAGAAATGCGTCTGCAGCGCGCGATCGGTGAACTCCAACGCCTCACGTGTGCAACGCGAAAAGTCAACGTAGTCCCCCATCAGGCCACGCCGAAAGCTGTACTCCAGTTGCTTGTCGCGCCAACGGCGCGAAAACTCTGGCGCCAGCGCCGACTCACCGCCGGCCACCAGGCGCTTTTCCAGCTCGGCGACCACGCCGTGGGTATCGATCAGGGTGCCGTAGACATCAAAGGCCAGTACCGTTGCCATTCTCTTGCTCCATCAAACCATCGATCCTTCCAGCCTGCGCCAGAGCGCGGGCCAGGACAAGTCGTCCTGTGGACATGGCGATCTACCTGACACGACAGGATCGCCGCAGGGTCATGCCCCGCGGCGATCCTGTCAGTTGCCGGTTGCTCAGGCAGCCTGAGTTCAGGCGGCCTACGCTCAGGCGGCCTGCGCTCAGGCGACCTGGAGGTCGCCGCTGACAGCAAGCTCGTCGAGCACGCTATCCACGGCACGCTTGGCGCGGGCGACGATCTCGTCGACCTCGGCGCGGCTGGTGGTGAGCGGCGGCGCGAAGCCCAGGATATCCCCCTGCGGCATGGCACGGGCGATCAGGTTCTCCTGCATCGCCGCGGCGGCGATACGTGGGCCGACCTTGAGCGCCGGGTCGAAATGCGCCCGCTTGGCCGGGTCGGCGGAGAACTCCACTGCCGCCAGCATGCCCACGCCGCGCACCTGGCCGACGATGGGGTGATCGCCGAAGGCCGCCTGAAGCTGCTGCTGCAGGTAGGCGCCGGTCTCGGCGGCATTTTGGGTCAATCCTTCGCGCTCGATGATCGCCAGGTTGGCCAGGCCTGCGGCACAGCCCAGCGCATGACCGGAATAGGTCCAGCCGTGGCCGATCGGGCCGTATTCGCCGGTGCCTTGCTCCAGCACCTGCCAGACGCGGTCGCCGACGATCACCCCCGAGAGCGGCTGGTAGGCGCTGGTCAGGCCCTTGGCCACGGTGATCAGGTCCGGCTTGATGCCGTAGAAGTGACTGCCGAATTCGGTGCCGATGCGCCCGAAGCCACAGACGACCTCGTCGGCGATCAACAGGATGTCGTACTTGGCGAGCACGGGCTGGATCTCTGCCCAGTAGCCTTCCGGCGGCGGCACGATGCCCCCGGTGCCGAGCACCGGCTCGCCGATGAAGGCGGCCACGGTGTCCGGCCCCTCGGCCAGGATCATCTCCTCGAGCTTCGTCGCGCAGTGCTTGGAAAACTCGCGCTCGGTCATGCCCTCGAGTTCGGCGGCGCGATGATAGTAGAACGGCGCCTCGGTGTGGCGAATGGTGTCGATCGGCAGGTCGAAATGGTCATGAAACGCCTTGAGGCCGGTCAAGGAGCCCGAGGCGATGCCGGAGCCATGGTAGCCACGCATCCGCGAGATCACCTTCTTCTTCTGCGGGCGACCCAACACGTTGTTGTAATAACGCACGATCTTGAGCTGGGTCTCGTTGGCGTCACTGCCCGACATGCCGTAGTAGACCTTGGACATGCCCGGGCCGTAGAGCTCGAGGATCTTCTCGGAGAGCGCGATCTGCGGCTCGTTGGAGTGCCCCACATAGGTATGGTAATAGGACAGCTCCAGCGCCTGCTGGTAGATCGCCTCGGCCACCTCGGTGCGGCCATAGCCGATGTTGACGCAATAGAGCCCGGCAAACCCGTCGATGAACTCGCGGCCATCCTTGTCGACGATATGGATGCCCTTGCCACCGGTGATCACGCGGCCCGGCAGATCGCCATGGGCGAAATCCCGCAGGTGGGTGGAGGCATGGAAGGTCACCTTGCGATCGCGCTCGATCAGGTCCTGGTGCTGCTGGCTCATCGTGTTCTCTCTTCTCTGTTCAGGCTCCCCGGCACCCGCCGGGGAGAAGGTTCATCAAGGTAGGCGGGGACTCAGCTGCCGGAGACCGATCCGAGTGCGCCGAGGCAGTAGTACTTGGTCGAAAGGTACTCATCGATCCCGGTGATGCCGCCCTCGCGGCCAAGGCCCGACTGCTTGACGCCGCCGAACGGCACCGGGGGGCCGGTCATCTTCACCGAGTTGACGCTGACCATGCCGAACTCCAGCGCGCGCAGCAGTTTCCAGATGCGGCGTATGTCATGGGTGTAGACATAGGCCGCCAGACCGTACTCGGTATCGTTGGCCATCTCGATCACCTGGTCGTCATCGGCGTAGGCGGTGATGCCGGCCACCGGGGCGAAATTCTCTTCGCGCCAGACCTTCATCTTGGGCGTCACGCCGGTCAGCAGCACCGGCATGAAGAAGTTCGGGCCGGGGGCAGCGCTCTGATCGCCGGCCACCAGGGTGGCCCCCTGGGAGATGGCATCATCGACGATGGCAGACGCCTTCTCCACCGCCTGGCGATGGATCAACGGCCCCAGGTCGATCTCGCTCGCCAGGCCGTTGCCCACGGTCAGCGCGGCCATGCGCTCGGCGAATTGCTCGACGAATTCATCATGAATTGACTCGTGGACCAGGATACGATTGGCCGCCAGGCAGTCCTGACCGGCGGTCTGGAACTTGGCCGCCACGGCGGCATAGGCCGCTTCCTTGGGGTCCATGTCCGGCCCGACGATGAAGGGCGCGTTGCCGCCCAGCTCGAGAGAGACGCGTTTCACCGTGCTCGCGCTCTGCTCCAGCAGCAGCCGACCCACGCGGGTGGAACCGGTGAAGGAGAGCGCCTTGACCCGCTCCTCGGCACACAGCAATTTCGACACCTCGGGCGGGTCGCCCAGCACCACGTTGAACACGCCGGCAGGGATGCCGGCCCGCTCGGCCAGTTCGGCCAGCGCCAGCGCCGAGAATGGCGTCTCATTGGCGGGCTTGACGATCACTGTGCAACCAGCCGCCATGGCCGCCGCCGCCTTGCGGGTGATCATCGCCAGTGGGAAATTCCACGGGGTGATCAGCGCGGCGATACCCAGCGGCTCCTTGAGCGTGCCCAGCGCCGCGTTGGGTATATGGCTCGGAATGGTCTCGCCGAAGGTGCGCTTGCCCTCCTCGGCGAACCAGCGCACGAAGCTGGCGCCGTATTCCACCTCGCCACGCGCGTCGGGCAACGGCTTGCCCTGCTCCAGCGTCATGATGGTGGCCAGATCCTCGCGATTGGCCTGGATCAGGTCGTACCAAGCCAGCAGGCGCTCGCAACGCTCGTCGGCGCGCAAGGCCCGCCAGTGCACGAAAGCCGCATCGGCCGCGTCCACCGCGGCGAGTATCTGGTCGGCCTCGAGCCAGGGGATATGTCCCAGGGCTTCGCCGGTAGCCGGATCGATTACGGCCTCTTCGCGGCCGCCATCGCCATGGGTCCACTTGCCGTCGACGTAGGCGTACTGGCGAAACAGACGCGGATCTTCCAGAGCATTCGACAGAATCTTGGACAGTTTCATGAGTACCTCCCCTGACACCGCGGCAGGGAATGAAAGCCTGCCGGGGCAATAAATGGTCGGGCCGCCTGGTCGTTTAGCCACCAGGGCGAC
>DATISN010000163.1:0-8296 GCA_035581765.1 Halomonas sp.
GTAGCTTCTGTGGTATCGTTTGATCCTGAGCAAAAAACGGCAGCAGTTGTTTTTGTAAACTCTCCCCCCAATACGTTCATAGGTGGAAAAACTTTTTATCTGGACTTGCCAAAGAGATTATTGAATGAAGCTGCAAAGTAGGGGCTTGCTGCTCTGAATATCGACATTCACTTTCCACGCCTAGTAGATGCCATAGCTTTTTTGAATATCTCCTCTTTATATTATGCATTCAGTTTTCTGATATTTATTATGTTAATCCATCCCACTACAAAAATCGAGGTATAACAAGCGCTTCAAGGGTGACAGGCCTCGCCCTCCCTTGCCCGATTCCAATTTTTTAGCTAACCTTTCCTTAGTAACCAATTTCAACACTCCAGCGCCTGCACCTTAAGCGCCAAACCGTTAAATCTCCTAGGGGCCACGAGCATGTCGGGATGGGACGATGATATCGCGGCGCTTGACATGAGCGACGTTGAAAAGAACGGACTACAGGTTTATCGAAATTACACAAAGGCATTCGAAAGGGAGCAGGCGAAAAATTTTGCCGCCGAGGTTAATTCCGAAACTCACGATGTTTCGAGGTTGAGAAAGGTATGCAATGCAATAGCATTAGATGATGAACGGCTTATCCCGATAATAGCTTGTGCATTTGCTGACGAAGCACTTGATGAGATCTACAAGAGAGATACCGAAGGGCATCCCTGGAGGTAGAGATAGTCTCTTCTCTGGCTATGGGCCATTCTCAAGTCTGTCAAAAAGAATACAAGTTGCCTGCGCTTTTGGCTGGATGAGTGAAGATATACTCAAAGACATGGATTCGTTGAGAAAGGTCAGGAATAAATTTTCTCACTTATGGGACCATGAATCGCTATCAGCGATATGCCGAGAAAGCCCCAACCTCTGATATCACTCCTATCGAAACAATGTTCAAGGAACATGAGGAGCGATTGATTTTGTCTGGGGTTGAGAACCTAGACGCCCTTGGGCGCCTTCGAATTCGGACTATTTGGCTTCTGGGTAGGCTAAATTATGAGGCTCTACTATACCCCTCGCCATAAAAAAGCGGCTACAACCATATGTAGTACTTTACGGAGAGCCTCAGCCGGCTCTGCTGTCACAGGTCTCTGGAGTGTGTAGTGAATACACTCGGGAAGTGCTTAATGAAAAAATCTAACAAGGCCAAGCACGGCGCGGCTTTTTCGTTACGGCTTCGCCTCCACTACAAAACCGCGCGTGCTGGCGGCGTTAAACATCAGAAAAATCTTAATGGCCGCTTCTGGCCGAAAGCGCCTGTATGTATGTCCTTCGTGTGGTTGGCTTAGCTGACTCCTGGTTGCAGATAAGAGTGTATGAGTTGACTTTATGCTTTTCGGTTGCTGCACTCGAAAGCTCAGCCACCAGAGCAGTCGGCTATCTTCCAACAGAGTATACTGTCGGCATCAACCGGTTGTGATCGTGTTTCCATGTGGCTTGTGCCCAAATGCGTGCCCGGCCTGGGCCAGTGGTCAATCATTAGAAACAAATATAGTGTATTTGGATTTCAGGTTGGGCACCGAATGGGCACCGTTTGGGCACACGCACGAAAAAGGGCTTACGACATTGTCGTAAGCCCTTGAATTCATGGCGCGCCCGGCAGGATTCGAACCTGCGACCCTCGGCTTCGGAGGCCGATACTCTATCCAACTGAGCTACGGGCGCGTGACGCTCGGCCTGGCGGCCTGAGCGGTCGGTATCCTAACCGCCCCACCGCCGGCTGTCCAGCGGCGGCCGGCTACACCCAATGGCCATGCTGCAGCATTTTCCCGGCGATTGCGTTGTCGGTATACTATCTCTCATGTGCGCGTCATGGTGTCCTTGGCTGTCGTGGTGCCGAGCGTATTTCCGATTACAGGACCGTCGAGAGGTGGGAAGAGTGAAATCCAGTAAGCTGATGATGGGGTGTCTGGCCACGCTGGGCCTGACGACAGGCATGGCCTTCGCACAGGATGCCCAGAACGAGGCCATTGCCGAACGACTGAGCCCGGTGGGCGAGCTGTGCCTGCAGGGTGAAGACTGTGGCACGGAAGCGGCTGCCAGCAGCGATGAGGGTGGCGATTCGGGCAGTGTCGATGGCGAGAGCATCTACGGCAACGTGTGTGCCGCCTGTCACGAATCCGGTGCAGCCGGCGCCCCGGTCCGCGGCGAGGAAGACGCCTGGTCCGAGCGTGTCGAGAAAGGATTCGCGACGTTGCTCGACCATTCCATCAACGGCTTCAACGCGATGCCGGCCCGCGGCGGCAACTCCGACCTGTCCGATGAAGAAGTCGAAGCCGCCACCGCCTACCTCTTGGAGCCGGTCATGGACGTTCCCGAGGTAGGGGGCGATGAAGCGGCTGAAGGCGAGGCAACGGCGGATGCTGAGGCCGGTGAGGAAACCTCGGACGAGGCAACGGCGGACGCTGAAGCGAGCGACGATACCTCGGGCGAGGCAACCGAGACGGCGTCCAATGACGATACTGATGCCGAAGGTAGTGGTAACGGCGATAGCGGCCTCGATGGTGAAGCACTCTACAGCAGCGCCGGTTGCGCCGCCTGTCACGCGTCCGGTGCGGCCGGCGCGCCGGTGCTTGGCGATGCCGAGGCCTGGGGACCGCGCCTTGAAAAGGGTACCGAAGAGCTCTATGCCAGCGCCATCAATGGCATCGGCGCCATGCCGGCCAAGGGCGGCAGCAGCGCCTCCGACGAGGAAGTCGAGGCCGTCGTCGATTACATGATCAACGAGGCCGAATAAGTCGGCCAGTGCCGCTCTGTGTAATAGATAGGTAGCGGTAAGGTAGCAAAAAAGGAAAACGGGGCGCCTGAGGGCGCCCCGTTGTCGTTTACGCCTGCGGCGCGAGTTCAAGGTAAAAGCTCGCTCCGGATACTAGCCCAACAGGGAGCGCAACCCGGCGATGGCATCTTGGCCACGCGCCTGTTTCTTCTCCGGGTTCTCCTTGTCGGCGCGGCCCTCCCAGTCGAGGTCGGCCTCCGGCAGCTCGTCGAGAAAACGGCTCGGCGCACAGTCCATGAGCTCACCATAGGCCTTGCGTTGACGGGCCAGCGTCAGCGTCAAGGTCTGGCGGGCGCGCGTGATACCGACATAGGCGAGCCGTCGCTCTTCCTCCACCGTGCCGGCCTCGACGGCGTTGCGATGCGGCAGCAGCTCTTCTTCGAGCCCCATCAGGTAGACATGCGGGAACTCCAGCCCCTTGGAGGCGTGCATGGTCAGTAGTTGCACGCGGTCGGAATCATCCTCCTCGGCCTGCTGCTCGAGGATGTCGCGCAGCACCAGTCGCGAGATGGCCGATTGCACATCGTCGGTTTCGGTCTCATCAGAGGCCGCGCTGTCGTCGGGGCTCACGTCCTCAGGGGCAGCCTGCATCGACTTCTCGAGCTGGTCGATCAGCGTCCAGACATTCGCCATGCGCCGCTCGGCGATGGTCGGTGCGCTGGCGTTCTGGTGCAGCCAGGCCTCGTAGTCCATGTCGCGCATCATCTCGCGGATCGCGCTGATCGCGTCGCCCTGGTCCATGCGCTTGCGCACGCCATCGATGAAATGGGTGAAGCGCCCCAGGCGCTCGACGGCGCGGGTCGGCAGCACCTGTTCGAGGCCCAGTTCGTGGCAGGCGGCGAACAGCGAGATGCCGCGCCCGGTGGCCTGGTCGTTGGCATAGTTAGCCAGCTTTTCCAGCGTACCTGGCCCTACCTCGCGGCGCGGCACGTTGACGATGCGCAGGAAGGCGTTGTCATCGGCCGGGTTGATCAGCAGACGCAGGTAGGCCATGGCGTCCTTGATCTCGCCACGCGAGAAGAACGAGGTGCCGCCGGAGAGCTTGTAGGGAATCTGATAGTGCTGCAGCTTGAGCTCCAGCAGCCGGGCCTGGAAGTTACCGCGGTACAGCACCGCAAAGTCGCGCCACTCCGCGCGCGCCTTGATGCGTCGGGTGAGGATTTCACTGGCCACCCGCTCGGCCTCGGCCTCTTCATGGCGGTTGACCACCACACGAATCGCCTCGCCATCGCCCATCTGCGACCACAGCGTCTTCTCGTAGACGTGTGGGTTGTGCGCGATCAAAGTGTTGGCGGCGCGCAGGATGGTGCCGGTGGAGCGATAGTTCTGTTCCAGCTTGACGACCTTGAGGCGGGGAAAATCCTCGCCCAGGGTGACCAGGTTCTCGGGACGCGCACCGCGCCAGGCGTAGATCGACTGGTCGTCGTCGCCCACCACGGTGAAGGTGGCCCGCTCGCTCATCAGCAGCTTGACCAGCAGGTACTGGCTGACGTTGGTGTCCTGGTATTCATCTACCAGCATGTAGTGGATCTTGCGGCGCCAGCGTGCCAGCGCCGCGGGATCGTCGCGCAGCAGGACCACCGGCAGCAGGATCAGATCGTCGAAGTCGACGGCATTGTAGGCCTTGAGATGCCGCACATAGGCTTCATAGACGCGGGCGGCGTACTGCTCGTCGTCATCGACGGCGTGCGAGAGCGCCTCGCCCGGCAGCACCAGGTCGTTCTTCCACTGGGAGATCTGATGCTGGACGCGGTTGATCTGGTCGGCGTCGACCTGGGCGTCCTTGTTCATCAGGTCGCGCAGCAGCGCCTTGGCATCCTCGGGGTCGAACAGCGAGAAGCCCGGCTTGTAGCCCAGCGCCTTCAGCTCGCCGCGGATGATGTTGAGCCCCAGGGTATGGAAGGTCGAGACGGTGAGCCCGTGCCCCTCCTTGCCCTTGAGCAGCTGCCCCACGCGCTCCTTCATCTCGCGGGCGGCCTTGTTGGTGAAGGTCACCGCGGCAATCTTACGGGCGCTCATGCCGCATTCCTGCACCAGATAGGCGATCTTGGTGGTGATCACGCTGGTTTTCCCCGAGCCCGCCCCGGCCAGCACCAGGCAGGGGCCATCGATGTAGCGCACCGCCTCCTGCTGGCGCGGGTTCAGCTTGGCCAGGCGTTGCTTGATCGACATCGCTTACTCCTTGGCGCCCTGAAATCCCAGCTGCCGCCAGGCCTCGAAGACGATCACCGCACAGGCGTTGGAGAGATTGAGGCTGCGACTCTCGGGCAGCATGGGAATGCGCAGGCACTGGGCCGCGGGAAGCTGGTCGAGCATCGTCTGGGGCAAGCCGCGCGTCTCGGGGCCGAACACCAGGGCGTCGCCCTCGCGGTAGGCGGGCTCGTGATAGCCGGTGCGGCCGCGCGTCGAGACGGCGAAGACGCGCGCCGGGCGGATCTCCTCCAGGAAACTCGGCCAGTCGCGGTGCACCCGTACGCGCGCCCACTCGTGGTAATCCAGGCCGGCGCGCCTGAGCCGCTTGTCGTCGAGCGCGAAGCCCAGCGGTTCGATCAGATGCAGGCGAAAGCCGGTATTGGCGCACAGGCGGATCAGATTGCCGGTGTTGGGCGGAATCTCGGGCTGATAGAGCACCACATCGAGCATAAGGGCATCAGCGCTTCACGCCGTAGCGCTCGCGATAGGCGCGAATGGCATCGGCGTGAGGTTGCATGGCGGCGCCGGCGTGCGTTTCCAGGTAGGACAGCACCATCTCCAGGGTGACGATGCTGATCACCGGCATGGCGTAGCGGGCCTCGATCTCCTGAATGGCGCTGCGCGGGTCGGAATCATCACGGCCGCGCTCCTGTCGGTCGAGCGCCACGACCACGCCGGCGGCCTTGGCGCCTGCTTCATGAATCAGGCCCATGACCTCGCGAATCGCGGTGCCGGCGGTGATCACGTCGTCGATGATCAGGACCCGGCCCGCAAGCTCGGCCCCCACAACCTGGCCGCCCTCGCCGTGATCCTTGGCCTCCTTGCGGTTGAAGGCATAGGGAAGGTCGCGGTCATGGTGGTCGGCCAGCGCCACGGCGGTACTCGCCACCAGCGGAATGCCCTTGTAGGCTGGGCCGAACAGCACATCGACGTCAGGGCATTGGGCGGCAATCGCGCGGGCGTAGAAGCGCCCCAGCCGGGCGAGTGCGCCCCCGGTGCGAAACAGCCCCGCATTGAAGAAATAGGGACTGACACGACCCGATTTCAGCGTCACCTCGCCGAAGCGCAGCACGCCTTGCTCGATGGCGAATTCGATGAACTCACGCTGATAGGGGTGCATGGCATCATGCGGCTGCGCTGACGGGTCGGAAGTGTCCACCGCGGGGCTCCTTATCTACTCAATCGACAAAGGCCATTTACCCAAACGTCGAAACGTCGGGTATCATACACGCGCGACGCAAAAGGGACTATGTATGAAAATCGCCACCATCAATGTCGACGGCATCCGGGAGGCGGTCGGTCGGGGCTTTCTCGATTGGCTTGCCAACCAGGATGCCGACGTTGTCTGCGTGCAGAATCTCAAGGCCAAGAGCTTCGAGCTGGACGACAGCATTCTCTACCCGGAAGGATACGAGGGCTATTTCCTCGATGCCGAACAGGACGGCTTCGCCGGGGTGGGCCTGTATTGTCGCAAGATTCCCAAGGCCATCATGTACGGCCTGGGCTTTCCGCAGTGCGATAATGAGGGTCGCTTCCTGCAGGCCGACTACGACCGCTTCAGCGTCGCCAGCTTCCTGATGCCCGATGGCAGCGACCCGGCCGCCAAGCAGGCCTTCATGGCGCAGTATCAGGAATACCTGGGCAAGATGGCGCGCAAGCGCCGCGAGTACATCATCTGCGGCACCTGGCATATCGCCCACAAGACGGTCGATCTCGCCAACTGGGCCGATCACCAGACCACCCCGGGGTTCAAGCCCGAGGAACGCGCCTGGATGGATCAGGTATTCGGCCCCACCGGCTTCATCGACACCTTCCGCGAGATCAACCGCGATGCCGGCGAGTACACCTGGTGGCCGGCACTCGACCAGGACCAGCCGCGCTCGCGCCAGGAAGGCTGGCGGATCGACTACCAGATCGTCGGGCCCAATTTCCGCCGCCACGTGATCGACGCCTGGATCGATGAAGACGCCACCTTCTCGCGGTTCGCACCGCTGATCGTTGAGTACGACCTGACACTCTGAGCCCTGCTCTCCCTTCGTCGCGCGACGGCCCTGGCCGTAACGCACTGCGCCGGCCCCATAAGGCCGGCGCAGTGCGTTTGACGTGACGAGCGGCGCAGCCGCGTGCTCGACTAGCCGCGAATGCCCAGTGCCTCGCGCTGATGGGCATAGAGCTGGGTCCCCGCCTGCTCGGCGAGATCGAGCATGGCGTTGAGCTGCTCGCGGCTGAAGGTGCCCGCCTCGGCAGTGCCCTGGATTTCGATCAACCCCCCGCTTTCGGCCATCACCACGTTCATGTCGGTGCCGGCCGTGCTGTCTTCGGGATAATCGAGATCCACCACCGGCACGCCCTTGAACAGGCCCACCGAGACCGAGCTGACCAGCTGGGCGAAGGGGTCGCCCTTGATCTTCTTCTCGCGCTGCAGGTAGCGGATGGCATCGATCAGCGCCACGCAACCGCCGGTGATCGAGGCGGTGCGGGTGCCGCCATCGGCCTGGATGACGTCGCAATCGACGGTGATGGTGAATTCGCCGAGCTTCTTGAGGTTCACCGCCGCCCGCAGCGAGCGGCCGATCAGCCGCTGGATCTCCAGCGTGCGACCGCCCTGCTTGCCACGCGTCGCTTCGCGCCCGCCGCGGGTGTGCGTCGCGCGAGGCAACATGCCGTATTCCGCCGTGACCCAGCCCTGATGCTTACCGCGCAGCCAGCGCGGCACGCCGGCCTCGACGCTGGCGTTGCACAGCACCTTGGTATCGCCGAACTCCACCAGTACCGAGCCCTCGGCGTGGCGGGTGTAGTCACGGGTCAGCTTGATTTCGCGGGGCTGGTCGGGAGCGCGTCCGCTGGGACGCTGGATGTCCGAGGACAGGGTACGTTCCTGGGGCATGATACCTTCCTGAGACATAGTACCTCTCTGAGACATAGAACCTCTCTGCATTGATCGGTAGAGAATGGCGCGACCGCAAGGCCGGATGCGGGCCATTCTACACGGTCGCCGACGCGAATCGGTTACACTGGCGAATGATTCATTACGGCCCGCAAGGTCTCAGGAGTTCCGCCCATGGTCCACAGCATGACCGCCTTCGCCCGTCAGGACCACGAGGCCGCGTGGGGTAGCCTGCAGCTGGAGCTGCGCTCGGTGAACCAGCGCTACCTGGAGCCTCACTTCCGGCTGCCCGAGGGGCTTCGCGACCTGGAACCGCTGTTTCGCGAGGCGCTGCGCCGGCGCCTGGCCCGCGGCAAGGTGGAATGCACGCTGCGCTTCGAGCCGGCCGGCGCCGAGGCCGACATGGC
>DATISN010000164.1:0-2611 GCA_035581765.1 Halomonas sp.
CAGGGTCTGGTCGCCGAGCTCGAGAATCTCCTGGGCCGCCTCGATGTCGGGCGTACTGCCGGCCACCTCGGCGAGCCGGCCAAGGATGTCCGCGGCAATGCCATCGGCATCGAGGAAGGCATAGTGGTGGAGGTGCGCCGGTTCCTCGAAGTAGATCGAGGGCCGGGCGTGAAGCTCGTTGTGCAGTCGGGCGCGTTGTGGGTGCATGTCGGGGCCAGGGAAGAGGGAAGTCCCCGAGACTAGAGCCTAGGCTCGCCGGGGCCAAGTGCGCCGCGTCAACGTGCCGCTACGGCGGCCAGGAAGCGGGCCCTTAAGACATTGACCGCTTCGGCCTCGGCCTTGGCGGCATGCGGTTCGGCCCGTGACACTTCGACGAGCGAGTCGCTAGCTCGGGCGGGATCCAATGGCGACCCCGGTGAAGGTCTGGTTGATGTGCATGCCATGATGCTGCTCGCCGTAGGTATTGAAGCCGATCACCCGCGAGCGGGCCAGCAGGTGTGAGGCCGCGTCCACCTGCCCCAGCACCTCAAGCTCCAGCCGGCGCAGAAAACAATCGCAGCCGATGATCATGCTCGGCTCGCCAAGGCGCTCGGTGAGCCCGGCGAAGACCGCTTCGAGGTCCTCGAGCATCGGGGCCGGCTGCATGGCGGTCAGCACGAGGCCATTCTCCACCGCGCAATAGAAGCTCAGGCTGCCGTCGTCGTTGACCCGCTGGATGGAGCGCAGGTAATGCGCATCACCCAGACGCACCGCCAGCGGATGGCGAGCGAATACCGTTGCATCCAGCGCGGCCACGGACACCCCCACCAGCCGGGCATACTCTTCGGCGGCGGGCAGCGCGTTGAGCTCAAGCACGCGGCGGCGCTCCCGGTCGGCACGGGTCACGACCAGTTTCTCCTCGCGCGGTCGCAGGTGGTGGGTGGTGAAGACCTCGAAAGGCAGCAGTGTGTTGATCATCACCACCACCGCGGCCTGGCCATGGAAGCGGCCCTCGGCATGCACGTGGGTGTGGGCCAGGCGATTGTCATCCCCGGCCGAGCCGCCAAAGCTGGGAATGCGCCCCAGGGCCGCATCGAGCGTCGCGAGCACTTGCTCCTCGCTGCTGGACAGGCCGTCGAGCAAGGTCAGTGCAAAGCTGTGCTCGGCCAGCGGTGCCACCGCCCTGCCGCGACATTCATCGAGCAAGCCATCGACCAGACGCTGGGCACGGAGCAGATCGAACCCGTCGAGATCCTCGACCAGCGCGCAGGACACGGCGAAGTCGCGACGATCCAGGCCGATGGCCACGATGCAGCCGCGCCCGTAGCCTTGCGGGGTGATCTCGCCGGCGGTGGTGCAGCCTGCCACCGGTACCTCAGGAAACGAGGCGTTGAGCGCCGCCGACAGCGCCGGAAGCGGGTACTCGGCGCTGCAGAAGAACAGCACGAAGCCGAGCGTCTCGTGATCCAGCGCCGAGGCGAGCTCTTCGGCAGCCGCCCGGGGGTCGCGTTGCCGGCTCACCGCGGTGCGCAGCGGCGACGCATCCGCGGACCACGAAGGAGATTGTGTCCCGGCAACAAGCGAATCGGGCATGGCGGTGACCTGTCATGAGAGTCCAGCCAGTGTAGGCCGCCTGTCCACGTGATCACAACGCGGCTGAACGAACCGGTGGCACGGCCCGGCCGCGCAGGTATGAGATGATCTAGTACTTTTTAGTAGATGTAAGCCATCGGGGCGAAAACTTAATCTTAGTCAACGCAATGAGGCGGATGAACGACTAGTTTGAATGACAGAAGTAAAACGGCCCGTATGACAAAGGAGAGTTACTCGTGCCATCACCGATGACTGACATCACTACCGCTCGCGATAATCCCACGGATGAACAACTGACGTTCGCGCATGATCTCGAGCGTCGCGAAATGCAGCGCTATCGCGGCCTGGCATTGAGTTTTCTGCCCACCCAACCCCATATCAGCCGCCTGATGGCCGCGCTCGGCATCGAATGCGAGCAGCGTCTCATCGCCCTGGAAGCCCTGGCCGAGCGCCTGCATCTGCGTGACTGCCTGCCCGGCGGGCGTCCTTCCTGGCCACAGTGGCGGTTCCGACTGTCCCAGGCCCAGCCGTTGTACCGTTTCATCACCGACGAGGCCATGGCCTGTCACACCCTGGCGTATGCCCTGGCCGCCGCCGAGCACTCGTGTCAGATAAGCGAACTGCTGGCTCAGTCCTGCGGCACGGCAGACGTCGAAGCCCTGGTTAGCGACTTCGTCGAACGCAAGCGCAACGAATGCCGCTTGCTGGAAGCGGCCCAAAACCAGGCCTACAGCGCCATGGCCTAGCGGGTCACCTCGGCAAGAGGGCTTTCCTGTCGAGAGGCCTTTCATGTCGAGAGGCCTGCCTCTCATGACGAGAGGCGTGACGCCACGGCCTCAAGGAAGCCTTGCATGTCGACCACCGTCTCCGCCTCGGGGTCGGTGGTCTTGCCCTTGAGATCGCCGGTGACGATACCGTCGCCGACGGTGTCGATCAGGGCCATCTTGAGCCGCTGCGAGTAGTCGATCAGGGCCGCGTTGTTCTCGCGCTCGCCGAGGGTTTCCAGGGCATTCGCCACGGCGAAGATCAGCGCCGACGA
>DATISN010000165.1:0-1922 GCA_035581765.1 Halomonas sp.
CGGGCTGCCAGCAGGGCTCGACCATGTGGAGTGAGACGGGCATTCTTATGGGTGTTCATCCGGGCCTCCTGGAAGTTGGTTTGGTTTGCACCCCCAGTTTTCCGGGTAGGCTCCGGATGAACAACCTACCGAGAGATCACACCTAGCGGGTCACTTCGGCAAGAGGCCTTTCCTGTCGAGAGGCCTGCCTCTCATGACGAGAGGCGTGACGCCACGGCCTCAAGGAAGCCTTGCATGTCGACCACCGTCTCCGCCTCGGGGTCGGTGGTCTTGCCCTTGAGGTCGCCGGTGACGATACCGTCGCCGACGGTGTCGATCAGGGCCATCTTGAGCCGCTGCGAGTAGTCGATCAGGGCCGCGTTGTTCTCGCGCTCGCCGAGGGTTTCCAGGGCATTCGCCACGGCGAAGATCAGCGCCGACGAATTGAAGTGCGCCTTCTTGCCGTCGCTCTCCAGGTACTTCAGGTAAAGATCATGAGCGGTGCCGTGTGGCGCCTCGAAGAGCATGGTGCCGCTCTTGCTCTCGATGATCGAACTGGCGGTGGCCAGGCTGCCGCCGAGCGCCGCGGAGATATCCGAGAAGATGTCGCCGTCGAGGTTCTGCGCCGGGTAGAGGGCGTTGCGCGGCGGGTCGGTGATCATCTTGATGAGCTGACTGGAGGGCCGCATGATCATGAACGACGGCGGCGGGGTGTCGGCCCGGGCCAGCTCACGGCGCACGTCGGTGATCACGGTGCTGAACACCTCGTCGTAGTCCATGTACTCGCGCTTGAGGCCGAAGTAGACCTCCTTCTGCTTGCGCGAGGCGTCGCGAAACACCTGGGTGACCCAGTCCTTGATGGCCTCGTGGTCGTTGGACATCAGCAGGATGGGGTCGCCTCGCTTGACGTGACGCGCGTGCTTCTCGTCGCCGTCGACGATCACCTTGAGAATGCCGTCCTCCGCGGCGGGCGCGTTGTAGCTGCCGTACTGGTCACCGCCGCCGGCGCTCATCCGCGACAGCGAGACATGTGACTTGCGAGTGGGAATCCCGTGCACCTTGAGCTGCTCGACCAGCTTGTAGAGCTTGCGGCCGGTGGTGTTGTCGGGTACGCCCCACAGCGCCCGCTGCGGCGGGTTGGCGACGAGGCGCGCGGCCTGGGCATCGATCAGCTCGTAGTGGTACGCGAGCCCCAGTGCCTCGACCTGCGCCCGGTAATCGCTCTCGTAGATATCCTCGATGGCGGTGCGCATCACGCCGTCGTAGCCCGCGATCACGGTGTCCTTCAAGCCCAGATAGATATCACGCTTCTCGTCGATGGCGCGCTGGAAGAAGCGGTGCGCCCAGGCCTTGATCTCGTCGATGTCATTGGTGGCAAGCAGCCAGGGGTCGCCTCGCTTGACCTCGCGGCGGTGCAGCTCAACCGGATCACCGCTCGAACCGACGAACATCAGCTTGACGATGCCGGTGGCACGGGAAAGCTCGTTGTAGCTGTCCTTGCTGCCGCCGGTCGCCATGGTGTCGACCTCGATATCGCGGCCGACCCATGCCGGCCGGTTGAACTGCAGGTTGCGGAACTGGATGTCCTCGCGGGTGATGTTGCCGCCGATGCCCTTGCGAATCGCCCCGTTGGGCGACTTGGTGGCCAGCGGATGCAGCTGGCTGCCGTCGAGCTCGGGGTGAGCGGCCAGCAGCTCGCCCAACTGGGCACGGTTGACCGTCATCCCGGCATTCTTCACGCCCACGCCATACTGCTTGAGCGCCTCGATGGCGTCGATCACCGCCTGGCCGTTGGTGACCAGGCGGTTCTCCGCGGTCAGGTCGACCTCCACCAGCTCGATGTCCAGCCGGGAGGTCACGAAGATGGCGAGGAGTCTCTCGAAGGCCACCTGCGCCATCTCGTCGCCGTGCAGGATAACGAGGGGTGATTCCACCTTGATCTT
>DATISN010000166.1:0-10605 GCA_035581765.1 Halomonas sp.
TCGGCATGGGCCAGAAGCCGCCGGTCTACCTGCGCCCCGGCCAGCGGATGCGTCTGGGCATCGAGGGGCTGGGCGAACAGAGCCAGCACGTGATCGCCGACGAGCTCGCCTGAGACAAACCTGGCTGCATCGAACTCGCCATAACGCCAATGTGTCTGGACCAGAGGAGCGCCGAGCCATGCGCAGCATCGTCTGCACTCGCCCCGGGCTGATGGAACGCGATGACCGGCCAAACCCTGCTTGCGGTGCCGGCGAGGCCCTGCTGCGCATCCGGCGAGTCGGTCTCTGTGGTACCGATATCCATGCCTTCGGCGGTAATCAGCCCTACTTTGCCTATCCCCGCGTGCTGGGTCATGAACTGGCCGGCGAGATCATGCAGGTGGATGATAGCCACGATCAGGCTCTGGTGGGTCAGAATGCCGCCGTCATCCCCTACCTGCATTGCGGTGAATGCCGCGCCTGCCAAAGGGGACTTACCAATTGTTGCCAGCGGATCAAGGTCATCGGCGTGCACCGCGACGGCGGCATGTGCGACATGCTGGCCGTGCCCATCGACCACCTCATCCCCTCCTCCACGCTGTCGCTGGACCAGCTCGCGCTGATGGAATGCCTGGCCATCGGCGCCCACGCCGTGCGTCGCAGCGCGCTGGCGCCGGGCGAGGTGGCGGTCGTGGTGGGCGCCGGCCCGATCGGCATGGGCGTGGCGCAGTTTGCTCGCGAATGCGATGCCCGCGTTGTGGTGGTCGATACCAACGAACAGCGGCTGGCCTTCTGCCGCGAGACCTTGCACATCGAGCACACTTTCAATCCCCTGCTACACGATTCGCTTGCGCAGCTGGAGACCCTGAGCGATGGCGCGCTGGCGGACGTGGTGTTCGACGCCACCGGCAATGCCGAGGCCATGCAACGAGGGTTCGACCTTGTCGGACAGGCCGGGCGCTACGTACTGGTCAGCATCGTCAAGGCGGACATCACCTTTCACGACCCCGATTTTCACCGCAAGGAAATGACCCTGCTCAGCAGTCGCAATGCCACCCGGGAGGATTTCGCCTGGGTCGCAACGCTGATGGAGGCCGGCAGGTTGCACGAGACGGCGATGATCACCCACCGCGACGAACTCGATGCGGTTCCCGAGTGCATGGCGGCGTGGTGCGATCCGGCCAACGCCGTGATCAAGGCCATGATCCATCTCGACCGCTGAGCCATCTCCCTCGCCATCGCCATGGAATAGGAGCCTTCGATGAACCAGACCATTGCCAGTGATAGCGGACAGCTCGAGAGCCTGCGCGTGCACGCCGCCGACAACGTTCGCGTCGCTCTCAAGGACCTCCCGGCCGGCAGCGAGATCGATGACAACGGCCGGCGCATCACGCTGGTCGAACCGATCCGCCACAAGCACAAGTTCGCTCTGGTACCGCTGGCCGTCGGCGACACCGTGATCATGTATGGCGTCACCGTCGGTCGTGCCACTCAGCCCATCGCCGAGGGAGGCGCGATCACCACCGGCAATCTCGAACACAGCACCGATTCAGCCACAGCCCAGGCGCGTCGCGGCAGTTGGCAGGCGCCGGATGTCTCCCGATTCGAGGGCGCGACCTTCGATGGCTACCATCGCCCCGACGGACGCGTGGGCACGGCCAATGTGTGGCTGGTCGTGCCGCTGGTATTCTGCGAGAACCGTAATATCGAGGTGCTGCGCCAATGTGTCGCCGACGCCCTGGGGGACGACCCGTACCGCGACTACAAGCGGCTCGCCAGGGAACTGCTCCATGGCGCAGCCGGTGCCGAACCTGCGGCACCACCTGTCGAGCGGCTGTTTCCCAACGTGGATGGGGTGCGCTTTCTCACCCATACCCTCGGCTGCGGGGGAACCGACGACGATGCCCAGGCGCTCTGTCGGCTGCTCGCCGGCTATATCTGTCACCCGAACGTGGCCGGCGCAACAGTGCTCAGCCTGGGCTGCCAGAAGGCCCAGATCGAGATGATCAAGCGCGCCGTTGACGCACGCGACCCCCAGGGCCTGCGCCCTGTTCACTATCTCGAGCAACAGGCCAGCATCAGCGAGGAAGCGCTGATTCGGGAGGCGCTGGTCACCATTTTCGACGGCCTCGCCGAGGCCAATCGCGTCGAGCGCGCCCCGGCGCCGCTCTCGCAGCTCAGCATCGGGGTGGAGTGCGGCGGCTCAGACGGTTTCTCTGGCCTGTCGGCCAACCCGGTCGTCGGCGCCCTGGTCGACCGCCTGGTGGCGCTCGGCGGCAGTGGCATCCTGAGCGAATTCCCCGAACTCTGCGGCGTCGAGCATGAGCTGATCGCCCGCTGCATCGACGACGCCAGCGCCGAACGCTTCCGCTCGCTAATGGAAGCCTACCAGCGCCATGCCGCCAGCGTGGGGGCCGACTTCTCGATGAACCCCTCGCCCGGCAACGTTCGCGACGGCTTGATCACCGACGCCATGAAGTCCGCCGGCGCCGCCAAGAAAGGCGGTGACAGCCCGGTGGTCGATGTTCTCGACTACACCGAGCCGCAGACCCGCAAGGGTCTCAACCTGCTGTGCTCTCCGGGTAACGACGTGGAATCCACCACGGCCCTGGCGGGCTCCGGCGCCAACCTGATCCTCTTTACCACCGGCCTCGGCACCCCCACCGGCAATCCTGTCACCCCGGTACTGAAGATCGCCAGCAACAGCGAGTTGGCCAGACGCATGTCCGACATCATCGACTTCGATGCCGGGCCAGTGATTCGCGGCGAGGCGACGATCGACGAGCTCGCCGACCGGCTGCTGCACCTCTGCGTGGACGCCGCCTCAGGGCGTTATCGGTCCCGGGCCGTCAGTCTGGCCCAATACGATTTCATTCCCTGGAAACGCGGGGTCTCGCTATGAAGGCGGTACCATGCAAAACATGCGACAGGAGCCGAGGATGACCCAGAAAGCCCAGATCCTGCAGTTCGGGACCAGCCGCTTCCTGCTGGCTCACGTGGATTATTTCGTCGGCCAGTCGCTGGCCGCGGGCCATAGCCACAAGCGCGTCGTCATCGTCCAGGGTTCCTCGCGACCGGCCGGCCAGCAGAAGGCTCGCGACCTGGCGGCTTGTCTGCGCTATCCGGTGCGCTTTCGCGGCCAGCGGGACGGTCAGACCGTCGATCACGAAATGACGGTCGACAGCCTCGCGGCCTGCCTGATCGCCGACGAGGACTGGGCAGAGATCGAGCGGCGCTTCTGCGAGGACATCACCCACGTCGTGTCCAACACCGGTGAGGACGGTTACGCCGTGCCGGGGGAGGATTCGCCGCTGCACTCCCCGCCCGCCAGCTTCCCCACGCGACTGACACGCTTACTGAACGCGCGCTTTCGCCATGGGGGCGCCGGAATCACGCTGATGCCCTGCGAACTGATTCATGCCAACGGCCAGTGTCTCAAGGCCATCGTGCAGGAGCAGGCACAGCGCGCCTACGGCGACGCTGATTTCTCCGCCTGGCTGGACCGCGAGTGTCTGTGGGTCGATACCCTGGTCGATCGCATCGTCTCCGCGACCATCGAACCGGTCGGCGCCGTGGCCGAACCCTATGGCCTCTGGGCCATTCGCGATACCCCAGGACTCGAGCTGCCCTGCCGGCATCCCGACGTTCAGGTCGTCGATGACCTCACCCCGTTCGAACAGCGCAAACTGCATATCCTCAACCTGTCGCATACCTGGCTGGTTCATCATTGGCGTGCCTTGGAACTGACCAAAACGATTCGCTTCGTCCGCGAGGCCATGAACGAGCCGGCGCTGCGACAGCCGCTGGAAACCATGCTGAGAGGAGAAGTCTTACCGGTGCTGGACCGTCAGATGCCCGGCATGGCCCTCGACGGTTACCTGACCACGACGCTCGAGCGATTCGACAATCCCTTCCTCGATCATCGTCTCGAGGATATCGCCCAGCATCATGCCGAAAAACTCAGGCGACGCCTGCTACCGATCCACGAGATGGGCCGGGCTCAGGGTGGCCAGACTCCCCGGCTGGACGAGGTTCTGCAAGCCGAAGGCGTTATCTGAGGACAGGGCAGTGAGGCGAGCGGACCTGGCGGAATGACGCGCGTTGAAGCTTGCAGGCGATCAGGGTGTCGTCGACAGGCGCTTCTTGAGTTGCATGTAGGTCCCGTAGTGGCGGTCCAGGTGGCGCCGCATGGCCGCCTCGGCGGCATCGGGATTGCGCGACTCGATGGCCTCGAGGAGTTCGGTATGCGCCGCCGTCGCTGCCTTGTCCTCATCCTTCTGCTGAAGCACCTGGGCGCGACGGTCGTCGAGCCACTCGGAGAGGGCGACGTGGATGGCATCGAAGATCGGGTTGCGACCGATGCTGGCCAGGACGCCATGGAAATCGTTGTCGGAGCGCTTGAAGCGCGCCTCGTCACCGATCGCGTCGCGATTGTCCTGCAGGGCATCGCGCAGCCGCTGAAGGTCGTCCTCGCTGGCGTTGACGGCGGCATAGCGCGCCAGTGAGATCTCGAACATGGCGCGGGCTTCCTGGAAGTACTGTTGCCCGTCGGGTTTGGAGAGCAGTTGACGGGTCACGCCAGAGAGGCGTGCCATCACCGCCTCCGCCGTCGGTCGGATGACCCGCGCGCGCGTGCCGCTGTTGATGGCGATCAGGCCCAGGCGCTGCAGGTAGAACAAGGCCTCGCGCACCGCCGGACGGCCGACGCCGAACTGCTCCATCAGCTCCCTCTCCGAGGGCAGTTGAGCGTTCTCGCTCAAGCGGCCCTCGAGAATCTCGGCTTCCAGCTGTTCGGCGACCTGTTCGGAAAGCGTCTTGCGCTCTACCTGGTATCGACTCATGCACGCCCTCTCCTGAATGTCCGCGGGGAAGAAAGGCTCGCTTTCTCCACATCCAGCTATATTTTACCGCATCTTGCCGCCATTTCGGGGCAAGCCGGCATCTGTTTCAGGACAGGGGCGTCAGCGGCTCGACATCCAGCTCCGTTGCCAGTCCGGCATAGGCCGCCTGATTGGCGCTGTCCAGAGGAATGCCCTCGGCATCCCGCCGGGCACGGCAACGCCATTCACGATCGCCGGGCGCCAGCACCTCGGCACCGTCGTTGGCGGGCTGGTCACGCAGGTCCGCGAGGTACTCCCGCAAGCAGGCATCGAAGGACGTACTCTCGCTGAAGGCACCGGGGTTCATGGCCAGGAAGAAATGCCCCACCCCGCGTGGCGTCTGCAGGTCGGGCCCGCCCATCGGCAACAGTCGAAAGCCATTGAGCATGCCCGACAGCGTCGAACTCAACACCTCGACCATGCCACCGAGTCCCGCGCCCTTGAAGCCGAAATCGCTGCCGCCCAGCGGCAACAGCGCGGCGACCTCGGCCGGGGTTCGGGTCACGCGCCCTGACGCATCGGCTGCCACCTGATCGGGCAGTTCACGCCCGATGGCGCCGTACTGCTGAACGCGATTCCAGGGCACCGAGCTTGTCGCCATGTCGAGCAGGTAGGGAGCTTGTCCGTCCAGCGGCGCCGCAAAGGCAATCGGATTGGTGCCATGAAACGGCGTTCTGCCCTCATGGAGCAGCACGAAGGGGTCGGAATTGCAGAAGGCCATGCCGATCAGTCCCCGTTCCGCCGCGGCCAGGGCGTAGCAGCCCGCGGCACCGAAATGCGAGGAGTTGCCCACCGCCACGGCACCGAGCCCCACCGTCTCGGCCATCTCGGCGGCTCGCTCCATTGCCGTGTAACCCGCCAGATGACCCAGGCCGTCATCGGCATCCAGATACCCCGTGGCCGGCAGCCGGCGCGAGAAGCGCATGGCGGGCCGTCCATTGAGGCGTCCTCCCTGCAGTGCCTTGATGTAATGCGGCAACAGCCGCAACCCGTGGCTGTCCGTGCCCATGCGCGAGGCCGTGACCAGGGCGCGGGTCACGGCCTGCGCGGAGGCCGAGTCGGCCCCTGCCCGGCGCAGGATCCGATCCATGAAACGCTCCAGGTCGGCGACGGCAACGCGAAAATCTGGCGAATCGGGTGTCATGGGCAATCAGCTCCTTTGAACAGGCTCAACGGTAGACCAGGGTCGGCAGCCACAACGAGATCGCCGGGATGAAGGTCACCAGCAGCAGCGAAATCACCAGCGGAATCAGGAACGGCAAGGTGCCGCGCATGCAGTCCTCGAAGGAAATGTTCGACACCCGCGACAGCACGTACAGGACCATGCCCACCGGAGGCGTCAGCAGGCCGATCATCAGGTTGAGTACCATGATCACGCCGAAGTGCACCGGGTCGATGCCCGCGGCCACCACGGCCGGCAGCAGCACCGGTACCAGAATGGTGATGGCGGCGATGGTTTCCATGAAGCAGCCGACCACGATCAGCACCAGATTGATGATGATCAGCAGCGCGATCGGATTGTCGGCAAAGGGGCCCAGCAGTCCCATGACGTGCTGGGTCACCTGGTTGCTGGTCATGATCCAGGCGAAGATCGAAGCGCCCGCGACGATCAGCAGGATCACGGCGGTGGTCTCGATGGTCTCCATGCTGACCTTCAACAAGCGCCGCCAGGTCAGGATGCGATACACCACGCCGCCCAGGAAGAGGGCATACACCACTGCCGCGATGGCCGCCTCGGTCGGGGTGAAGACGCCGGAAATGATACCGCCGACGATGATCAGCGGCGTCATTAGCGACAGGAAGGCGCGGCGAAAGCTGAACCAGAGCACCGGGATCGAGAACTCTGCGTCGCGGGGATAACCGCGGCGCCTGGCCATGATGGTGATCATCACCATCAGCGACACTCCCATCAGCAGGCCCGGTATCAGGCCGGCGGCGAACAGTTGCCCCACCGACACCGAGGCCATCACGCCGTAGATGACCATCGGCAGGCTGGGCGGGATGATCGGACCGATCGTCGAGGACGCCGCCGTAATTCCCACCGAGAATTGATCGTCATAGCCGGCATCGCGCATGGCCTTGATTTCGATGGTGCCCAGACCGCCGGCATCGGCGACCGCGGCACCGGACATCCCGGAGAAGACGATGCTGGCGCCGACATTGACATGGCCCAGGCCACCGCGCATCCAGCCCATCAGCGCCTTGGCGAAATCGAAGATGCGTGAGGTGATGCCGCCGTTGTTCATCAGATTGCCGGCAAGAATGAAGAATGGAATCGCCAGCAGCGGGAAGCTGTCGATGCCATTGATCATGCGATGCACGACCACCACGTCCGGTACCCGCCCGGTGAGATAGACATACAGCAGGCAGGAACCCGCCAGACTGATGGCGATGGGCACGCCCAGTAACAGCAGGGTAAACAGGGCCGCAAACAGGAAAAGCAGGTACTGGCCGTTATAGACCAGCACCAGACAGCCAAGGACCGCCAGCAAGGCGATCAACGGGGAGATCAGCGCACCCCGTCGGCTCACAGCCAGGATATGGGACATGGGAGGGACTCCGGCCTATGTTGTCGTTATGGAACCTGAGGATGCTCGACGGTGCGGTCTCGCCAGCGCAGAAACGCAATCTGGATTGCCCGCCCCAGCATCAAGAAAAAGCCCACCATCACAAGGTAATAAAGATAACTCTTGGGGATATCGACGGAGACCATCAGCGCCGTGGTTCGGTCGGCAAGCTTCCAGGTGACCCAGGCGCCGATGGCGAAGAAGGCAATGCTGACGAGATCGACAAGGGTCACGAGCGAACGAGCCATCCATCCCGGCATGTAGCGATAGAAGAATTCGACGGAAATGTGCGTGCCCGTGCGCACGGCCATGGAGCCACCCATGAAACCCACGATCACCAATAGGTAGCGCGCCATTTCCTCCGTCCAGGCGATGGAATCGCCCAGCACGTAACGGCTAAAGAACTGCAGGAACACATCCAACGCAAGTAACCAGAACACCGCAAGGGTGGCGTAGTCCTCGATACCGTAGTCTCGCCATTCGAAGGTATCGTCTTCCTCGATCTGAAAACCGGACGCCTCAGCTGGCCATTTTTCGATCGTCATGAGCTAACTCCGCGAAGAACGCCACCCCGTTGAAGGGGTGGCGCGTCGGCAACGAGAAAAAAGGTTACTGACCTAGCGCCTGCAGGCGGTCGTAGGTTTCCTGATCCCAGGTAGCGTCTTCACCGGTATGGTGGGGAATCACCGCCTCGCGGAACGGCGTGATGTCAACTTCGTTGACGGTCACCCCCTGGTCCTCGAACCAGGCAATGAGGTCCTCCTCGGATTGGAGGATGTCTTCGGTGATCTTCTCCCCTGCCTCCATGTAGACCTCGCGGAAGATTTCGCGGTCTTCCTCGGAGAGGCGATTCCACAACGGCCCACCGGCAATGGTGATCAGCGAATCGGTGATGTGGCCGGTCAGGGTGATGTAGTCCTGAACTTCATAGAAGGCCTTGGCGCGGATGGTCGGCAGCGGGTTCTCCTGGGCATCCACGACACCCTGCTGGAGCGCCAGGTACACCTCGGCAAAGGCGATAGGTGTCGGGTTGGCGTCCACGGCCTCGGGGAACATCAGGTACATCGGTGCGTCGGGCGTGCGGATCTTGAGATTTTCCATATCCGCCGGCTCGTTGATCGGCTCATTGGAGGTGACGTGGCGTCGCCCGTAGTAGTTCATCGCCAGCGGCACGTTGCCGGTTTCTTCCTGATAGCCCTGGGCAATTTCATCGAAGAGATCGCTATCGGCATAGGCGCGCCAGTGATCGAAATCGCGGAACATGTAGGGCGCGCCGGCAATGCCGATAGGGCCGTAGAAGCGCCCGGCGAACTGGTTACCGGTGAAGATCAGGTCCACGGTGCCGAGCTGCAGACCCTCGTTGATGTCGGATTCCTTGCCCAGCGACGAGGCGGCATGCACTTCGATCTCGTAGCGGCCATCGGTTCGCTCCTCGATCTCCTCTGCCGCCCACAGCGCCCACTCATGATAGGGCTCGGAGGTTTCATAGACGTGCGCGAAATTGAGGGATTCGGCGAAGGCGTGCCCACCGACCGTCATCCCGGCCAGCAGAACGGTGCCGGTGGCGAGGCGATGGAAGGTCTTGAGTCGAAAGCTGGCGTTACCCATTTTGTTGTGCTCCATGACGTTAAGGTTCGGGAGTTAGGCTTGTTGGGTGTGGGTGAAAATGAGGACGATGGCTTGGCTGTATACGTGTCATACCATCACACTCGAATCTAGTCGCCTATTCGGGGCAATGCAACTTCTCGTGGCGTTGCCGCCAGCGAGTGATACAGACGAACCAGCAGGGCCTCGTCGCCGAAGCCACCCGCCTTGGTCAACAACGGCCTGTCACGATTGCCCTGCGGATATCCCAGCACGACGCCTGCCTCCCATTCGCCCGCGACGTCCAGGTAGCTCGCGCCCAGTTTGGCCATCACCGCGCTGGCACAGTCTCCTCCGGTGACCAGGCACAGGCACTGCGTGGCCCGTTGCCTGGCCGCTGCCATACCCGCTACCAGGGCATCGGCCAGGCCAGCGGCCACCTCTTCCGCCTCGCGGTGCGACGCCTCGGTATCGGGGCGCAGCAACAGGAAAGGCGCCTCGACGGGCACGTCGGCGCCGCCCGTCACGACCGGCAGCGCCGGCACGGCACGTCGCAGCGCGGCCACCTGCTGAGCGGCGAGTTCACTGCGCGAGCCAACGGCCAGCCAGAGACCCGAAAAGCGACGAACGGAGGGACGAGCGAGAGGCTCGCCGAAAAGGGTCTGGGCCAAGGCGCGGCTCAGGCCGGCGGCACCTACCGCCAACCACGTGCCCGGAGCCTTGTTGACCGCTTCCGCCAGGGCCTCGAGATCGGCATCCGTCTCGGCATCGGCCACGCTGTCGGCGCTCGGCAGGAGCTGGCCCGGGACATGTCGCGTCAGGGGTAATCCTTCGACTTCGAACAGGGCATCCAGCCCGCCACTGGGAGGGCGTGACCGTGCGTCGTGGGCGAAGTCGGTCGATGCCAAGAATTGGCCGTGAACGACAATACGCGCCTCGCGCGTCGTGCGGCCCTGGGCGGGCACGGCCGGGGCGAGCAGCAGCGTCCTTGTACAGGCCCGGCGCATCGCCAGGCTCTCGGCCACCACCTGACCGCGCAGGGTCGAGTCGATCTTCTTGAACCAGATGCCGGGTGCCAGGAGGGTGAGCAATTGGGTGGCGCGGGCCACGCGCTCGGCGGCCGTCGGCGCGGTCAGGTGACGCGATTCGGTGGTCACCGCGACCACCTCCGGCGGCGCCCCTTGCCACGCCTCCAGCAAGCCTTCTAGATGCTCCAACGCCACCACCACGCGTGTGGTCGCGCCACGTTGGGCGAAGGGTGCCGCGGCGTCCAGCGCGCCGGTGAGATCGTCGGCGACGATTGCGACCCGAGACTTATTCATGCGCCCCAGCCCCGGCGCTGCTCATGCGCCCCGACCCCGGTTCTGTTCCCAGTTCCGGCCACCAGGCGATGCGCATAAGCAATGGCCGCGCCCATGTTGGTGGCATCCGCTCTGCCCTGCCAGGCAATGTCGAAGGCGGTGCCGTGATCCACCGAAGTGCGTCGGATCGGCAGCCCGAGGCTGACGTTGACCGTGGTGTCGAAGGCAATCAGCTTGACCGGAATGTGACCCTGATCGTGATACTGGGCCACCACCAGATCGAACTCGCCTTGC
>DATISN010000167.1:0-3418 GCA_035581765.1 Halomonas sp.
GGGCGAGTGGCACATCGGCAAGATGCTCCAGGCCGTCGACGACATGCCGATGAACATCGGTTTTCTCGGCAAGGGCAATGCCAGTCTTCCCGAAGCGCTGGAAGCGCAGCTCGAGGCCGGCGCCATGGGGCTCAAGCTTCATGAGGATTGGGGCACCACTCCGGCAGCGATCGACAATTGCCTGACTGTGGCCGATGCATACGACGTACAGGTGGCGATTCATACCGACACGCTCAACGAATCGGGGTTTGTCGAGGATACCCTGGCGGCGTTCAAGGAACGCTGCATTCACACCTACCATACCGAAGGTGCCGGTGGCGGCCACGCGCCTGACATCATCACCGCCTGCGCCAAGCCCTATGTGTTGCCGTCGTCGACCAATCCGACGCGGCCCTACACGGTGAACACCATCGACGAGCACCTCGACATGCTGATGGTCTGCCATCACCTCGACCCGAAGATTCCCGAGGACGTGGCCTTCGCCGACTCGCGCATTCGCCGCGAGACCATCGCCGCCGAGGACATCCTTCATGACCTCGGCGTGATCTCGATGATCGCCTCGGATTCGCAGGCCATGGGGCGTGTCGGTGAAGTAGTCTGTCGCACCTGGCAGACCGCCCACAAGATGAAGGTGCAGCGCGGCCTGCTGCCCGAGGACCGGCGGCTTGGCGCCGACAACTTTCGTGCCAAGCGCTATATCGCCAAGTACACCCTCAATCCGGCGATCACCCATGGCATCGGCCATGAGGTGGGTTCCGTCGAAGTCGGCAAGCTGGCCGATCTGGTGCTCTGGAAGCCGGCCTTCTTCGGTACCAAGCCGGCGCTGATCCTCAAGGCGGGGATGATAGCCGCCGCGCCGATGGGCGACCCCAATGCCTCGATCCCCACGCCCCAGCCGGTCCACTATCGCGCTATGTTCGGCGCCTTCGGTCGGGCGGCGAGCCAGACCCGCCTGACCTTCGTCAGCCAGGCGGCGCTGGAGGCAGGCATCGGCGGGCGGCTGGGCCTGCGCAGTGAACTGTCTGCCTGCAAGAAGGTGCGGGGCGTGCGCAAGTCCGACATGAAGCTCAACGATGCCTGTCCCGAGCTGACCGTGGACCCGCAAACCTACGAAGTGCACTGCGACGGCGAACTGCTGACCTGCGAGCCGGCGACCGAGTTGCCGCTGGCTCAGCGATATCATCTGTTCTGAAGGGGTAGCGTATGTGGAAACTGACCGAACGCCTTGGCCCCATCGCGGCAAGCCAGGCAAGCGACACCCTGACGCTGCCCTATGAGCTGCGTATCCGCGGCCGACTCAAGGCGATGAGCGACGCTGGCTGCGAGATGGGCCTCTTCCTCGACCGCGGTCCGGTACTGCGAGACGGCGAGGGCCTGCGCGCCGAGAGCGGCGAACTGGTGCGCATCCAGGCCGCCGTGGAGCCGGTCGTTACCGCCCGCATCCCCGCGGGCCTGCCGCTGGCGCGCCTCGCCTACCACCTGGGCAACCGCCACGTGCAGCTGGCGTTGGGTGAGGACACCCGCGCTTCACCGGGTCAGGGCTACGTTCGCTTCCTGCCGGATCATGTGCTTGAGGAGTTGGCAGAGCGACTGGGGGCCAGCCTCGAGCATCACGAAGCCGCTTTCGATCCCGAGTCGGGCGCTTATGCCCATGCCGGGCATGCCCTTTCATCCCACCCTACCGATAACCACGAGCACGACCATTCCCACGAGCATGACCATGAACACTGAAGCGCTCGATCATGCAGGCCGGGGCAACGATCTGGCGCTGCTCGGCTTGCTGCAACTGGTCAGCCCGGCGCTGCCCATCGGCGCCTTCGCGTTTTCTCAAGGGCTCGAGAGCGCCTTCGAGCTGGGCTGGGTCACGGACGAGGCGAGTCTTGGCGACTGGCTGGAAGGCGTGCTCGACGATGGCCTGACGCGTTGTGAATTGCCGGTGCTCGCGCGCCTGCATGTCGCCTGGGCAGAACGGGATGGCGAGGCCATCGCCGAGTGGGATGCCTGGCTCGCCGCCAACCGCGAAACGGCCGAACTCGCATCCGAGGATGCGCGCCTGGGCGCCTCACTGGCGCGCCTGCTGGGCAGTCTCGGCCGGCTACCCGGTGGTAGCACGTCACAAGAAGGTTATTCGCTAGACAGCCCTCCACAAGATAGCTCTTCGCAAGAGACCCCGGCGCTGCCACCCGGCGCGGGGTACGTCACGCTGTTCGCCTGGACGGCGCAGATGCGAGGCGTGCCGCTTCGCCAGGCACTGCTGGGCTTCGCCTGGGCATGGCTCGAGAATCAGCTCGCCGTGGCCTGCAAGGCGTTGCCGCTGGGTCATACCGCCGCCCAGCGTCTGGTCGAGCGCCTGCGTCCCTTGCTGGTGGCGGCAGTGGATGAGGCGTTATCCCTGGAGGACGACGAGCTCGGCCCGGCATTGCCCGGTCTGGCGCTGGCGAGCGCCCTGCATGAGACCCAGTATTCGCGACTGTTCAGAAGCTAGGAGAAAAGACCATGACCCATTGCCTGCGTATCGGCGTCGGCGGCCCGGTGGGCTCCGGCAAGACGGCACTGCTCAAGCAGCTCTGCCTGGCCCTGCGCGACCACTACGATATCGCCGTGGTCACCAACGACATTTATACCCGCGAGGACGCCGACTTCCTGCTCAAGCACGAGGCGCTCGCGGCCGACCGCATCCTCGGCGTGGAAACGGGAGGCTGCCCGCACACGGCCATTCGCGAAGACGCGTCGATGAATCTCGCCGCCATCGATGACCTTCAAACGCGGCACCCGAACCTCGAGCTGGTGCTGGTGGAGTCCGGCGGCGACAACCTCTCGGCGACCTTCAGCCCCGAGCTATCGGATCTTACGCTGTACGTCATCGACGTCTCCGCTGGTGACAAGATTCCGCGCAAGGGCGGGCCGGGGATCACCAAGTCGGATCTTCTGATCATCAACAAGATCGACATCGCCGAATACGTACACGCCTCGCTCGAGATCATGGCGCGTGACGCCAAGATGATGCGCGGCGAGAGGCCCTTCGTATTCACCAACCTTTATGACGGCGTGGGCCTGGAGGAGATCATCCGCTTCATCCTCGATCGCGGGATGCTGCCGGAGCGCCGTCCCCTCGCCGCTGACGCTATTCCCTGACGCTTTTTCTTCGCCGCCTTTCGTCATTGCCATCCTTCGCCATTGCCAGGAGATTCCCATGAAGACGCGTTCTTTCAAACCGCTTCGGCCCGCCGCCCTCGGCGCCTGCCTGTTGCTGCCCGTTACCACCGCGCTGGCCCACTCGGGCCATGCGGCTCCCTCGGTCCACGCGCATACCGGCAGCCCGGCGATGTTGGCGGTGCTGGGCATCTCGGCCCTGGGGGTCGCGGCGCTGGTGCCGTTGTTGCGCCTTGTGTTGCGTCGCCGCCGGCTACGTCGCCAG
>DATISN010000168.1:0-1661 GCA_035581765.1 Halomonas sp.
GTCGACGGCAAGATCCTGATGGAAGGGAAGAACATCTATGATCGCGACGTCAACGTCGCGTTGCTGCGCCGTCGTGTCGGCATGGTGTTTCAGAAGCCCAACCCGTTTCCCAAGTCGATTTACGAGAACGTGGCCTACGGCCTGCGCATCATGGGGGTCAACAATCGCAGCACGCTGGACGAGGCGGTCGAGAAGGCCTTGCGTGGCGCCGCGCTGTGGAACGAGGTCAAGGACCGCCTCGACGAGAACGGCCTCAGCCTGTCCGGCGGCCAGCAGCAACGTCTGGTGATTGCGCGTGCGATCGCGCTGGAGCCGGACGTGCTCTTGCTCGACGAGCCGGCCTCCGCGCTCGACCCCATCTCGACCGCCAAGATCGAGGAACTGGTCAACGAGATGAAGGACCAGTACACGATCATCATCGTCACCCACAACATGCAGCAGGCGGCACGCGTTTCCGATTACACCGCCTTCATGTACATGGGTGAGCTGATTGAAATGGGCCGCACCAACGATGTGTTCCTCACGCCCACCGTCAAGCAGACCGAGGATTACATCACGGGCCGCTTCGGCTGATCGCATCCAGGGAATCCGTCATGCACCAGGGAACCCCGGGTTTGCCCATGCGCCAGCGACGTTCCGGGAAGACCGATTTGCCATGGCCGGGCGCGGAAGCCGAGGTCAGCGCCATCTTTGCCCCGCGCATCTATCTGGCCGACCCCGATCCGCTGACGCGGGCGCTGCTGGCGGAGCATTTGCGCGACAAAGGCTTCGATGTCGTCGCGACCACGGAGATGGCGGCCTCGCCGCCGCCGGTCGACCTGCTGATCGTCGCCCTGGATGGCATGGAACCGCGTGCGACCAGACCGAAGTGGCTTTTGGCAAAACCGGAAATTCCCACGATCGTCCTGGATCGAGCACAGGTGTTTCCGGGGCGTGCCGCCGCCCTCGGCTTCGAGCCCGATGCCCGGCTATCCTTGCCCATCCAGCCACGTAAACTGGTGGCCACGATCAGGCGGGTTCTGAGCATGGCGCGCATTGAATCCGTCGATCCTGGCGAGGCGTCTGTCCGCACCTACCGCTTTGCCGGATGGACACTCCATTGCCACGAGTGCCGGCTGCTGTCGCGCGACGGAAAATCGGTCCCGCTCGAAAAACGGGAATTCGACGTACTGAAGGCCTTGCTGACCTTCCCCCGCCAGGTGCTGACCCGCCGGCAATTGATCGCGCTGGTCTGGGGGCCGAACAAGGACGTCGATAACAGAACGTTGGATCGCCCCATCATGCGACTGCGTCGCCACCTGGGCGACGACGTTAGGTTTCCGGCATTTCTCAAGACGGTCGTTGGCGTGGGGTATCGACTCGACGTCGAAGTGGAAAAGTCGGCGTAGCCCGGCTCAACCCGGCAAGCTCAGCCCAGCGTCACCCCCAGCCAGGTGCCGATGAAGTAGGTCGCCAAGCCAGCCGCGCCGCCGATGCCGAGCATGCGCAGGCCGGAGAGGAGGGCGTGGCGGCCGGTGAACAGGCTCATGCTGGCGCCGACGGCGAACAGGCCGAGTGCGGTCAGCGCAACCGATTCGATCAGCGCCCCGCTGCCGCTGCCAAGTAGGAAGGGCAGCAAGGGCAGCATCGCGCCGGCGGTGAAGGCGGCAAACGACGAGCTT
>DATISN010000169.1:0-23915 GCA_035581765.1 Halomonas sp.
GCCGCCACGGCGGCATAGGCCGCTTCCTTGGGGTCCATGTCCGGCCCGACGATGAAGGGCGCGTTGCCGCCCAGCTCGAGAGAGACGCGTTTCACCGTGCTCGCGCTCTGCTCCAGCAGCAGCCGACCCACGCGGGTGGAGCCTGTGAACGAAAGCGCCTTGACACGCTCCTCGGCACACAGCAGCTTTGATACCTCGGGGGGGTCGCCCAGCACCACGTTGAACACGCCGGCGGGGATGCCGGCACGCTCGGCCAGTTCGGCCAGCGCCAGCGCCGAGAACGGCGTCTCGTTGGCGGGCTTGACGATCACCGTGCAGCCGGCGGCCATGGCCGCCGCCGCCTTGCGGGTGATCATCGCCAGGGGGAAGTTCCACGGGGTGATCAGCGCGGCGATGCCCAGCGGCTCCTTGAGCGTGCCCAGCGCCGCGTTGGGTATATGGCTCGGAATGGTCTCGCCGAAGGTGCGCTTGCCCTCCTCGGCGAACCAGCGCACGAAACTGGCACCATACTCCACCTCGCCACGCGCGTCGGGCAACGGCTTGCCTTGCTCCAGCGTCATGATGGTGGCCAGATCCTCGCGATTGGCTTGAAGCAGGTCGTACCAGGCCAGCAGGCGCTCGCAACGCTCGTCGGCGCGCAAGGCCCGCCAGTGCACGAAGGCCGCATCGGCCGCGTCCACCGCAGCGCGGATCTGGTCGGCCTCGAGCCAGGGGATATGCCCCAAAGCGTCGCCGGTGGCCGGATCGATCACGGCCTCTTCGCGGCCGCCATCGCCATGGGTCCACTTGCCGTCGACATAGGCGTACTGCCGAAACAGACGCGGATCTTCCAGAGCATTCGACAGAAGCTTGGACAGTTTCATGAGCACCTCCCCTGACACCGCGGCAGGGAATGAAAGCCTGCCGGGGCAATAAATGGTCGGGCCGCCTGGTCGTTCAGCCACCAGGGCGACTCGATGGAGACAGGGTAAGGGATTTGGCGGGATAGACTTTTTGTTAACGGCACGCTTTGCCAGAGGATTTTTTGTCCTGAGCGGGGAACGTGCGGTTTTTTCTGCGCATAAAAATTCCGCCCCCGTCGAGGGGGCGGAACGATCGAGGCCGCGACAACAGCGACAGATGCTCGAAGGATCAGCCACTCGGCGGGTCGACCAGCGCCTCCTCGGTGAAGACCAGCAGACCGAGCTCGGGGCGGTAACCATGGATCTCGGTCACATCGAGGGCCTGCAGGAAGTAGAGAATTTCCTCGCTGACCACCTGCCCCGGCACCAGCACCGGGAAGCCCGGCGGGTAGGGAATCACGAAGCTTGCCGACACCGCGTCACGGCCGGCACGCATCTGCGCTTGCAGCTCGCCATTGTCGAAACGCAGGTACTCGGTGTTTTCCTCATCGTAGCTAAGGAAGTAGGCGCGACGGATATCGCCTTCGGGGGTGATGCCCGAGGCAACGGGCCGGAAGGCGTCATGGAAGCGACTGAAGTCCGGCAGCGGCGGCAGCTCCTGGGTGAGCGAGCGCACCCGGTTCTCGATGATCTTGCGCTCGGGACGGCTGCTCTCCTCCCAGCGGTATTCGAACTCCTTGGCCAGCTTGATCAGCACATCGAGCAGGTAGGCAATGGAGCCGCGCGTGGTGCCGATATTGGTCATGAACAGCACGGTGTTGCGCGAGGTCTTGTTGATCTGGATGCCGTACTTGTTCATCAAATATTCGTTCTTGAAGGTATCGCCGTCGACGCCGGTCGTGCCGATGGCGATGGTCACCCGGGTCGGGTCAACCACGAACTGGTCGCGCGCCCAGGCCTCCTCCATCTGGTTCCAGCCGGTTACCGGGTCGTAATAGGATTCGACGCCGGACTCACGGTATTCCTCGGGCACCATGTCGCTGTTCTTGAGCACCCGAAAGTACTTCTGCAGCAGCGGGTGGGTATACAGCTGCTCGCGCAGCGTCAGCGCCGCCTCCACCTGGGAGTGCACCAGTTCGAAACCTTCCATCTCGGCCTGCATGCGCCCGACGTCCAGCGAGGCGATGATCTGGTAGTTGGGCGAGGTGGACGTGTGCGTCATGTAGGCTTCGTGGAACGGCGCCTCTACCCGCTGGCGATAGTCCTGGTCCCAGACGTGAATCATCGAGCCCTGGCGCAGCGAGGTCAGGGTCTTGTGCGTGGAGTGCGTGGCGTAGGCACGAATGCGCACGGTGTCGGGGTCCGGCATCAAGCGGCGGTCGAGCCAGGTGGCGTCGTCATCGGGGTCGAGCTGGTCGAATTCGGCCTTCCAGGTGGCATACTCTTCCCGGTAGCTGTCACTGCGGTAGCGTTCGCACAGGGTACGGGCGGTATGCATCGCGGTGCGCGGCCGATAGGTGGGATTGAAGCCTGCGAAGGCGAACCAGGCCTCGTCCCAGAGGAAGACCAGATCGGGCTTGATCGCCAGGCACTCCTCCATGACCCGCCGCACGTTGTAGACCACACCGTCGAAGGTGCAATTGGTCAGCAGCAGCATCTTGACCTTGTGGAGCTGACCCGAGCGCTTGTAGCCCAAGAGGGTCTTCTTGATCTCGTGCAACGGCACGGCACCGTACATGGAGTAATCGTTGAGCGGGTAGGAATCCAGGTAACTGACGTGGGCGCCGGCCAACACCATGCCGTAGTGGTGTGACTTGTGGCAGTCGCGGTCGATCAGCACGATATCGCAGGGTTTGACCAGCGCCTGCACCACGATCTTGTTGGCCGTGGAGGTGCCATTGGTCACGAAAAAGCTCTGACGCGCCCCGAAGGCCCGGGCGGCATACTCCTGGGCCTTCTTGATCGGCCCGTAGGGCTGCAGCAGTGAATCCAGCCCACCGGAGGTCGCCGATGTCTCGGCGAGGAAAATATTGATGCCGTAGAAGTCGATCATCTGCCCGGCCCAGTGGGAACGGGTGATCGACTTGCCTCGCGAGATGGGCATGGCATGGAAGACCCCGGTGGGCTTCTTGCTGTACTCGCGCAGGGCGTCGAAGAACGGCGTACGGTAGCGAGTGTCGATGGCCCGCAGGATGGTGTGGTGCTGCTCGATATAGTCCGTTTCGCGATAGAAGATGCGGTTGAAAAAACGGATATCCTGGCTCGCCGTGGCCTCCACATCGCCGCTGGTGACCAGGAACTGGTCGATCTCGGGACGCAGCTCGTTGATCATCGAGCTCAACAGGATACTGCGCTCCGCCTCGGACTGGTGCTCCAGGGACTTCTCCGAGAGGCCCTCGAGATAGTTGCGCAGGGCGCTGAGGTTGTACTTCGACTTGTAGGGAAACTCGTAGCGGATCAGGCAGGCCTGGATGTTGGGGTTGACCAGCACCGCGATCAGCGCATCCTCAAAGCTTCTCACCGTGACCACGTCGTAGACGAAGCGGTCTTCGGGCCGACGCATGTTGTGAAAGGCCTCGCGGACCACCTCCTCCTCCTGGGGAGAGAGGTTGTCGACGATCAGCAGCTCGAAATAGGGCTGCGCCGAGCTGTTGGATGCCGGATGGCCCCGCCGCAGCTGGTTCAGGGCATCCAGGGTCTCGAGGTCTTCGGCATCGGCGTCGGTTTCGCTGAGATCCACGTGCCGCCGGCGATAGGATTCGCTGATCAGCGCTCGCACCAAGCGCTTGACCACCTTCTCCAGCAGCACGTATTCCCCCCGATTGAACAGCGACCACAGATGCCGAAAATCCTCCTTGGAGGGGAAGGCATGGTAGTCCTCGATGATCTCAAGCCGGGTCATCTTGACGTCGATGGCCTTGATAAGATTCTTGTCGCGGCTTCCATCGTCCACGCGAACCAACTGGCCCAGATCCCTTTTGAGGGCGTTCCAGGTATCGGCGCGCAGCTGTGAAATCTTGTGGTAAAAACCCAGTGCGGTATAAGGCGTTTCGGAATTGCTTGTCTCTTGCATGACGTCACCCGTGCGTGATGTAGATGATCGAAGGCCTTAGCCAGCCCCGGAGCTTTACCCGACGTTCAGGTTGCGCGCACCGTAACGGACTAACAGTTGTTGTTCTGGAAAGTCATCGAAGGAGAAGTCGAGCCATTTTCCCGGCCAGCGAAACCGCGCCTGCCCGGTGCAAGGTCGATAGACCGCGGTGTAGATGGTGCCGAGCCCTCGCGAATAGTCGTGGCGAAACAGCGGAGGTGCAGAGAAGGCCGAAATCAGGCGCTCCTCGGTTGTGGCCTCGTCGTCCACCAGGATCGACAACTGGCGCTCACGAATCAGTGTTTCCGAGGCCAGGGCGTGGGCATACCACTCGATCTTCTTCTGGTGGTTGGTGGCCACGGCGACGCGGCGGATGCTGGCCCGCCGGTCCGGCGCAATCATTGCCGTGACGTAGCGCCCGGCCGCATCGGCCACGGTGATGTTGTAGGCCATGTGAGTGGGCACCCGGGCCAGCACCTCGGCGGCCTCGGGGACGCTGTCGCAGAACTCCAGGATGTAGCGCAGGATGATCGGTGCGCCGAACCCGTCACCCACCGCCTTGCGGCCACCGAAGGCCAGCGATACGGTCAGGCCACGATCATTGAGGCCATCCAGCACGCCCCACAGACAGTCGGACATGGCGATCACCCCACGTCCGTTCCAGTTCGTGTAGAGGATCGTGCCCTCGCACAGTTCCGGCGGATAGTCGTAGTTGCGTACCAGCACGGTAGAAGCAGGACTTGCCAGCACGGCCTGGGAGCAGCCCGTGATGTAGGGTGGCGGCTGATAGAGACTCAGGAAGCGCGCGGCCAGGTCTCCCCCGCCGGCCAGATCGCACAGGGTCCGGTAGGTCGGCACCAGCTCCGGCATATGCTTTCGCAGGGCGTTGTAACAGGCCAGATAGGCGGGCCGCTCGCGCTCGCCCTCGGCCAGATACCACTGCTCATAGGCCGGCCAGTGGTAGTCGAACAACGACTGCCACTTGGAGCCTGGCGGCCCCTCGCGCACGGAGCGAAAAACCAGCGTCTTTTCCATGTCGGCCAGTGAAGCGCCACGCGAGGCGGCGCCTCTCTCCTCCCTCAAGAAATCCCGCCCTCTCAAAGTATCTTGAAGTTGCCGCCGCCGATGGCATGGCTGACCGCAATCTCCTCCACGACCGGGTCCTGCAGCGACTGACCGGCATACTGGCCGCGGATGCCGGCGATCCAGGCATGGGCCCGCTCGTTGAGCCGGAAGTCGTCATCCATCAAGCGGCCGCGGGTGATCAGGATACCCAGATCCGCCCCTTCGTAGCGGAAGTCGCCGGCCCCGCTGATGCGCAGGAAGAAGGCTTCGTTCTCATTCTCGGCGGAGTGGGGATGGTAGCTGTAATGATCGTAGGCGATGACGCCATCGGAGGTCATGCGCCACAGCCCGGTGCGTGGGGCCTGGGTGAGCAGGTCGACGCTCTCGTCGGTGTGCTTGATCACCAGCTGGCTCCAGCTGTCGACGCTGTCCGGATGAGACCAGCGTTCGTTGATCTCGTCGATGTCGAGATCGAAATCGAGCCCCGAGAACTCCAGCAGGTGGAAGAGGAACAGCGGGATATCGGAGTGGGCGAAGGCCGCGACGTTGGTCAGCGAGCTCGCGCCGGTGACCCGCGGGTTGAGCTCGCCGAGATAGACCTCCATGGAATCCATGTCGATCAGGAAGTCGAGTTCGAAGTAGCCACGATAGCCCTCCTCGCGCAGCGCCTCGCCGAAGCGGAAGGTATATTCCCGGGCCTTGTCGCGCACTTCCTGACTGAAGGCACCGGCGAACATCTCGTTGCCGCACCAGCCGCCCTTGTAGGGTGTCAGCGTCTTGAAGCCGACAAGCTCGGTCATCAGCGGACCCACCACGGTGCCGGAGCGGGTGGAGCAGGCCTCGATGGCCGAGCCGCGACAGTTGATGCGCTTCATGATCTTGACCTCGGATTCGGCCTCGATCTCTTCGGCATGCTTGTAGTAGTCGTCTTCGCTGGCAATGAAGAAGGTGGTGTGGCCGGAATCGCCGAAGGCGGTCTGCACGACCAGGTCGGTGCCCAGGTCGCGGCTGACCTCACACAGCTCCTGATAGCTGCCGACCTTGGCCAGCACGTTGGGCACACTGGGCACGCCTACCTTGTTGCCGATGCGCACCGTTTCGATCTTGTTGTCCATGCGGCTACGCAGCGCCGCCGGCGGGAAAGAAACCTTGAGCCCCAGTTGCTTGCAGATCTCTTCGGTATGCTCATCGAACATCAGGAACGCGGCCACACCGGCATTGTCGCCGTCGGCGCGTGACTGGATAAAGTCGATGACCTCCTTGTGCTCGAGCAGGTAGTTGTTGATGTCCTCGATGCTCTCGAAGTCTCGCGGGAACTTCTGCTTGGGCACGAAGACATTGCGCTGCTGCCCTTCGAAGCAATCGATGTAGTTGATGTGGCGGAAGTTACCCACCCAGTCGCCAATACCAAGTAGATTGAAATTGGTCGCCGAAATAAAGTAGATCGGCTCCTTGTTGTTCAGGAAGTGTCGGCGGACATCGGCAATGTTTTTTATTGTGCTCATCGGGGTCGCTCCATCGGTCTTGGCAGGCACCGGCCCGTCACCAGCGGGCACGGCAGTGGCAAACACTTGCGTTTGTAGCTGGCCGAACAGACGACGCAGGGCCAGCATCAGGCGCTCGAGGATATCGTTCTCCTTCTGTGTTATTTGCGTGTGTTACTTGCATTGACGACGTGGCCGCCCCTCGGCGGCGAGCGTCGGTCAGTCCTCATCGATCAATAGTCCTCGACGTTGGCTCGCAGTGGCTTGGCCAGCGGACCCAGGGTGTCAAGAAACGGCGTAGAGCGGGTTTCCCTTTGGTACAGCGAGAAGTCGACGGTGCGGTCGCGGAAGCTTTTCAAGGGTTGACCCAGGCCGCGCAGGCCGGTCTCGCGCTCGCGACGCACCCGGTTGAGGTCGATCTCGATGGGCATGACTTCCTCACCCGTCCCGGCCTGATGGATGACGTCCCCCGAAGGCCCGACGACGATGGAGCGGCCGTTGCCGATGGCCCCGGCGCCGTTGATGTCGAAGAAGTAGCACTGGTTGATCGCGGCATTGGTGCGGGCGATGGACAGCTCGATGTCACGATCAATGGTATCGGTCATGGTGGGATGCAGGATCACCTCGGCGCCCATGGTGGCCAGGGTGCGGGTCGTCTCGGGGAACCACATGTCGTAGCAGATCGAGACGCCGAAGCGCGCCACGTTGGGTACGTCGAAGACGACGAACTCGCTGCCGCTCTCCACGCCCGCTTCATAAGGAAGGAAGGGGAACATCTTGCGATAGCGGGCCACCACCTGGCCATGCGGGTTGATCACCGACAGAGTGTTGTAGATTCGCTCACCGAGCTTCTCGAACATCGATCCGGGTATCAACCAGATGCGATGCTGCTCGGCGAGCTGGCAGAACATGGCTTCGGCATTGCTGGGCATCGGCTGGGCGTGAAGCGGCGAAGCACCCAGCGGCATCAGCTCGCTGAACAGCACCATCTGGACTTGCGGGAAGCGACTCATCAGCACGTCGACCCGATGGCACATGGCCTGGGTATTGTCGCCGTGATGAAGGGCATGCATCTGCACGCCGGCAATCGTGAAATAGGACATCGTGGTCTCTCTTCGTCAGGCGATCTCGAAATTCTTCCAGGGCGCTGTCGACACCGACCGGCACCATGCCGGTGGGATCGCCCGGCGGGGGTGAGACTGGCTCACCCGTGATAGTTAAGCTTAAGCCAGTTCCTGCCTCAATGACATCAACGCTGATGTTTCGCTTGAGGGTTATCGACGCTGGAAATCCTGCAGGACATCGTCTAGCGAGACGCCCGGCGCGGGACGCTTGACCGTCTTGGTCACGATGTAGGTGAAGTAGCGCTCGATGCCCGCCTCGCCGGTCAACCAGGCATCGATCAAGCGCTGGTAGGCATCGATGGAGTCGGCCTCGACCTTGATCAGATAATCGACGCCGCCGCCTACCGCCACGCATTCGGTGACCTCGGGCGTGGCATGCACCAGCGCCTCGAAGCGCGCAAAACTGTCGGCATTGTGCGCCTTGAGTTCGATCTGCACCCATACCGGCGTGCGCCGCACCACCGCCTCGGCGTTGATGCGCACGCCATAGCCCTCGATGATGCCGGCCTTCTCCAGCCGGCGGACCCGCTCCCAGCAGGGGCTGACCGAGAGGTTGATCGCCTCGGCCAGCTTCGACTTGGTGATGCGCCCATCCCGGGACAGGATCTCGAGGATTTTCAGGTCATAGCGATCAAGCTTCATGCGCGTCTCTGGTGGCAAGCGTCAAGCGTTTCTCTTGCAGGATTCAGCCCAACGAATCGACGACTTCGGCGATGACGGCGATGGTATCGCCCATGTTGACCTGCGCCGGGAAACGGCGTGCCGCGAGCAGGCCGCTGCGCTGCGCGCGATACTCCACCGGCGGGGTGCCGCTGCGGGTCATGTCGTAGATCCGGGCGATCACCTCGCCCTTCTCCACAGGCTCGCCCAGCGCCAGCGTCAGCTCCAGCAGACCGGTGTGCTCGCTCTGCACATAGCAACTGGCGTCGGGCATGTCGAGGTAGACCTGGGGCTCGGCGGGCATTTCCACCTCGCCCCGGGTCAGGCCGAACTGAATCAGGAAATTGCGGATGCCGCGCTCGGTGATCGCCAGGCTTTGTGGCGTGGAAGTCCCGCCGCCACCAAGCTCGGTGGCGACGAACACCTTGCCCTGGGCCTCCACCACGGTATCGAAGAGCGCCGCGGCGTCGAGTTCGAACATCATCATGGCGTAAGGCGCCCCGAACGCCTTGGCGCCTTCCAGGGCTTGGCGCTGCTGGTCGGCGTTGTCGAGCACGTGGGAAGCGCCGAAGGGAATGATGTCCAGCGTGCGCCCGCCGGAATGCAGGTCGAGCACCACGTCGCACATCGGCACCATCACCCGCGTGAAGTAATCCGCGATCTTCTGGGTCACCGTGCCATCCGGGTCGCCGGGAAAGCTGCGATTGAGGTTGCCGCCGTCCATGGGCGAGGTGCGCTTGCCGGCCATCGCCGCGGGAATGTTCATCATCGGCACGATGATCACGCGTCCGGTCACGTCCTCGGCCTTGAGGTCGCTTGCGAGTTTCATCAGTGCGGTGATGCCCTCGTACTCGTCGCCATGGTTGCCGCCGGTCAGCAGTGCCGTGGGGCCCGAGCCATTCTTGACCACGGTGACCGGGATCATCACCGCGCCCCAGGCCGACTCATCGACGGAGATGGGTAGCTTGAGAAAGCCGTGCTGGACGCCATCTGCGTCGAAGTCCACGGTCGCGGAAATCGGGCTGGGCCGCATTCGGCTGGGCCGCATGGGGCCGGGTCGATTGGTCATGACAGGTTCCTTCTTGGCAAACCGTTTGAGTGCGATGTCTCAGACAAGTGAGCGTTATTTGACGAACAGCTGGCGCGGAAAGTCGGCCAGGGTCTCGCAACCGGTTTCGGTGATCAGGATGCTCTCGGTGATCTCAAGGCCCCATTCCTCTTCCCACAGGCCGGGCATGAAATGAAAGGTCATGCCCGGCTGCAGGATCGTCTCGTCCGAGGGGCGCAAGCTCATGGTCCGCTCGCCCCAGTCCGGTGGATAGCTGAGTCCGATGGAATAGCCACAACGCGCGCCACCTCGGTCGAAGCCGTACTTGTCCATCGCCGACCCCAAGGCCATGGCGATATCGGCGGTACGATTGCCGGGCTTGGCCACCGCCAGGCCGTTCTCGATGCCTTCGAGCAGCGCCGATTCGGCCCGCACGAACTCGGCCGGCGGCCGACCCAGGAACACCGTGCGTGACATCGGTGCATGGTAGCGCTTGAACACCCCGGCGATCTCGAAGAAGGTCCCCTCGCCCTTGCGAAAGGGCGTGTCGTCCCAGGTCAGGTGGGGAGCGGCGGCGTCCTTGCCGGTGGGCAGCATCGGCACGATGGCCGGATAGTCGCCGCCATGCACCTTGCCGTTGTCGTCGACCCAGCCCTCGATCCCCACCCGATAGATCTCCGAGACCAGCTTGCTCTTGGGCAGCCCCGGCTCGATCACCTCGAGGATGCGCGTGTGCATGCCCTCGACAATCTTGGCCGCCACCCGCATATAGGCGATCTCCTGAGGCGACTTGATCGCCCGACACCAGTTGACCAGCGAGTTGGCATCCATGAAGCGTGCATGCGGCAGTTCGCGTTGCAGGCTCAGGTAGGCCTTGGCAGAAAAATAGTAGTTGTCCATTTCCATGCCCACCACGCCCTGGTGCCAGCCGCGGTCGGGCATGATCGACTGGGCCAGGTATTCCATGGGGTGCATGTCCGGATTCTGCACGTAATAATCCGGGTAATAGGTAATGTTGTCGGGATGGATCCAGCAGGTACGCAGCGCCCCGTTGGCGTCCATGCGCCGGCCGTACCAGACAGGCTCGCCCTCCAGCCCCACCAGGACACACTGGTGCACATAGAACGACCAGCCATCGTAGCCGGTCAGCCAGGCCATGTTGGAAGGATCGCTGATGATCAGCGCGTCGATGCCACGACTGGCCATCTCGGCACGCACCTTCCACAATCGGCTGGCATACTCCTCCCGCGTGAAAGGCAGGGAAACCTCTGTCATGGGACCACTCACCGTCGCATCATCATGAAAACCGGCCTTCTCCATGGCGGGAAGGCCGGACCGGGGTGTCATGGCGTCGCTCAATTAGCACCCTCATCAGGGGGGAGGTTAATCCCTAGGTACGGTAGGCGGTCAAGCATTTCCTTTCCGCCGTCGCGTCTTGCAGCCACGCCGCGCGACTCCCATCATGACAGTGAGTTATCAGGAGGAAAGTCCATGAAGGTTATGGTGCATATCGACGACGCCGACCAGTGGCGCCACGCCTTGGCCGAGCGCCTGCCCGAGGCCGAGATCATCACCAGCGATGCGCCGGCCGCCGAGCGACGTGACGTTGACTACCTGGCGGTGTGGAAGCCCTCCGAGGCGCTGCTGCGCGAGCCGACCCGACTGAGGGGCATCGTCAACCTGGGCGCCGGTGTCGACGCCCTGCTGAGCAATCCCGGGCTCCCGGAGGACGTGCCGATCGTCAAGCTGCGCGATGCCGGCATGGCCGAGCTGATCGGCGATTACGTACGCTACGGCGTGCTGCACTTCCAGCGCGACTTCGACCGCTACGCTCGCCAGCAGGCCCGCAGCGAATGGCACGAGCATGCCGTGATCGACAAGGCCGACTGGGCGGTGGGCGTCCTCGGCCTCGGTGCCATCGGCGGCAAGGTGGCGCGGATGATCGCCGCCGACGGCTTTGCCGTGCATGGCTGGAGCCGGTCGCCCAAGGCTCTCGAGGGCATCACCTGCCATCACGGCGACGACGGCCTCGCCGAGCTGCTCGGCCGGGTATCGACACTGGTACTGCTGCTGCCCGACACCCCGGCGACGCGCCACGTCATCAATGCCGAGACGCTGGCGGCCCTGCCGCCGGGCGCCAGCCTGATCAATCCGGGCCGCGGCACGCTGATCGACGAGGCCGCCCTGCTCGCGGCACTCGGCGAGGGAGCGACGGAGGGCCGGCTGCGCGGCGCCATCCTCGATGCCTTTCCCCGTGAACCGCTACCCGCCGACAGCCCGTTGTGGGCGCATCCGCGGGTCTGGGTGACGCCCCACATGGCCGGCCCCACGCCACTCAAGGCGGCGCTGGACCAGGTGGCTGACGCACTGCGCTCCTTCGAAGCGGGTGAGGCGCTTGACACCGTCGACCGCGACGCCGGCTATTGAATCGCCTTTCACGCGTGGCGTTCCCCATTATCGTCGCGTCCTACTCTTTGGCCCGGCCAGGTCTTACGCTTGAGTCGGGTCCTGCGCTGACAGCGTCGAGGCTTGAGATGGCATCCGACGACCCCCAAGGAGGGGCGCAATGGCGATGACAGTGGACTACACCCCCCGCGACGCGCTGCTGGTCGTGGACATGCAGAATGACTTCTGTGAAGGCGGCGCTCTGGCGGTGCAGGGCGGAAGCGCGCTGGTGCCGGGCATCAACACCCAGCTTCAGGTGGCCCATGCCGCCGGGGCGCTGATCGTCGCCTCCCGCGACTGGCACCCCGTCGATCACGTCAGCTTCACGCACCGTGGCGGCCCCTGGCCGGTGCATTGCGTGCAGGACACCGTCGGCGCCGCCTTCCATCCCGACCTGGCGCTCCCCGACACCGCCATTCGCCTGAGCAAGGCCACGGCCTTCGATGCCGACGCCTACTCCGCCTTCGACGGCACTGGGCTTGGCGGCTATCTGCGCGAGAAGGGCATCGAGCGGGTGATCGTCTGCGGCCTGGCGCTTGATGTCTGCGTCAGGGCCACAGTGCTCGAGGCGCGCCTGGAGGGCTTCGAGACGCGATTGCTGGAGGGGCTCAGCGCGGCGGTGGACCCCGCGGCCGTGGCCGAGTGCCGTCGCGAGTTCGCGGACGCCGGTGTCGAGGTCCTCGCATGACGACCCCGATACCCGTTCAGGTCGAAGATATTGACCTGGCCCTGCTCACCGACCTCTACCAGCTGACCATGATTCAGGCCTACTGGAAGGAGGCGATGCACGAGCGGGCCACCTTCAGCCTGTACTTTCGCCGGCTGCCGCCCTCGCGCCGCTTCATGCTCGCTTGTGGCCAACAGCATGCCGCCGAGCTGGCCAGTCGGCTGCGCTTTACCCCGTCGCACCTGGCGAGCCTGGCCGAGACGGGGCTGTTCGAGGACGGCTTTCTCGAATGGCTGGCCGATTGGCGCTTCGAGGGTGACATCTGGACCCTGCGCGAAGGCACGCCGGTGTTCGCCAACGAGCCGCTGCTCGAGGTGGATGCCCCTATCGCCCAGGCCCAGCTGCTCGAGAGCCTGATCATGAACCTGGTACAGCTGGAAACCGTGCTGGCCTCCAAGGCCGTGCGTATCGTCATGTCGGCGCGCGGGCGGCCGGTGATCGATTTCGGCATGCGCCGCATGCATGGCGTGGACGCCGCCGTGCGCGGGGTGCGGGCCTACCGGACCGCGGGGCTGGCCGGCACCAGCAACGTGCTTGGCGGGCTGCGACACGGCCTGGCCCTCAACGGCACCATGGCCCACAGCTATATTCTCGCCCACGACTGCGAGCGCGAGGCCTTCCGAGCGTTCGCCACGCACTACCCGAACACCACCCTGCTGGTCGACACCCACGACACCCTGGCCGGCGTCGGCAAGGTGATCGAGCTGATGAACGAGCCACCCGGCGTGCGGGTAGGCGCCGTTCGCCTGGACTCGGGCGATCTCGGCGAGCTCGCCAAGGGCGCACGACGCCTGCTCGACGACGCCGGACATGACGAGGTCCGGATCGTCGCCAGCAGCGGCCTCGATGAGCACCAGATCGAGGCGCTGATCGCGGACGGCGCCCCTATCGACGCCTTCGGAGTCGGTACCGAGATGGGCGTCTCCTCAGACGCCCCGGTGATCGATCTGTCCTACAAGCTGGTGGAGTACGCTGGCACGCCACGCGTCAAGCACGCGCCGAACAAGATCAACCTGCCCTGCCGCAAGCAGCTCTACCGGCGCCTGGATGACCAGGACCGCTACGCCGGCGACACCATTGCGCTGCGCGACGAGCCGATCGCCGATGGCGAGCCGCTGCTGCGCCCGCTCGTCCGGGCCGGCCAACTCGACGAGGCCGAGATGGCAACGACCGATCGCGCTCGGGAGCGCGTACAGGAGGCCCTGGCACGACTGCCCGACACACTGAGCACGCTTTCGCATGGCGCGTCTGACTACACGGTCGAGCTGAGCCCCGATCTCAAACGACGCCAATCGCGTAGCTGATTGACATCGCTGACTGCCCGGCTCAGCGCGACACCGCCACGACCGGGTCTCGGTCGCGGCGGTGTCGTCGGCTGGGCGAGTCTCTCGCCTGTTAAATGAAAGCGCCTGCTCGTTTAGAGCGGCTGCCTGGTTAGAGCGGCTGCTTGGTCGGGCGAATGATCATCTCGTTGACGTCCACATCCGCCGGCTGCTCGATGGCGAAGGCGATTGCCCGGGCAATCGCATCGGCGTCGATGGCCATCTCGTAGAGTTCACCCACGCCCTGGGCGGTCTCGGGGTCGCTGATGGTGGTGGTCAGCTCGGTTGCCACGGCGCCCGGTGAGATATTGGTGGAGCGGATTTCCTCGCCGCCTTCCTGACGAATGCCCTCGGACAATGCCTTGACCGCAAACTTGGTCGCGCAGTAGACGGCCGCCGACGGAAAGACCACATGCCCGGCCACCGACGAGAGGTTGATGATATGACCGGCATGCTGCTCGCGCATGGTCGGCAGCACCGCGGCGATGCCGTAGAGCACGCCCTTGATGTTGACGTCGACCATCTGCTCCCACTCGTCGACCTTGAGCTGGTCGAGAGGCGACAGCGGCATCAGGCCGGCGTTGTTGACCAGCACGTCGATGCGGCCATAGGCCTCCTTCGCCGCCTGGGCCAGCGCCTCGACCTGACCGCGATCGGTGACGTCGGTCACGCGATAGATGGCCTCACCGCCCTGTTCGACGATGGCGTCGCGTAGCGCTTTTAGGCGATCCTCGCGGCGAGCGCCCAGCACCAGCTTAGCCCCGCCCTTGGCCAGACGGTGGGCGGTAGCTTCGCCGAGGCCACTGCTGGCACCGGTAATGATGACGACCTTGCCATTGATCTCTGACATGGATGCTTCTCCTTTGAACATGAATCGGCGTGTTGCAAATCGGGGGAAAGAGCCCGGACCGATTGGTCGCGGCTAGAGCCGGGGCCAGGCCCGGGAAGCCGGGCGTTACGCCGGCTGCTCGGCGAGACTCGGATAGTCGATGTAGCCGCGCTCATCGCCTCCGTAGAAGGTGCTTTCGTCCCACTCGTTGAGCGGGGCATCGAGGCGGAATCGCTCCGCAAGATCGGGGTTGGCGATGAAGGGACGGCCGAAGCTCACAAGATCGGTCTTGCCGGCGGCGATGCGTTCGCGAGCCTCATCAGCAGTGTAGGCACCGTTGCCGATGTAGGCACGCGAGAACGCTTTCTGGATGGCCTCAATCGCCGCGTCGGGACGACCAGAGGCATGATTGCCCTGGAAGGAATCCTCGACCACTTCGATGAACGCAATGCCCAGAGCGTCGAGCTTGCGGGCGAAAACGCCGAAGGTAGCCACCGGGTCGGCATCCTCCATGGCGTTGAAACTGCCGGTGGGACTGACCCGCACGCCGACGCGTTCAGCGCCCCAGACATCCACCACGGCCTGGACGACCTCCAGCGGCAGGCGAAGGCGATTATCCAGCGAGCCGCCATAGGCATCGTCGCGATGGTTGCTGCCGCTTTTCAGGAACTGGTCCAGCAGGTAGCCGTTGGCGGCGTGAACCTCGACCCCATCGAAGCCGGCGCGCTTGGCATTCTCGGCACCCTGACGGAACTGCTCGACGATGTCGGGCATCTCCTCGAGTGCCAACGCCCGCGGCGTCGGGATCTCGACCATGCCGGAGTCGGCGCTGATGAAGGTCTTGGCGCCTTCCGGCTTGATGGCCGAGGGCGCTACCGGGGCATTGCCGTCGGGTTGCAGCTCCGGGTGCGAGATGCGCCCGACGTGCCACAGCTGAAGGATGATGCGGCCACCCTCCTCGTGCACCGCGTCGGTCACGCGCCGCCAGCCCTCGATCTGCGCCTCGGAGTGGATGCCCGGGGTGAAGGCGTATCCCTTGCCCTGGGGCGAGACCTGGGTCGCCTCGGCGATGATCAGGCCGGCTCCGGCACGCTGGCGGTAGTATTCGACGTTCATGTCATTGGGCACGTCGCCGGGCTGAGTCGCCCGCGAACGGGTCAGCGGGGACATCAATACCCGGTTGGGGAGTGTCAGGTCCCCGAGGACGAAGGGTTCGAACAGAATGTCGGCTTGCTGTGTCATGGGTGTCTCCTTGACGAAAATGATGCGGCTAGCAATGAAGGCTAATTATTTAGACCAGTCTACTAATACTCATTTGTCACACTTTCCATTGTCGAAGTGTGGGACCAGAAAGAAGAAAGGCGACCTCAGGCGGTGAGCGAAGGCCGGGGCAATAACACCCGATTGAAAAGAACCTCCTCGAAGCACTCCATCGGCTGGAGCGACTTGACGGTCTTGGCGCGCAGGATGGCGCCTTCCCACCCCGCCATGATGAAGCTAGCCTGGGCGCGGGAATCGAGGGTGGCGTCGATCTCGCCTTCGTCTCGCGCCTCGTCGAGGCAATCGACGAGACGCCGCTCCCAGGCGCGGAAGACCTGATCCAGGCGCGCTCGAAACACTTCACTCTGGGCCGAGAGTTCCTGGCCAAGATTGCCGATCAGGCAACCTCGCGCATGGTCGCAGGACAGCATGTCCTGCTTGCCTACCGCGAAATAACGACGCAATCTGCCCAGTGGTGAGGTTTGGGTATCGGTGAAGATCGTTGCCAGCCTCGCATCGTATTCCTCGGCGAAGGCATCGATCACGGCCAAGCCGAAATCTTCCTTACTGGAGAAATAGTGATAGAAGGACCCCTTGGGGACTTCGGCGCGCTTCAATACCGCGTTGATGCCGGTGGCATTGAAGCCATGCTCGGCGATCAACTCGGCACCGACACTTATCAGCTTGTCACGGGTGGCTTGCGTCTTCATGCCTACAAAATAGACCAGTCGCCTAGTGACGTCAAGGCAAGCCTCATCACTCCCATTTACGGCAGCGACACTGGGCAATGACGAGAGGCTCAATCCAGTAGCGCGTTGAACTGCTTGAGCCATTCCGGATGCGCCGGCCATGCCGGGGCGGACACCATCTTGCCGGAGGTGATGGCCTGGTCGATGCCAATCTCGGCGAAGTCGCCTCCGGCCAGCTGAACGTCTGGCGCGCAGGCGGGATAGGCCGACACTCGCCAACCTTTCAGCGATACCGCCGCGGCGAGCAGCTGGGCACCGTGACAGATGACGGCAATGGGCTTCTCGTGCTCGATGAAGTGGCGCACCATGTCCAGCACCCGCTCGTCGAGGCGCAGATACTCGGGCGCGCGACCGCCGGGAATCACCAGGCCGTCATAGTCGGCCGGGTCGGTCTCGGCAAACGTCGCGTTCAGGGTGAAATGATGTCCCGGCTTTTCCGTATAGGTCTGGTCGCCCTCGAAGTCATGGATGGCCGTCTTGATACTGTCGCCCTCGCGCTTCTCGGGGCATACCGCATCGACGCCATGCCCCATGGCCTGCAGAGCCTGGAAGGGCACCATGATCTCGTAATCCTCGACAAAATCACCGGCGATCAAGAGCAATTTGGCCATGGGTATCTCCTGGTAGGACTAGCGGGAATGCCGTCACGACAAGCGCGTCGCGACAGGCACTCAAAAGCCTAGCCGAGATCACTGATAGCGCAACTGACAGCGCAGCTGATAGCACAAAGCATGGTGCCCTCAGGAACCTGGCGGCGGCTTGGTGTTCTCACTCCTGTCGCCCCGCAATCAACGGACCACCATGCCCAGACTTACCTGGCGCCACCTCGTCACCCTCGCGCTGACGATGCTCGTCTCGGGCATCGTCGCCGGCGACGCCGTAGCCACTCGCGCGTTCGTTGCCCACTATCAACTCAGCGTCAGCGGCTGGCCCGACGCCACCATCGAACACCGGCTGAGCCGCGAAGGCGATACCTGGCAAAGCCAGATGCAGGCCAGCGTCGCCGTGGCCACGGGAAACGAGCGCAGCCGCTTCGTCGTGGAGCCCGACGGCATACGCTCCGTGGCCTACACCAGCGGCTACTCGCTGGCGGGCATCGGCAAGGAGTATCACCTCGGACCCGACGAACTGGCCTCGCTGCCGGACCGTCAAGCGGCGCTCTTCGAGCTCTCGCGGCAAGCCGTCCGGGGCGACTGCCAGCCTCGCTGCCGATTGCGTTATCAGAATCACCAGGGCGAGGAGGAAACGCTGCTGGTGCGTCATCTCGGCCCGCGGCAAGTCACCCTGCCTGCCGGTGACTTCGAGGCGGTAGCCGTGGAGGTCACCGAACCCGATGAACCCGACCGTCGCCTGGTCTTCAGCTTTCATCCACGCCTTCCCGGCCTGCTGCTGACCATGGACTACCATCGCGACGGCGAGCGGCGCAGCCGGTTGTCATTGTCTTCGCTGAGCGCGCCTTGAACTCGACGCCAAAAAGCCGTGCCTTTTTCTCTGCATGACGCACGCCATCGTCAGCGCCATTTCGTCCGGGTCGCGAGTGGGCTAGAGTGAGCCGCTTCGTCCGCGCGGGTGGCGGTTCGTCCAGCAAGAAATGGCAGGGAAGCGCATGCTGTCCGGTCTGTTGATCGTGTTATTGCCGCTGGTGCTGGGGTATCTGGTGCCGGTGGCAAGCCCGGGGTTGATGGCCCTGATCAATCGCGGGGTGAATGCCTCGGTCTATCTGATCCTGCTGCTGATGGGCGTTAGCCTGGCCGGGCTCGAGAATCTGGGCACGGAACTGACGCGCATGGGCGGCCAGGCGCTGATTCTGGTCACGGTGATCTCGGCGTTCAACCTCACCGGTCTCTGGTGGCTGTCCCAGCGACTCGCACTGCGCGGCGGCATCTCACGGGTCGTCGAGGGAGCGCCGACTCGCAAGCTTGCCGCCATGGCCGGGTCGCTGTCGCTGGTCGGCGTCGTGGTCGCCGGGATGCTGGTCGGTATCATTACCGATGCCCTGCTGGGTGAGCACCTCTCGCCTGCCGAAACCCTCTTCACGCATGCCGACACCCTGGCCGAAGGGATTCTCTATGCCCTGCTGGCACTGATCGGCTGCCAGCTGCGCAATTCCGGCATGCCACTGAGGCAGATCCTGCTCAACCGCCACGGGCTTGCCATCGCCATGATGCTGGCCGCCACCTCACTCGCAGGCGGCCTGCTTGCCGCACCATGGCTGGGGCTCGCCTGGAACGAGGGCCTAGCCATGGCTGCCGGCTTCGGCTGGTACTCGCTTTCCGGCATCCTCATCGGCGACCAGCTCGGCCCACTGCTCGGCGGCATCGCCTTCTTCAACGACCTGGCCCGCGAACTGATCGCCTTCGTGTTAATCCCGCTGGTGATCCATCGTCACGCGGCCCTGGCCATCGGTTACGGCGGAGCCACGTCGATGGATTTCACCCTGCCGGTCATTCAGCAACACGGCGGTGTCGCCTGCGTGCCAGTGGCGGTGGTCAGCGGCTTCATCCTCTCGCTGCTGTCGCCGCCGTTGATCCTGCTGTTTCTTTCGCTCTAGCCTGACGCCATCATTGACCGACTCATGCACAGCAGCGAGCCCCGCTTGCACGCTGCTTGCACACTTCGTGCGCAATAATGGCATGGCCTCCCGCTATGCTCTTCGATGTTCCATGCCGGTCCGGCTTAGCAGATGACCGACGTGACCCCGCTCAGGAGCCCTTGATGCGCCCACGCCTGCCCCGCCTCGCCTTGTCTCGTCTGGGCGTCAAGTTGTTCGTGATCATCCTGGCAGTGAACGTGGCCATTTCGGCCCTGGTGTTTCTCGCCGTGTCGCGCAGCCTCGACAGCGGCTTTGTCGACTACCTGGATACCACCCAGACGCAACGTGCCGAGACCCTGGCCGAAGGGCTCGGTGAAGAATGGGCGCAGCGCGGCGACTGGCAGTGGCTGCGCGACTCACCCGACGACTGGGAGCGAGTGGTTCGCCGCCAGCTCTGGCCCGGCGACACACCGCCGCCACAGGGCATCGAGCGACGGCTTGGCCGTGCCCAGGACTTCGTGCTGCACGACGCCAACGGCGAGCCGGTGATCGGCCTGCCTCCGGTCCCGCCGGACGAGGAACAGAACCTGCCCGAACTGCGCTGGCTGTCCATCGATTACGCCGGCGAATCGGTCGGCACGCTGGGCTATCGTCCGCCCGAGCAGTTGATGGCCCGCATGGATCGCATCTTCCTGGCCCGCCAGCAACGCAACCTGGCCATCATCATCGGCTCGCTGGGTGTCGCCTCGCTGCTGCTGGCCGGCGGCCTGTCCTGGTGGCTGGGCCGACGCACACGCAGCATGGCCCTTGCCACGCGCCGCCTTACCGAAGGCGACTACAGTATCCGCCTGCATGAAAAGGGCCGCGACGAGCTGTCACGGCTCGCCCAGGACTTCAATGTGCTGGCCGCCACCCTGGAAGCCAACCGCGCGGCACGCTCGCGTTGGGTATCCGACATCGCCCACGAACTGCGCACCCCGTTGGCCGTCCTGCGTGGCGAGATCGAAGCCATGCAGGATGGCATCCGCCGCCTCAACCAGGACAACCTGCATTCGCTGGCCCAGGAAGTCGGTCAGCTGGAACGGCTGGTCGCCGATCTGCGGCTGCTCTCCCAGAGCGACGCCGGCGCGCTCGATGTGCAGCTTGCGCCGTTGAACCTGGCAGATAGCCTGACCGCTCGTCTGGAAGAAGCCGACGGCTGGCTCGCCGATAGTGGCATCGCACTCGACACCGAGATCGCCAGTGACGCCTGGATGCGTGGCGACCTTCAGCGACTGCGCCAGCTGTGGAGCAACCTGATCGACAACACCTGCGCCTACACCCAGCCTCCGGGGCGACTGCGCGTGAGCCTGACGCATCGGCGCGATCACATCGAGGTGGTGTGGGAAGACAGCTCGCCGGGCGTCCCCGACGAGCAGCTGCCGCGGCTGACCGAACGGCTTTATCGGGTCGAGGGCTCGCGCAGTCGTGCCAGCGGGGGCAGCGGCCTGGGATTGTCGATCGCCACGGCGCTGGTCAATGCCCATGGCGGCCAGATGACCGCCTCGGCTTCCTCCATCGGTGGGTTATGCTGGACACTGCGTTTTCCCACCCTCACGGCCACCGGCACCCTGGAGACGCCTGCATGACACGCCAAGACCGCATACTCATCGTCGAGGACGAACCCAAGATCGCCCGCCTGGTGGCCGATTATCTGGAAGGCAGTCGCCTCGCCAGCCATCATCTCGCCCATGGTGGCGAGGTGCTGCCCTGGCTGACCAAGGCCGACGAAGAGACCACGCCCGATCTGGTGCTCCTCGACCTGATGCTGCCCGGCACCGACGGCCTGACGCTGTGCCGGGAAATCCGCCAGCGTTGGCCGCGAATCCCCATCATCATGCTCACCGCACGCGTGGAAGAAGTGGACCGCTTGCTGGGCCTCGAGCTCGGGGCCGATGATTACATCTGCAAGCCCTTCAGCCCGCGGGAAGTCGTCGCCCGCGTCAAGGCGGTGCTGCGGCGCAGTCGCGCAGCCCAGGAACCTAGCTCCGCCGCCGCCAGCGACCTGATTCTCGATGACGACGGCTGGCGAGCGCTGGCCGACGGCCGGGACCTCGGCCTCACCGCGGTGGAATTCCAGCTGCTGCGCGTGATGATGCACGCCCCGGGGCGAATATTTTCGCGTGACCAGCTGATGGATCACATGTACCGCGACCATCGCATCGTCTCCGAACGCACGGTGGACAGCCACATCAAGAAGCTGCGCCGCAAGGTCGCCGATCTCTGGCCCGACCGCGAGATCATCCGCTCGGTCTACGGCGTGGGCTACAAGTACCAGCCCGAGGAATAATGCCCGGCGAACCAGCCGGAGACACAACGATGCCTGCATCGACTTTACACAGTTACTGCATGACGAGTGCACGCCTGACGACGACACTATCAAGGTCAACCCGAGGACTGCACCACACCGAGATCAGCCCTCGTCTCCCTTCGCTCATACAGGAACGCCGACATGACGATGACTTTCTCCCGCAAGCTGCTGATGCCCGCCCTGCTGGCCGTCGCGATTGCCCCGATGTCCCTGACGGCCCTCGCCGGTCAGCACGGCAAAGGACACGGAAATTACGACAAAGACGGCCACTCCCATGCGCATCATCAACAAATGCGCCAGGCGCTCTATGAACGTGCCGGTATCGATGAAACCACCCGCGAGGCACTCGAGCAGGCCCGCGAGGCGCACCACCAGGCCCTGAAAGATCTCCATCGTGAGCATCGTGAGCGTATGGACGAGCTACTCGATGACGAGCAGCGCGAGGCACTCGAGACAGCACGCCGCGACATGCGGGCCGAATGGCGTGAAGAGCGCCACGCGGCCATGCAGGAGCGCTTCGAGTCCATCGTCGATGGCTGGGACCTCAGTGAAGAAGACCGCGAGACCCTCCGCCAGACGCGCGAAGCCCTCTACGCCGACATGCAGGCCCTGCGCGAGCAGGATTTCGAGAGTCGCGAGGAACGCCGCGAGGCTTGGCAGACCGTACGCAACTCGCACTATGAAGCGCTTGCCGAACTGCTCACCGACGAACAGATCGCAGAGCTGAAACAGGCCGCCCGGTCTAATGACGGCAAATGGCACGGCCACCGGGGTTATGGAAAGCAAGGCAAACACGCAATGCAGCACGAACAGGGGAAAGGCCAGAAACAAGACCAAGACCAGGGCCAGAACGATGCCGATGGTGACACCGACTAGGCGGCTTGCCAGCCCCGATAGCGTCCTCTGATCTCTTTTTGATTTCTTTCTGATTTCTTCTGGCTCACCCAAGGCTTGACCTCAGCGTCGGGCCTTGGGGCGCTCTATAGAGCAACAAGACGGCCTCAGTCGTAGAGCACTCCAGGTAGCCACATGGCGATACCCGGGAAGACATAGAGAATCACCATCGAGACGATCACCAGGAGCAGAAACGGGGCGATGCCCAGAAATATATCGTTGAGCTCCACGCCCTTGGGCGCAATGCCCTTGAGGTAAAAGGCCGACATGGCCATCGGCGGCGTCAGGAACGATGTCTGGATATTCAGCGCCACCAGCACGCCGAAGAACAGCGGGTCGATGCCAAACATGTACAGCAATGGCAGGAAGATCGGCACGAAGATGATGATGATCTCCGTCCATTCCAGCGGCCAGCCCAGCAGGAAGATCATGACCTGGGCAAGGATCAGGAACTGCAGCGGCGTCAGTGACATACCACTGATCCAATGCTCGATCAGCTGATGGCCATTGAGCAGCGAAAATACCGAGGAAAAGATCCACGAACCGACGAACAGCCAACACACCATGGCACTGGTTCGGGCGGTGAGAAACACCGCTTCCTTGAGACGCGTCCAGGTGAGCTGGCGGTAGGCGGCGGCCAGGAGAATCGCGCCCATTGCCCCGATGCCTGCCGCCTCATGCGGCGTGGCCAGACCGAACAGGATCGCCCCGAGTACCGACATGATCAGCACGAAAAGCGGCACGAAGGAGGTCAGGAGTCCCATGTAGACCTTGCCCAGCGGCACATTCAACTGCTCTCTCGAGAGTTTAGGTGCCACGCTGGGATTGAGCATGGCGCGAATCATGACGTAGAGGATATACAGACCCGCCAACAGCAGCCCGGGGAGCAGGGCTGCCGCATACAGCCGAACCACCGAGACGCCGGCCATGGCACCATAAAGAATCAGCATGATGCTCGGCGGAATCAGGATGCCGAGACAGCCGCCCGCACAGATCACCCCGCTGGACATGCGCTTGTCGTAGCCGGCATTGAGCATTGCCGGCAGCGCCAGCAGGCCCATCAGCGTGACCACTGCCCCCACGATGCCCGTCGCCGTGGCGAACAGCGCGCAGGTGATCAGGCTTGCCACCGCAAGCGATGCCGGCATGCCTCGCGCTGCCAGTTGCAGGCTCGAGAACAGGCGGTCGAGGATATTGGCACGTTCGACCATGTAACCCATGAACAGGAACAATGGCACCGCGATCAGCACATCGTTGGCCATGACCCCGTAAGTGCGCTGCACCAGCAGCGAGAAGATGATGTCGCCGATGGCAAAGTAACCGAAGCCGACCCCCATGGCGATCAGGGTGAAGGCGATCGGAAAACCCAGCATGATCAGTAGCACCAGCACGCCCAGCATCAAGATGCCTACCTGTGGGTCGGTCATGACCGGAGCTCCTTGGTATCGCCATCGGCCACCGGTAGCGGGATTTCCTCGACATCGCCAAGCCG
>DATISN010000170.1:0-2094 GCA_035581765.1 Halomonas sp.
CAGCGCCAGCGTGGCCTGCAGGGGCGCCAGCGCCTCGCGCGCGACGGCGGGAGGGGTCGGCACGAAGGTCTGGGTGCGCCACATCTGTGGCTCGCGTTGCAGCTGTTCGCGGGGCAGCTCGCCGCGATACCAGCGCGCCACATGCGATTCGTAGAAGAGCCCGCTGTCTCGCACGCTGCCCTGCAGGCGCTCGGCCACCTGAGCGGGCGGCATGCTGTCGCCGGCAGGCATGAGCGGTTGGGGCAGGCGCACGACTGAGGGCGGGGCGGGAAAGCGGATCAGCAGGTCGGCGATGGTGCGCGCCGTGGCCGTGAAATGCGTCTGGGTAGATGCACTGGGGATTTCCCCGCCGGGCCGAAGACCGGCGGGAGAATTGAGCGGTGCGCGCAGGGCGCGGGTGATCTCGTTCAGCGACGCCGACGGCCCCCGGCTGTCGAGTCGCGAATCGCTGTGCAGTGCCTTGGGGGCATCCGCGGGAGCGATCGGCTTGACCGGCTGATTGAGCTCGCGCGGCGGCGGTGTGTCGACCCGCTTGCCGAGTACCTGATGCATCAGGGTGTCGATAAGGGGCGTGATACCGCTCACGAGGGTGTCTTGGCGAAGCGCTGCTCGGCGTCAATGATCATCGGCGCGCCGGGCGACGATCCCTGTTGCGGCCCTCCCTGTTGCGGCCCTCCCTGTTGCGGACCTCCCTGTTGCGGACCATAGGTGCGCGACAGGGCCAGCTTCTGGCGCGAGCTGCCGATCAGCTGGCCAAGCTCGTCGCGTCGCGCCAGCAGCGAGCGGCGGATCTCGAGATCCTGCTCGAGAATCCGCTCGAGAAGCTCGGCCTTGTGCTCAAGCGCCTCGCTGTCCAGCGACAGCTCGGCATCCATGTGCCGCAGCTTGTCGACCTGAACGACGTATTCGCTCTCCTGGCGGATCAGGGCGTCCCAGTCGGCCGCCCGCACCGCGTCGAGCATCCGTGAAGAACGCGCCAGCAGCGCCTCGTAGGCCTCGAGCAGAATAGGCCCGGCGTCGTGATGGGTGACCGTCGAATAGGGCATGGTCAACCTCCGCTGGCCTGGCCGCCGATCTCGCGCCAGGCGGACGCCACATCGTCGAGTAGCGTTTCGGCCTGAGTGAGGCTCTGCTCGTCGTTGTGCCGGTTGGCGGCCAGCAGCAGGCGCACGATGTAGTCGTAGAGCGAGGCCAGGCGCTCGGCCACTTCACCGCCGCGTTCGGCGTCGAGCGCCGCCGCCAGGCCGTTGTTGACGATATCCAGCGCCTTGGAAATCGCCTTGCCTTTCTCGGCCACGTTGCCGGCCTGCATGTGAATGCGCGCCGCCCGAATCGAGGCGATCGCCCCGTCGAACAGCATGACAATCAGCTGGTGAGGGCTGGCGGACATCACGCCACTCTCGACCCCGACCCGGGCATAGGCACCGGCGCCGCGGCTCCCGTAGGCCGCCGCTCCCCGCGAGACGTTCATGGTCCACTCACTCCTGTGGTAGTCGTCGAGCCGCTGCTGGCGGCCCTCGATCAGTCGCGCCCGAGCTGGGCATTCAGATTGTCGAATTGCTGCGTCAGGTAACTGCTGGTCTGGTTCATCTGCGAAATCATGCTGTCCAGCTGGCCGAACTGCTGGCGATAGCGGTCGATGGTGCGCTCGATGGTGCGCTCCATGCGCTCGAAGCGCGTGTCGAGGCCTTCCATGCGCGTCTCGAGCCCACGCTGGGCATTGCCCAGCAGGCCGCGATCATCGAGCATCAGGCCCAGGCTCTGGTCGAGCTTGCCCGCCAGGCCGTCGCCCGCCTCGGTGCCGGCGAAGAAATCTGTCAGCGCCTGGCGATCGTTGACGACCACCTCGTCGAGCCGGTCCTGATCGAGTTCGAGTGTGCCATCGCGCTGCAGGCTAATGCCGATGTCGGAGAGCATGCGGAACTCGCCTTCCGCCACCCCGCCGCTCAGCGCACCGCGCAGGCGCGACTCCACGCTGCGCAGGGTGCTGTCGCCCAGCAGCTCGCCGGCATCGCCGGACTCGGCATCGAAGCGCGTCAGCTCGCCCATGGTGCCCTTGAGCTCGTTGTAGGCCTTGACGAAACCGCTGACCGC
>DATISN010000171.1:0-15119 GCA_035581765.1 Halomonas sp.
CGCCAACGCTGATCTGCGCGGTGCTGGGGCTCTATCTGCTGCGACGTACCGGCTGAGCCGGCTGCGTTGCCTTCCGCCCCATCGGGGGCGTCACCTGATTCGCTAAGGGCTTGCCATGCAACGACGCTTCGACCAACTCGACGACGTCTGGCCCGCCGGCCTCGGCCGGCGGCTGGGCGCCATGCTCTACGACGGCTTTCTGGTCGCGGCGATCTGGTTGCTGGTCACGGCGCTGCACCTGGTCACGGTCCGCCTGGTGCTGGATCTGCCGCCGGAGGAGGTCGGTAGCGGGCTGGCCCAGGTGCTGTCATTGCGGGCGCTGCTGGTGCTCAGCGCCTTTGCCTTCTTCGTCTTCTTCTGGGTGCGGGGCGGCATGACGCTGGGCATGCAGGCCTGGCGGCTACGCGTGCAGACTCTCGATGGCGCCTCGATTACCCTGGTCCAGGCGCTGGTGCGCTTTCTCATGGCCTGGGTGTCGCTGGCCGCGCTGGGCCTTGGCTACTGGTGGGTGTTGTTCGACCCCCAGCGGCGTAGCTGGGGCGATATTGTCTCGCGAAGCCAGATCGTCGTGCTGCCCAAGCCCGACAAGACGCGCCGAAAGATTGGCCGTTGAGCGCGGTCGGAATTTAGCATGATGCATAAATAGGACAAAAAAGGTACAGATTCTTGTTGTAATACACCATGCGAATCATTTACATTTGATATCACGGTCTTCGGGTAGCGCTGACGAACGAGGTAAGGCAAATGTATGTATGTATCTGCAAGAGTGTGACGGACCACCAGATTCGCCAGTCCGTCGAGGATGGCGCGCGCAGCTGGCGCGAGGTGCAGGCCGCCACCGGCTGTGGCACCCAGTGCGGAAAATGCGCCTGTCTTGGCAAGGACATCACTCGTGCGAGTGTCGTCAGGGAGCTGAACGCCGCCACCGCCGATCTCGCCTACGCGGTGTGATCCCATGATGGCCTCACCGCGCTGCCTTTCCACGAGGCGGCGTCACGCGCCGCCAGGCGCTTCGTGCTCTTCTCAACTTGCGCTCAATGAGTTCTCAAGTAGCGCCCTGACGTCTCCCAAGCTGTTGTCATGGTTGGACTTTTTATGTTGACTAGCCAATACTAGGCTGAGTCATTCATACTGAACGGCGCAGCGCGGATGCCGGCAGCGCCGGCCTCGGCAAGTCCTCGACACCCGACCGCGACAACCACGGAGCACGACGATGAAAGGCGATATCAAGGTCATCGAATATCTCAACACCGCGCTCGGCAACGAGCTTGTGGCGATCAACCAGTATTTCCTGCACGCCAAGATGTACAAGGACTGGGGCCTCAAGGCGCTGGCCAAGTGGGAATACGATGAATCCATCGAGGAAATGCAGCACGCCGACAAGCTGATCGAGCGCATCCTGTTCCTCGAGGGCGTGCCCAACCTCCAGGATCTCGGCAAGCTGCACATCGGCGAGAACGTGCGCGAGATGCTCGAGTGCGACCTCAAGATCGAGCACGAGGGCCGCCAGGACTACATCGAGGCGATCACCCACTGCGAACAGGTCAAGGACTACGTCAGCCGCGACATCTTCCGCGACATCCTGGCCGACGAGGAAGACCACATCGATCATATCGAGACCGAACTCGGCCTGATCGACAAGGTGGGCATCGAGAACTACATGCAAAAGCAGATGCAGGAAGCCGGCGACGAATAATCGCGCAAGCTCCCGCTGCTCTATTTCAAGCGCCTCGCTGTTCGCAGCGGGGCGTTTTGACGTGTCTGGCAGTCAACGCAACGGCAGCGATGCGTCCCGCTGCGTCAGGAGAAGGCCTTCTCGAGCGAGAACCGCGGCACCGGCTCGCCCTGCACCTCGACGGTTTCCGTGAACATCGCAAGCGGTCTCACCCACAGGCCGTAATCGCCGTAGAGCGCGCGATAGACCACCAGCGGCTCCTCGGTCTCGCTGTGGTAGGCGAGGCCCAGCACCTCGTAGAGAGGGCCCTTGTAGTGGGAGTAGATGCCGGGAACGGGGAGGGCGTGGCTCATGTCGTGGCTCCTTCGGTCGGGGGGCGGAGTGTCGTCTGCTTGGCCAGTCGAGCCAGGGCGCGCGAGGCGGCGACGAAGCCGAAACTGCCGGTGACGAAGGTGGCGGCGCCGAACCCCGAGGCGCAATCGAGCCGGGTGGCCTCGCCGGTGCCGGGCTTCTGGAAGCACACCTCGCCATCGCTTGCTGGATAGACCAGTTGTTCGTCGGAATAGACGCACTCCACCGAGAAGCGCCGCTTGGGATTGCGCGAGAAGCCGAAATCGCGACGCAGCCGCGCACGCACCTTGGCGAGCAGCGGGTCGTGCTCGGTACGCGACAGATCCGCCACCCGGATGCGCGTCGGATCGGTCTGGCCGCCGGCCGCGCCGGTCACCACGATGGACAGCTTGCGGCGCTTGCACCAGGCGATCAGGGCCGCCTTGGCCACCACGCTGTCGATGGCATCGAGCACCAAGTCGGCATCGGCAGGCAGGCGCTCGGCGAGGTTATGAGGCGTGACGAAGGCGGTGTCGGCGATCACCTCGATCTCGGGCTGGATGGCCCGGCAGCGCTCGGCCAGTACCTCGACCTTGGGGCGCCCGATGGTGCCGTCCAGGGCGTGCAACTGGCGATTGACGTTGGATACGCAGACATCGTCCAGATCGATCAACGTCAGCTTGCCGATACCCGAGCGGGCCAGCGCCTCGACCGCCCAGCTGCCCACCCCACCCACGCCGACCACGACCACGTGGGCACGGCGAAAACGCGCAAAAGCGCGATCGCCATAGAGCCGGCGGATACCGCCGAAGCGCAGGTCGTGGTCGTCACCGGCGGAAGTGGTGAAGGTCGGTAGCTCTTCTGTCACGGCATCGCTCACGGAGTCGGTCTCGAAGGGGTTCGGGGGATCGCGCTTGGCGTCTTGTGTCTTGTGTTTTGTGTCATAGGGCCGGGGCAGCGTCGCTAGTGGACGCCCCGAACTGCACCCGGTTCACCGGCAGGTGGCCAGCCCAGCCGAACCGTTCGAGCAGGCCGGCCATCGTCGGCTCCAGGCCGCAGGTCAGCCACAGCGGGCGTCCGTCGACCGGATGGTCGAAGGCCAGGCCGACCGCAGCCAATAACAAGTGCGGGCAGCCCAGCTGCTCCTTGAAGAAACGGTTGTGGTTGCCCTTGCCGTGCTTGGCATCGCCGATGATCGGATAGCCGCGACGCGAGAGATGACGGCGAATCTGGTGGCGGCGCCCGGTCAGCGGGCGCGCCTCCATCAGCGAATAGCGCGCCTGGGGATAGCGATCGACGCTTACCGGCAGCTCGACGCTGTCCAGGCGCCTGACCTCGGTGACGGCCGCCAGCGCCGGCATCTCGGCCTTGGGGCGGCGGCCATCTTCCTCGCGCAGCGCATAGTCGAGGCGTGCCTGTTCCGGTCCTACCCCGCGGACCACCGCCAGATAGCGTTTCGCCACCCGGCGCTCCGAAAAGGCCGCCGCCAGCGACGTGGCCACCTCGGGCGCCAGCGCGAACACCATCACCCCGGACGTGGGGCGGTCCAGCCGATGCACCGGATAGACGCGCTGGCCAAGCTGGTCACGCAGCTGCTGCAACAGGAACTCGCGCTCGCCGCGGGCGAGTGCCGTGCGATGCACTAGCAGGCCCGCCGGCTTGTGCACTGCGACCAGGTGGTCGTCGCGATGAAGTAGGGTCAGCGGTAGCGTCATGACAGCGTCGGCATAGTGGCAAGGGTGCAGTGACAGGAGAGGGCGCTATTGTCGCCGCCCGAGGCGGTGCTGTCATCCCAGCGGCCCCAGGCGGAGGATCTCCTGTCGCAGAAGATGGTTTCGTTCCCTTAACCGCCCACACCAGTCATCGAACTTTTGGTTCTCTGTGGCCGAGAGGCACCGGGCCATTTCCGATGCGCTGAATTCACTCAGCATCCGGCGTTGGGTGGACAGATCCTGAAAGTCGCCAAGCAGCTCCTGGCATGTCTTGAGGCGCTGGAGCAGGTCCTGGTGGCGGTCGGGGTCCAGCTCTGCCTGGTAGCGGATACGCTTCACCGTCTTGCGCAGCTCGTGCAGCGCCTCGTCCGGGCAGGCGGCGTCCAGGGCGCGCGATTGTTCGTCGTGGTGGGCGATGCGCTGGTCAAGCACCGCCGTGATGCGCTTCTGGTCGGCGGCGGCGAGTAGTCGCTGGAAAGCCTTGCTCTCCAGGCAGCGCCGCCAGTCCCGCATCTCCCTGGCGTAGTCCTTCGAGGCGAGCTGGCGACAGAGAGTCGCGTGTTCCGCCGCTGCCTGCTGGCGCAACCAGGCCTTGACGGCCGGCGCGGCATCGTTATCGGGCTCATTGGTGGCTTTCGCCAGGGTCTCGAGGAAAACGTCGAGATCACGCAGCCGACTGGTGGCGCGGGCGCGGCGCTTCACTCCCTTCAGTCTCTTCTTCACCGTGGGCGCCGAGTCGATGGCCAGCAGCGACTCGGTGATGGCACGACTGCGCCGCAGGTTGACCCGGTACTGGTGCAGGAACTCGGGGTCCCAGCCGGCGCGCACGCCGGGCTCGAGGGCGCGAATCATTTGGTACTGATGACGCAGCGGCTTCCCGATGCGCCGGGGCAGGTGGGTACCTGAGAGCTTGGGGGCCTCGGGCGCGCGGCGTTTGAACAGCGCATGACTCGCTTCTTCGGGTGTCAGGCTATCCACCAGCGTGCCGCGGCCCTTGCCGAGCTTGCGCCAGGTCTCGTTCGGCAGGCTGATATGCAGCATGCCCGCCGTCGGCAGGCGCTCGGGCGGCGGGTCGACGAGGCGCCGAGCCAGCTCCAGCAGGGCCGGATTATGGCCGATGATGGCGAGAGTATCCTGGTCGGGGTCGGCGGCTTTCAGCCACCGGCGCAGCATCGCCTCGTCGAAGGTGTAGAGGGCCTCATGGTGATGGGCGCATCCGGCGAGGCGCTCGGGAAGAGCGGCATCCAGGCCCTGAAACGTCTGTCGTGCCCGGGCCGCCGTGCTGACATGAAGCTCTCCTGTGAAGGCACCGAGCCGTTGCAGCGGTGTCGCCATGGCGGCGAGCTGGCGCCGGCCACGCCGCCGCAGTGGGCGTTGCGGGTCGGGAGTGGCGTCACGGCGTGCCTTGGCATGACGGATCAGGAACAGGTGCTTCATGGCCAACCTCGCGATGGACGGCAGTGATCTCACTGACAGGCTATATCATGTTCTGTTCGATGACCGATATGGCGGCATGCCGCTGGCCGCGTTTCGCCCTTGCCGCCATGACCTTGAAGTCGTAGCGATGCTCCCGCATCTCGCTAACAAGGCAGTCGAGCATTTCCACCCTTTGCCTTGGACAAGGAGTCCCCATGAGTGTCACCCCACTACCCAATCCCGGCCTTGGCACCTATCGTCTCACGGGCGATACCCTCAAGCAGTCGGTCCATGCCGCGCTGACGAGCGGTATTCACCACATTGATACCGCCCAGATGTACGGTAACGAGGCCGATGTCGGCGCGGCGATCGCCGAAAGCGAGCTGCCGCGAGAGGATATCTTCCTTACCACCAAGGTCTGGCACGACACGCTCGAGCCACGGGCGCTGAAGGCCAGCGTCGACGAGAGCCTGGCCAAGCTCGGCACCGACTACGTTGACCTGCTGCTGATCCACTGGCCCTCGCCCAATGACGCCGTGCCCATGGCCGATTACCTGGGCGCCCTGCGGGACGTTCAGCAGGCCGGCAAGGCCCGGCATATCGGGGTATCCAACTTCACCATCGCCCAGGTCGATCAGGCCGTCGAACTCCTCGGCGCCGATGCCCTGCTGACCAACCAGGTCGAGGTGCATCCGTTCCTGCAGAACCACAAGCTGGTCGAGCATTGTCAGCGCCTCGGCCTAACTGTGACCGGCTACATGCCGCTGGCGGTGGGCAAGGTGATGAAGGACGACACCCTCAAGCGCATCGCCGACGATCATGGCGCCACCCCGGCGCAGATCGCCCTGGCCTGGGTCGTCTCGCGAGGCGTCGTGGCGATTCCGTCCTCCACCAAGGCTAAACACCTGCAGAGCAACATCGAGGCCTTGCGGATCGAGCTGAGCCAGGCCGAGCGGGATGCCATCGCCGCCCTGGATCGCGGCGAGCGCATCGCCGACCCGGACTTCGCTCCCGCCTGGGATGCTTGAGGGCGTCGTTTAATGATGTCGATGTCTGATGTGAATCGACCGGTGTGCTAGAGCCGGGCGAGTACGGTATCGGCGCTGCTCTCGTTCACGCTGTTGGCGTCGATGCCGATGTACTCGACAACGCCGTCATTGGCGATCAGCGCGAAACGTCTGCTGCGGATGCCCATGCCGCCGCCGGAGGCATCCATTTCGGTGCCCAGTGCCCGGGTGAAGTCGGCATTGCCGTCGGCCAGCATGGTGAAGGCCTCGGCGTTCTGCGCCTTCTGCCAGGCGTCGAGCACGAAGGCGTCGTTCACCGCCATGCAGGCGATGGTGTCCACGCCCTTGGCGAGGATCTTGTCGGCGTTGACCACGAATCCCGGCATGTGGGTGTTGGAGCAACCGGGCGTGAAGGCACCGGGTACCGCGAACAGCACCACCCGCTTGCCGGCAAAGAGCTCACCGGTGGAAATGTCCTGCGGGCCTTCGGGGCCGTTGGTCTTGATCGTCATGTCGGGAATCTTGTCGCCCTGGCTAATGGTCATGGGTCTTCCTGTGCAATGGGTGATGAAACGGGTGATCGCCCCTCTGGGGCGTGCCTCAGTTTGATGCCTCCTGCTTCTACCGTGTGGTCCAAAGTGCTGCGGTTATTCTATGAATCCAGGAGGTTCATGGCGCGGGTTTTTCTCACCAGATCGCTGTTCTTGGAGAGATTTGCGGCTTTTCTGGGAGCGGCGGTATCGTAGAGTTCTGGCGTCATGGGTATTACCTTCTAGCAGTACGGACAACATTATGACGACCTACCGGGAGGATGACACCTGACAGCACTAGGGGTCCGAACCGCGTGGTTTCTTCATCTGCGCCGGGTCGCCATATTGGCGGCCTTGGTCGTCGTCATCTTATTGCTGTCGGGATGCGGCAGCATCAGCCGGGGCCACGAGGCCTTGCTGGTGCTGGGCGATCTTGCCGCAGGTAGCGAGGAGAGCCGGCTCAAGTCGCGCACCGAGGCCCCGACCCGCGAGGGCATTCGCTACACGCAGGATGGCCGTGACTACCGGGCGGATGTCTATCATCCGGCGACACCGGAGCGGGGTATGCTGATCCTGGTGCACGGCTTCACCGAGGACGGCCGTCGCGACCCGCGTCTGGTGGATTTCGCGACCACGCTCTCGCGCGTGGGCTTCACGGTGATGGTGCCCGAGCTCGAGGGGCTGCGCGATTATTCGATCAGCACGCGCGAGGTGGCGGCCATCGCCGACGCCATCCGCCACGCCACGCAGACACCGCCCGCGGGCGAGTCGAAGACGGCGCTGGCGGCGATCAGCTTCGCGGTCGGGCCGGCGGTGATGGCCTCCCTGCAGGAAGATACCGCGGAGCGGGTGAGCTTCGTGGTCGGCGTGGGCGGCTATTACGACCTGACGGACATGCTGCGCTATGTCACCACCGGCGAGGATCGCCACGGCGTGGGCCAGGCGGCACCGCCGCCGCAGCGGGGCGCACGCTGGGCGGTACTGCTGAGCCAGCTGCAATGGCTGGAGGACGAGCAGGACCGCGAGCGGCTTACTACCATCGCGCGCCGTAGGCTGGCATCCGAGGCCGATTCGGTAGAAAACAAGTCAGCAGCAGCCGAGCCGGTCGAGGCCGAAGTAGAAGGCGAGGTGGCACGGCTCGGCCCGCAGGGCAGGGCGCTGTATGCGCTGGTAGCCAACCAGGACCCGGCGCGGGTAGAGGCGCTGCTCGACGCGCTGCCGTCGCCGCTGATCGCCGAGCTCGACGCGCTGGATCTCGCGTCCCGTGATCTCGACAGGCTGAAGGCGGCGCTGGTGCTGATCCACGGGCCGCAGGATAGGGTCATCCCGATCAGCCATAGCCGACGGCTACGCGACGCGCTGCCACAGGGTCAGGCGCGCCTGTTCGAGGCCGATGGGCTTGAGCATGTGGCGGTGTCGCCGGGATGGCGCGACGGCTGGGGGCTGTGGCGCGCCGTCAATCATGTGCTGAGGCTGGGCGAGGAGCAGAAGTGAGGCGCTAGCGAGCGTGCGGCGTCACGACGCCTTGGCGGTGAGCAGGCGACGAAATTCCAGATGCGAATACCAGCAGAGGTCGCGTGCGGCGACGTCGAGCTGGCGCCGGGCCTGCTCGCTGTCCACCGTGGCGGACGACGCCAGGCAGGCCACCACGGTCACGCGGCCATCGAGGTAGTGAAGTTCGAGCTCGTGGATCTGGGGCCAGACCTCGTGCCCCGACCAGCGCTCGGCGAGGTCGCTCTCGATGTCCGGGCGCAGCGGCAGGCCGGGGAAGCGGCTGGGGTCGCCCTCGCCGGCATCGTCCTCGGGGTCGACGTGGAAGGTCAGGTCGGTCAGCGCCGGGAAGGCATTGCGCAGGCGACGGCTCACCTCGTTGCCGATCTCGTGGCCCTCGGAGACGCTGATGCGCGGCGAGACCACCACGTGCAGGTCGAGCATGGTGCGACCGGCCGACTGGCGAGTGCGCAGGTCATGCACGCCCGCGACGCCAGGGGTATCGCAGGCCACCTCGCGCATGCGCTCCTGCTCGGCCTCCGGCAGGGCGGTGTCGACCAGCTCGCGGCCGGCGTCCCACAAAAGCTCCCAGCCCACCTTGCCGACCAGCAGACCGACCAGGATGGCCGCGGCGGTGTCGAGCCAGGCGACACCGAACTGACTGCCCACCAGGGCGACCATCACCACGGCGGTGGAGAGCACGTCGCTACGATGATGCCAGGCATTGGCCTCGAGCAGTTTGGAATTGATGCGCCGCGCTACCCGCCGGGTAACATGGTAGAGCCACTCCTTGGCGAGGAGCGCGAAGGCGGTCAGCAGCATCGCCCAGATCCCCGGCGGCGGAATATCGGCGCCCGCCAGCAGGCGATTCAGGCTCGACCAGGCGATGCCGCCGGCGACGAAGATCAGCACGCTGCCCAGGAACAGCGTGGCCAGCGTCTCGATGCGGCCATGGCCGTAATGGTGATCCCGGTCGGGTCCCTGACGGCCGTAGTGGGCGGCGGTCAGCACGAAGCTGTCGGTGATCAGATCGGAAAAGGTATGCACGCCGTCGGCGACCAGTGCGGCCGAGCCGACGATCGTCCCGGTGACGACCTTGGCGATGCCCAGCAGGCAGTTCATCCAGATGGACAGGTAGGTAACCCGGCGGGTGGCCTGATGGTGGTCTGGGTCGGTCGACATCGGAGGCGTTCCTGAACGGCGTGGTGTCCGGGGAGCAAATGGGTACGCTTTGCAAAGAGTACCAAAAAGGTACCGATTAGCAAAAGCCCTATTTACCCCCCTCCACGTTCAGGAATGCCTGGGTCAGAGAATGGCGTGACGCACGCGGGCGGAGACCCACTCGCTGAAGATCACCGTGGCGAGTATCACGATCAGGATGGTGCTGACCTGGGGCCAGGCCAGGGTATTGATCGAGGCCTGGAGCTTGAGGCCGATGCCGCCGGCACCCACCAGCCCGAGAATGGTGCTCTCGCGAATGTTGATGTCCCAGCGGAAGACCGAAATGCCCCAGAAGGCCGGCAACACCTGGGGCACGATGCCGTAATCGAGCACCTGCGCCCTGCCGGCACCGGTGGCGGTAACGGCTTCGATCTGGCGAGCGTCGGACTCTTCAATCGCTTCATAGAGCAGCTTGCCGACGAAACCGATGGAGCGCAGCGCGATGGCCACGATACCGGCGAGAATGCCGGGGCCGATCATCGCCACCAGCAGCAGCGCCCAGATCAGCGAATTGATCGAGCGCGAGGTGACGATGATGAACAGCGCGATGGGGCGCACGAAGGCCACCGATGGCGTGGTGTTGCGCGCCGCCAGGAAGGCCACCGGCACCGCCATGATCACCCCGCCGAGGGTGCCCAGGGTGGCGATGTTGAGCGTGTCCCACAGCGGCGGCAGCAGCTCCGGCAGGTAGCCGAGGCTGGGTGGCAGCATGCGGCGGCCCAGATCGGCCGCCTGGCTCGGGGCATCGCTGACGAACACCCAGAGGGTATTGGCATTCATGACCTCCCAGCAAAAAACGAACAGCGCCACCAGCGCCAGCCAGCCGACCCACAGCGCCAGCCGGGCACGCGGCGTGCGAAAGGCCCAGACCTGCGAGTAGTGCGTGGGTTCGCCGGGTTGCGAGCCGGGCTTGCGATGAGCAGTCTCGCGGGAGAACGGATTGGCATCGCTCATTGCAGGAACTTCCTCAGATAGCTGGAGCTGTATTCGACGACCATCACGATGACGATGATGATCAGCAGGATCGCGCCGGCGCTGTCGTATTCGTAGCGGTCGATGGCGGTATTGAGGGTGGCGCCGATGCCGCCGGCGCCGACGATGCCGATCACCGAGCTCTCGCGGAAGTTGATGTCCAGGCGGTACAGCGACAGGCCGATCAGCCGGGGCATCACCTGGGGCTGGATGGCGTAGTGCACCAGCTGCGACCAACTGGCGCCGGTCGCGCGAATCGCCTCGGCCTGGCGGGCGTCGATCTCCTCGATGTCATCGGCGAGCAGCTTGGCGATGAAGCCGATGGAGGCGAAGGATAGCGTCAGAAACCCGGCGAAAGGCCCGAAGCCGAACATCGCCACCAGGAAGATCGCGACGATGATCTCCTGCAGCGAGCGGCTCACGGCGACGATCGAACGACAGACGAGGTAGACCGGCCGTGGCGCCAGGTTGCGTGCCGCACCGATGCCGATGGGCACCGAGATCAGCACGCCCACGACGGTGGCGGTCAGGGTCATGGTCAGGCTTTCGATCAGCCCCTGGCGAATGTCCGTCCAGCGGCTCGTGAAGTCCGGCTGCAGGAAGCCCTGGGCGAAACGCTGGCCGCGCACCAGCCCCTCGGCGACGCGGTTCCAGTCGACCTCCACCGAGCCCACCGCGAGCACCAGGTAGGCGAGGATCAGGAGTTGCAGGCCGATTCGCCAGCGGCGATCGGGGATGATCTGCGGCGGTCGGCGCCAGCGGCGCGGGTAGGCCGTGCTCATTTGGCGACCCCCGCCAGACGCAACCGGGCGTCGGCGTCGGCCGCCTGATCCTGTTCGTGTTCCTGCTGCATCGCCGTCCAGTCCTCGGCGCCGTAGATAGTGGTGAGCACGGCGTCGCTCAACGCCTCCGGGGCACCGTCGAACACCACCTGGCCGGCGCGCAGCCCGATGATGCGGCTCGTGAACTGCTGCGCCAGGGGCACGTCGTGAATGTTGACGATGGCCGGCAGCTGGTGCTCGGCGCAGATCTCGGTGATCAGGCGCATGATCTGACGACTGGTCTTGGGGTCGAGGCTGGCGGTGGGTTCGTCGACCAGCAGCAGCTCCGGCTCCTGGGCCAGGGCGCGGGCGATGCCCACCCGCTGACGCTGGCCGCCCGAGAGGGCATCGGCGCGCTTGTCGGCATGGTCGAGCAGGCCGACGCGGTCGAGCAGACGATAGGCGCGTTCGATGTCCTGGCCGGGAAAGCGCCGAGTGAAGCTGCGCCAGAAGGGCACGTAACCGAGCCGGCCGGAGAGTACGTTCTCCATGACCGTCAGCCGTTCGACAAGGGCATATTCCTGGAAGATCATGCCGATGCGACGGCGCTGGCGGCGCAGCTCGCCGGTGCCCAGGCCGACCAGGTTCGTATCGCCCAGGCGAATCTCGCCCTGGGTCGGTTCGACCAGTCGGTTGATGCAACGGATCAACGTCGACTTGCCGGCCCCTGACGGGCCGATCAGGCCCATGACTTCGCCGCGCGGGACGCGGAACGACACATCGCGCAATGCCGTGTCGCCGGTCGCGTACGTTTTGCAAAGATGGTGGAGTTCTAGCACGGGAGCCCCCGATTCAAACGCCGCCATGCGGGCGGTTGGACCGCCCGCATGTCGACTGGTTGGGAAGCGTTACTGGCAGTTGTACGTCACGTCGTTGGCCTCATCGATCTGGCGAATCACCGACCACTGCTCCTCGAAGGTGATGGGGATGAACTGCGACTCGCCGTTGCGGCCGAACTCCTCGGCAAGCTGCGTGCCTTCCCAGTCGTAGCTGAAGAAGGCGTCCTGAATCGCTTCCTGCAACTCCGGCGCCAGGTTGTAGACGGTGCCATAGCCGGTGGTGGGGAAGGTGTCGGACTGGTAGATGACCTCGAGCTGGTCCTCGCTGACGACCTCGCGGTCGATCATGCGGGTCTTGACCGAGTTGGCGACGGTGGCGACCTTGTAGTCCTGGTTGGCCACGCCGAGGACCGAGTTGTCGTGCTTGCCGGAGAAATCGGTCTCGTAGTCCTCGCCTGAGATCATGCCGAACTCGGAGGCCATCAGCGCAGTGGGCGCCTTGAAGCCGGAGTTGGAGGTTTCCGAGGTATGGGTCAGGGTGCCCCCGCGAATGTCCTCGACCTCCTCGATGCCGGAGCCGGGATAGGTGATGATCTCCATCTCGTAGCCGAAGGAGCCGTCGTCGGCGGCCATCATGGTGAAGGGACGGAAGCCGGCGCAGGCCACGGCCAGCGGGTTGGAGCCGGTGTTGAAGCCGGCGACGTGCAGACGACCGGCGCGCATCGCCTCGATCTGGGCGGCGTTGGACTGCACCGGGAAGAACTGCACGGTCTTGCCGGTAACGTCTTCCATGTGATCGAGGAAGTCGGCCCAGACCTCGGCGTAGACGGCCGGGTCTTCCACCGGCGTATAGGCGAACACCAGGGTGTCGGGGTCGAGCCACTGGGACTCGTCCTCGGGAATATCGGCGATCAGGTCGCCATCGTTGTCGGTATAGCCCTCGCCGAGGGAGAAGTTGGCCTGAACGGCGGAGGTGCCGGCGGTGAAGAGCGCGGCGGCAACGGCGGCGCTGAGCAGGGTGCGGGACATCGAAGCGGTCGACATGGGACTCTCCTGGGAAGTAGTGATCAGGGTTTGCGAAGGACAGGCCTCATCGTGGAAGCCTTCGATGACAGCTCGGGGTCGTTCGCGTGACCATCCCGTGACCCGGCGATGACATTTAGCCGTCATCGCCACCATGGTCGGCTCGCGCTGCGCTGCGATATCGGGGATGCTGGAGCTCGACGCTGCCAGGAGTGGACCCATGAAGCATTCGCCCGCCTATCGACTCGCCGCCACCGTGCTACACGGCTTCGACGAGTACCGCTCACGCTTCAAGCAGATCACCGCGGATGCCAGCCGGCGCTTTCGCGATGCCGCCTGGCGCGAGGCGCAGCAGGCCTCGGCGGAGCGCATCAACCTCTACGGCGAGAAGGTCGACGAGACGCGCGAACGCCTGCGGCGCACCTTCGATGAGGATGTGTTGACCGACTGCGAATACTGGCGTGAGGCCAAGCGCCACTATGCCGAGCTGATCAGCCAGCGTCTCGACTACGAGCTGGCCGAGACCTACTTCAATTCGATGTTCTGCTCGCTCTTCCATCACCGCCATATCCGCAATGACTGGATGTTCGTCTACAGCTCGCGGGACGGCGCCGCCCACCATTCGGGCATCGAGCGCTGCCGCCGGGTGAAGGTCAACGGTGACTGGGAGGCGGCGATTCGCTGGGCGCTGGCGGAAGCGCCCCTGGAGACGCCCTATGACGACCTGAGGCACGACGCCCGGTTGGGCGGGGAGTTTCTGCGTCGCCACCTGCCGGAGGCCATCATTGACGCCCCGGATGCCGAGATCGAACTGCTCAAGAGCGTGTTCTATCGCAACAAGGGCGCCTACCTGGTCGGTCGCCTCAAGGGTGGCGGCGAGCAGGTGCCGCTGGTGTTGCCGGTGCTGCACGACGACGGCAAGGGGCTGCACCTGGACACCGTGATCATCGAGCCCGAGGAGGTGTCGATCATCTTTTCCTTCACCCGTGCCTACTTCCAGGTGAACGTTCAGGTGCCCCGCGAGTTCGTCCGCTACCTCAAGGAGCTGATGCCCGACAAGCCGGAGGGCGAACTTTACGCCGCCATCGGCTTCTTCAAGCACGGCAAGACCGAGTTCTTCCGCGCGCTGAATCGCCACGTCGCCAGGCGCGAGGATCAGTTCATCATCGCCCCCGGTGTGCGCGGCATGGTGATGGCGGTGTTCGTATTGCCGTCGTATCGCACCGTGTTCAAGATCATCAAGGACCGCTTCGACCCCACCAAGGAGATGAGCCGCGAGAACGTGCGCGAGAAGTATCGGCTGGTCAAGCGTCACGACCGGGTGGGGCGCATGGCCGATACCCAGGAGTTCTCGCACTTCATCGCCCGCCAGGACCACTTCGACCCCGAATGCCTGGAACACCTGCTCCAGGTGGCGCCGTCGACGGTGCATCTGAAGGGCGACAAGGTGATCATCGAGCACTGTTACACCGAGCGCATGATGACGCCGCTGAATATCTACGTGGAACAGTGCGACGCCGACGAGCTTCGCGCGGTGCTCAAGGACTACGGCAATGCCATCAAGCAGATGGCGGCGGCCAATATCTTCCCCGGCGACATGCTGCTCAAGAACTTCGGCGTGACCCGCCACGGCCGGGTCGTCTTCTACGATTACGATGAGGTCAGCTACCTGACCGAGTGCAACTTCCGCCACATTCCCGAGCCCATGTATCCCGAGCAGGAGCTGGCCGACGAGCCATGGTACTCGGTAGGGCCCAATGATGTTTTCCCCGAGGAATTCGGCCCCTTCCTGTTCGCCGACGTGCGGCTGCGCAAGCTGTTCTTCGAGTTGCATCCGGAGCTGTACGATGCCGATTACTGGAAGGGTCTGCAGCAGGCGATCCGCGACGGGCGGGTGATCGACGTCTACCCGTATCGCAACAAGCAGCGCTTCGCCGGCACCGACGGCCACGGCCTTGTCTACTAGCCAGGCGGTGGCGCGCTATGCTGAAGGCAACCGAGGCGCTTAGCTTCTCTCTTAACCCCAAGGAGAACGCCCATGTTGGACCTCATCTCGCATCCGGCGAACCATGTCGTGGCGATGAAGGCGGGGGGTGTCGTGACGGCCCATGAGCTGCAGCGCGCCATCGATGCCATCGAGAC
>DATISN010000172.1:0-49761 GCA_035581765.1 Halomonas sp.
TGCTGTTGGCGCCGGAGTTCTTTCAGCCCCTGCGCAGCCTGTCACAGCACTATCATGACCGTGCCGCAGCACTAGGCGCCGCCGAGGGGATGGTGTCGCTGCTTGCCATGCCGGTCGATCGGGGACGCGTGCCGGGCACCAAAACGCCGTCCACGGCTGAGGGCGAATTAATGAGCCTCGAGGCCGCCACGCTGACGTATCCCGGTCGGGGAGCTGTCTTCGGCCCACTGGATCTGTCGGTGCGTCCCGGCGATATCCTGGTGGTTACCGGCGCCTCCGGTGCAGGCAAGTCGAGCCTGTTGCAGGTACTGGCGGGGTTTGCCGATCCCTCTCGAGGCAGGCGTTGCGTCATGCCCCAGCTGCGCTTCGCCTGGATGGACCAGCGTCCCTTGCTGATCCAGGGCAGCTTGGCCGATAACCTGCGCCTGTCAGCACCCGATGCCACTGACGAGGCCATGCAAGCGGCTCTTGCGCGAGCCGGGCTGTCTGAGTTATTGGCCGCCTTGCCTGAAGGGTTGGCAACGTTGTTGGGCGAGCGTGGGGTTGGCCTGTCTGGTGGTCAGGCACAGCGGCTGGCGTTGGCGCGTATTTTCCTGTCATCGGCTCCGCTGGTGCTGCTCGATGAACCCACTGCCCACCTGGATGCCGACACCGAAGCCGAGATCGCCGATGCCTTGCGCGAGCTTGCAGGCGAAGGGCGAGCCCTGGTGGTCGCCACGCATCATCCGGCCCTGATGCGCTTGGCGAATCAGCGGATTGACCTCGGTGAAGCCAGACGCAGGGAGACAGCGATTGACTGAGCGGCCAGTGATATCTCTGCGAGCGACCTTTGCTCCCTGGCTGCGGCTCATGGCGCAGCGACGGGGGCGCCTGGCCATTGGCACCCTGCTCATGGCGTTGACGCTGGTGTCGGCGATCGGCCTGCTGGCGCTCTCCGGCTGGTTCATCACTGCCAGCGCCCTGGCCGGTGCCGCGGCGGCGGCGGGTGCGGCCATCGGTCTGAACGTTTATATACCCGGGGGCGGGATACGCCTGTTTGCGCTCACACGCACGGTCTCGCGCTATGTCGAACGGCTCTTTAACCACGACATGGTTCTCAGGCTATTGGCCGATCTGCGGGCGCGGTTGTTCGGGGTCCTGGCCGGACTCGATGAGCATACCCTGTCTCGACGGCGTGCCAGTGACTGGCTGCACCGCCTGACCGCCGATATCGATGCCATGGATAGCCTCTACCTGCGCCTGCTGGCACCGCCGGCGGTGGCGGTTTTGTCAGTCATTGCGCTGTCGGCCTTCGTGTCGCTCTGGCTACCGGCGGCGGGGCTTGCCATTTGCGCACTGCTGGGTGTGGCGATTGGCTGGTTGACGCTGGGTCAGTCGCGTCTCGGCATGGCGACGAGTCGACGGCGCATGGAGGATCTCGAGCGTCTGCGTGGTCGGTTGATCGAGCAGTGGCAAGGGCTTGCCGAGCTTGAGGCCTACGATAGTCTGGCCTCGCACCGCCTGCGGCTGGATGACATCGAGGCGCGACTCGAGGCCGATCAGCGCCGCCTGGGGCGCCTGTCGGCGCTTGGCAATGCCGTATCAGGCATCGCCGTCGGGACGACCGTGACCGTAGTGCTTTGGCTGGCGGCACAGGCCTATACCAGCGGACAGCTTTCCGGCCCGGTGATGGTGATGATGCCGTTGGCAATACTGGCCTTCAACGAGGCCCTGGCACCGCTGGTGATGGCCTTCACCCATCTCGGGGCGACGCGCGGCGCAGCGACGCGACTCAATGAGCTGGAAGCCGCCGTGGTTGCGAGAGGCACCCCGAGCCGGACATTGTCGTCGGGTGCGCTTCCGGCGAGGCTGGACAACGTCACGCTGCGCTATCCGGGGGCTCTTGTGCCGGCGCTGTCGTCCGTCTCGCTTTGCGTGGCAGCGGGAGAACGGGTGGCGCTGTGTGGCGCCTCGGGGGCTGGCAAATCCAGCGTCGCGTCGTTGCTCACCGGCCAGGTGCGACCCACGCAGGGCGACTTCATGCTCGACGGCAAGCCCGTGAGGGAGCTGGCACCGACCAGCCTGGCCCAACGCGTGGCGGTCCTGACACAACGCATCGATCTTTTCGATGACAGTCTCGCCGCCAATTTGCGCCTGGCGGATCCTGACGCCGATGAGGCGCGGCTCTGGCACGTCTTGGCGATGGTCGAGCTATCCGATTGGGTATCGGGCCTGCCTAACGGGCTGGCCACCCGAGTGGGCGAGGGCGGGCGTCAAATCTCCGGGGGGCAATCACGGCGGCTGGCGCTGGCGAGATTGATGCTGCGTGATCCCGGCCTGGTGATCCTGGATGAGCCCTTCGCCGGCCTGGATACAACCACGGCCGCGCGTCTCGCCTCGCATCTCGATGGCTGGCTCAACGGACGCACGGTGATCTATCTGGTGCACGACCTTGGCGAGCGAGTGGACCCGCCGGGTATCGATCGTCAGCTGATGCTGCGGGAAGGCAGGTTGGCGCTGGTTTTCTAGCCATTAGCGATAAACAGCCGGATGTGTCAGGACAGGCGAGTTTGGCTTTGCTGGATCGAATCGCTGACCATTCGGTTAGTAAGTGCCACGCGTGGTTCCCACCAAGAGGTGCTGCAAGGTCGTTTGCACGCCGTGGCGGGGTGGGGCAGTATCGCCGTCACTTGCCCCTCCCGGGCCATCGCAACGCCCCGTCAGGGAAGTAGAGAACATCACCGGCTTTCTGACCCGGGTGATTGTCAAGGGGTGTGGCGTCACCCCACGCCAGGCGTGATGTTATGGAGATGGCAATGACGGAACTCCCCATTGATTCCAGGCTCGAGACCATCCGATCGCTACTCGCCGAGCATTCGCGCGCCCTGCTGATCGCCGCCCCCGGCGCCGGCAAGACGACGCGGGTGCCGCTGTCACTGATTGACGAGCCCTGGTGTGGAAACGGCAAGCTGTTGCTGCTGGAGCCGCGCCGAGTGGCCGCCCGTCTGGCAGCCGGTTACATGGCCGAGCAGCTCGGCGAGCGCGTGGGGGAAACCGTCGGGTATCGCATGCGCGGCGAGAGCCGGACGGGACCGTCGACCCGGCTCGAGGTGGTCACTCAGGGTGTTTTGACGCGCCTGCTGCAGGAGGACCCTCTCCTCGAGGGCGTGGCCGGTATCGTCTTTGACGAGTTTCATGAACGCAGCCTGGAAGGCGACCTTGGGCTGGCCTTGACCCTGGATGCCCAGCAGGGGCTGCGCGAAGACCTTCGGTTGCTGGTGATGTCGGCGACCCTTGACGTGCCCAGCCTGCTGGCGGTGCTGGGCGAGTCGACCCCGGTGATCGACTGCCCGGGTCGCAGCTTTGCCGTCGAGACCCTCTATCGCCCCTTGAACAGTCGCGAGGATATCGCCCGTCAGCAAGCCGCGGTAGTGAATGAGGCCTTGCAGTTTGACGGCCTCGAAGGCGGTGATGTCCTGGTGATTCTCCCCGGGGTGGGTGAAATACGCCGCCTGGCCCGGCAACTCGATGCCGAGACCGCCTCGTTCGACGTGAAGGAGCTGCACGGTCGAATGCCGCTGGCCGAGCAGCGTCGCGCCTTGCGTCGCGATCCCGACGGTCGCCGTCGCGTCGTGCTGGCCACCGCCATTGTTGAATCGAGCGTGACCGTGGATGGCGTGCGCATCGTGATCGACGCCGGGCAGGAACGGGTGCCGGTGTATCAGCCGCGCAACGGACTCACGCGACTGGAAACCCGTCGAGTCAACCGCGCCAGCGCCGATCAGCGCCGTGGCCGAGCCGGTCGCCAGGGACCCGGTCTCTGTCTGCGCTTGTGGGCTGAAGAGCAGCCGCTGATCCCCCACGCTGAACCGGAGATACGTCAGGCCGAACTGGCGCCGTTGGCCTTCGAGCTGGCGCGCTGGGGCATCAGCGATCCGGCGGCCCTGGCCTGGGTGACGCCGCCGCCCGTCGCGGCCTTGGCGGCTGGGCGCGAGTTGCTGCAGCGTCTCGGTGTGCTCGATGACGCCTTTCACCTCACCGCGCTGGGACGCGCCTGTGTGCGCTGGCCAACTCACCCGCGGCTGGCCGTGATGCTGTCGCGTGCCGATGACCTCCATGCCCGGCCGCTAGCCTGCGCGGTCGTGGCTACCCTTGAAACCCGCGAATTGGACGGCGAGCGCGATCTCGAACGCGCCCTCCAGTCACGCCTGGCGGAGCGATCCAATGGGCCATGGCAGCGAGACGCGCGACGGCTGGCGCGGATTGGCGGCTGTGGGCTGGAGATTGCCAGTCTGGCCCCGTTGGGAGAGCTGCTGGCGCTGGCGTATCCGGAGCGCATCGGCCAACGGCTCGAACCGGGGCGCTTTCGTCTGGTCGGAGGTGGGCTCGCGACGCTGCCGGAAGACAATCCCCTGGCCCATAGTGAATTGCTGGTGGCAGTCGAGCTCGATGGACAAAACAGTGAGGCGCGCATCTATCGTGCCGTGTCGCTGTCTTCCCAACGGCTCGAGGCCTTGTATCCCGAGGCGCTCGAGTGGTGCACCCATCTCGAATGGTCCGACAGCGAGGGTAGGCTGCTTGGCGAGCAGGTACGTAGGCTGGGGGCGGTGATCCTGGCGCGCAAGCCGCTACAGCAGATGCCGCGTGAGGCGGTGCGTCAAGCACTGCTCGATGCAGTGCAACGACGGGGCACACTGGCTTTCACGGCGGCAGACGATCAGCTGCGCGGTCGGATGGCGCTATTGCGACGTATCGAGGGTGACGCCTGGCCCGACTGGTCGCTGGCATCACTTTTGCAGCGCCTCGATACCTGGCTCGCTCCCTATCTCGATCGGGAGAACAAGCTCGATGCCCTCGATCGCTTGCCGTTGGGGCGCTTCCTGCTGGATAGCCTGGACGGGTCCCTGCGCGCTTGCCTGGAAGAACTGGTCCCCGAGCGGTTGGCCGTCCCCAGCGGGTCGTTCGTGCAGGTTGACTTTACCCCCTGCCTTGAGAATGGCGAGCCGGTACTGGCCGCCAAGCTTCAGGAGCTCTTCGGCTGGCGAGTAACACCGCGATTGGTGCGAGGGCAGGTCCCGGTGCTGGTGCACCTGTTGTCGCCAGCGCGCCGGCCGCTGCAGGTGACTCGCGACTTGGAGAGCTTCTGGCGTAACGGCTACCCTCAGGTGCGCAAGGAGATGCGGGGCCGCTACCCCAAGCATCCCTGGCCGGAGGACCCACTGTCGGCCGAGGCGACTGGCCGCATCAAGCGGCGTTCCTGAGTTTCATTGCCTGTTCCGCCTTGCCCTCCTGAAAGAAGCCGATCAGTGCGATGATGATCACCACGCCGAGGATCGCGCCCGCATCGAGCGTGTGACCCAGCCACAGGCTGGCCACAGCGGTGACGATGAGGATCAGCATCAGGATATTGTTGAACTGCTCCAGCAGGCGTTGCCACCAGGGACGGCCCTTTTGCTGGTTGAGCTGATTGGGGCCGTACTGAGCAAGTCTCGCCTGGGCCAGCGACCCGCTCAGCCCCTTGGGGGAGCTCTCCACGCTTCGCAATGCTTCGTCTGCCGTCATGGCATGCCAGGGCTTTTCAGGGCGTTCTGCTGGAAAGGGCACCGCTGGTCGTGAGGCAGCACAGCCCTTACACTTCCCGGCAACATGCCGTGCGACCGCGGCCCTTCCACTTCTCGTCCCGGACGCATCCCATGGCCCAGACCCTCTCGAAACGGATTAACAAGTACATCAGCGAGAGTGGGCTTTGCTCCCGGCGGGAGGCGGACCGCTACATCGAGCAGGGCAACGTCCAGATCGATGGCAAGCGCGCCACCCCCGGTGACCAGGTCGTCTCGGGCAGCGTGGTGAAGGTCAACGGCCAGATCGTCGAGCCCCTGGAACTGGAAGAAGAAGACCTGGTGTTCATTGCCCTCAACAAGCCAGTGGGCATCGTCAGCACCACGGAGCCCGGCGAGAAGGCCAATATCGTCGATTTCGTCAAGCACGGTGCACGGATCTTTCCGATCGGCCGGCTGGATAAAGATTCCCAAGGGCTGATCTTCCTGACCAATAACGGTGATCTGGTCAACCGTATCCTGCGGGCGAGCAATCACCATGAGAAGGAGTATCGGGTTACCGTCAACAAGCCGATCACTGATGACTTCATCGCCGGCATGGGTGGGGGGGTGCCGATACTGGGTGAGGTCACCCGCAAGTGCTGGGTGGTCAAGGAGTCCCGGTTTGTCTTCAACATCACGCTGGTCCAGGGGCTCAACCGGCAGATACGCCGCATGTGTGAGGTGTTCGGCTATGAGGTGGTAAAGCTTGAGCGCATCCGCATCATGAACGTGTCGCTCAAGGGCCTGGCGCCGGGGGACTGGCGGGATCTGACGGCGGCCGAGGTGTCGAAGATCCTAGTCCTGATCGAGCATTCCTCGTCCCATGCCCAGCCCCAGGCCAAGGGCATCGGCCGCAAGTCCACAAGACATAAAGGTCGCAAGACGGGTGCCGGCAAGCGAGGTTCGCAGAAGCACGGCACGCCTCGCCGGGGCGAGGGTGGCAAGCCTGCCACCGGTAAGGCGGCAAAGCGCAAAACGGCCGGCAAGTCCCATGCTGACAAGACTCGCACCGACAGGGCGACGCCGGCCGGGAAGACGCCAAAATCTCGAAAGTCGGCTGCCCAACCGGCGAAGGCCTCCCGCTCGCCAAGCCCTCGTCAAAAGGGGGCAAGCCCGACTCGTAAGCCTAGAGGCAGGAAGTAGCACTTCTATGCAGCGCCCGTCCCTGACTGAGGAACCCCATGAGCGATCCCCCTGCAGAGTCCCGCCTGAAGAGCCCCGCCGTGGCGCGCAACCGCCAGCCAATCTTCGAGGTGCTGCAGCAGGTGCTTTCGCAACGTGCCCGGGTGCTGGAGGTAGCCAGCGGCAGCGGCGAGCATGCCGTGTATTGCGCCAGCGCCATGCCGGGTTGGACGTGGCAACCCAGCGACCCCAACCCCCGTGCGCTGGTCTCCATCACCGCCTGGCGCGAGGCCTCAGGCCTGACGAACCTGCGTGAGCCCCTGCGGCTGGACGTGACCGGCGAATGGCCGGCACAGCCCTTCGATGCCGTGGTGGCCATCAACCTGCTACACATCTCGCCGTGGGCCGTTACCGAGACCTTGATGATGCGTGCGGGGGAGCGGTCGCTGGATCACGGCGTGTTGTTTCTTTATGGCCCCTTCAAGCGTGAGGGACGCCACATGGTGTCAAGTAACGCGGCCTTCGATGCTGATTTGAAGGCTCGCGATGCGCGCTGGGGGATACGGCATCTGGAAAGCGTGGTGGCCGAAGCCGAACGACGTGGCTTGAGGTTGGACCGCGTGGTGAAGATGCCGGCGAATAACCTGAGCGTTGTCTTCAGGAAGCACGCAATGTCCGAGACGTCAGCGCTACTCGAGGATCAGGCGTTTCGCAACGGCTAAGCCTGATCATTCGGGGATCTTTCCGGGTTCTTGATATTTCACACCTTCCGCCTGACGTTCTTCACGGGTCTTCGTTTCGTCTTCGGTGGGCACTCCCCAGACCGTTTCCTTGCGGCCATCCTCGAAGGTGTAAGTGGTGCAGCCAGCCAGCATTGCCAGGGCGAGGCCCGCTGTGATCAGCATTGTCGAACGATGCATGAAAGCTTCCTTAGCCGGAGAGGCCGAGCAGTATCGGGACATAGACCACCAGCAGCAGTACCACGATCAACCCCAGCAAGTAGGGAATAATCGCGCGAGTGATACGCTCCAGTGGCAACCGGGTGACCGACGAGGCCACGTACAGGTTGATCGCGACGGGTGGCGTGATCATGCCAATCGCCAATCCCACCACGATGATAAGCCCGAAATGAATCGGATCAATGCCAATACGAGTCACCAGGGGCAGCAGTACCGGCGTGAGAATAATCAGCGCGCTTGCCGTTTCTATGAACACGCCGGTCAGCAAGATGACGCCTACCACCAGTAGCATGATGACATAAGGGTCGGTGGAGAACGACAGGACCGCCGAGGCGATGGCGCCGGGCACTTGCCAGCTGGACAGGGTCCAGCTGAGTACCGCCGAGGTGGCGATCACCAGCATGATTACCGAGGTGGTGATCGCCGAGCGAATCAGGATGCGATAGACATCAGGTAGCGTCAGGTCGCGGTAGACGAACAGCGATACCAGCAATGCGTAGTTGACCGCGACGACCGCGGCTTCGCTGGGCGTGAAGATGCCCGAGAAGATGCCGCCAAGGATGATCACCGGAGTCATCAGTCCCCAGCTGGCGCTTTTCAGGGTGCGCCAGATGGTGGCCGGCGAGAAGGCGGTGCCCCGCGGATAGTTGCGCCGGTAGGCCTGGACGATAGCGATGCTCGCGAGCCCTATCCCCATGGCCAGGCCGGGCAGAAAACCGTTGAGAAACAGCTGCGAGACCGACTGCTGGGCGATCACCGCATAGATGATCATGGGGACCGAGGGCGGAATGACCACGCCGATGGTGCCGCTGGCGGCTATAAGACTGGCGGCGGAGGCGGGGTCGTAACCTTTCTTGCGCAGCTCGGGCACCAGGCTCGAACCCACGGCGGCGGTGGTTGCGGCCCCGGAGCCGGAGATGGCGGCGAAGAACATGCCCGCCAGCACCGAGACGATCGACAAGCCTCCCTTGAGAAAGCCGAACAGGGAGTCGGCGAAATCGACGAGTTTCTCGCTGACCTTGCCCTGGGCCATCAGGTCGCCGGCGAGAATGAACATCGGGACGGCGACCAGGGCGAACGAATTGATTCCCTGGAACATTTGCTGGGTCACCACCATCAAGGGGGTGCCCTGGGCCGCCAAAGCGATCATCGTGCTGGCGCCGATGGTCAGCGCGATGGGCACGCCGAGCAACATGAAACCCAGAAAACAGGCAAAGAGCAGGGCGGTCATGTGTCGTGCTCTTGGCTATCGGGATCATCCACCGTGACGAATCGACCGCTATTCAGCAACGAGACGAGATCGACCAGTGAGGTCCATGCCATCAGGGCGGCGCAGAATGGCATGATGGCATAAACCCAGGTCATCGAGAGGCGCAGCGAGGCAGACTTTTGAAAGCTCTGCACCTGCATGTACCGGTAACCGATGACAATCAGCGCAATCATGAACGTCAATACCACCAGGGTCGCTAACAGTCGGCTAGCCTTGCGGATACCGGGTGGCAAGGCGTCGACCACGAAGGTCACGGCAATATGACGCCTGCGGCGGTAGGCGAGGGTGGCGGCCAGGAAAGTGATCCATATCAGCAAAAAGCGTGCGACCTCCTCCGTCCATCCGACGGCGGAGAAGAACACGCGGGAAATGATCTGCAGGGTGATCACGCCGATCAACGTCGCCATGGCCAGGAAGACGACCGGGCGTGTGACGAAGTCGATCCCCTGCTCGATACGCTGGAGCAGGGGCAACACTTATTTCAAGGCCTCCTGAATGCGCGGCAGGTAGTCGCCGAACTGTTCGCCGTATTGCTCGTAGACCGGCGCGACAGCCTGCTGGAAGGCGGCCATGTCAGGGTCGTCGACGATCTGCATGCCCGCCTCGCGCAGTTCGGCAAGCTGCTCGGCTTCCATCTCGGCATTCATGCGACGCTCATACTCGGCGGCGTCCTGGGCGGACGTCTGGAGCACTTCCTGGGCGGCCTCGGGCAGCTGGTTCCAGATGGGCATGCCCATCACGAAGATCGCCGGTGCATAGGTATGACGTGACAGGGTCATGTGACGCTGCGTCTCGTCGAGCTTGAAAGAATGGATGACATTGACCGGATTTTCCTGGCCGTCGATAGTGCCCTGTTGCATGGCGGTCAGCGCCTCGGTCCAGGCCATGGGGACCGCATTGGCGCCAAGCTCGCGGAAGGTGTCGACGTAGACGGGATTCTCCATTACGCGAATGCGCAGACCATCGATATCGTCAGGCGTGGTAACCGCGCGGTCACTGTTGGTGAGGTTGCGAAAACCGCGTTCTGCATAGGCCAGACCCTTGAGGTTGACCTCCGAGAGCTTGTCCAGCAGTTCCTGGCCGATGGGCCCGTCGAGAACCTCATAGGCGGCCTCAGGCGTGGGGAAGAGGAAGGGCAGTTCGAATACCGCCATTTCCTCCACGAAGTTCGCCACCGGACCGTTCGTGATGACGCCCATGTCGACAGTGCCGATCTGCATCCCTTCGAGCAGGGTGCGTTCGTCTCCGAGACTCGCGTTTGGGAAGATTTCGACGCTAACAGTACCTTCGGTGCGTTCCTCCACCAATGCCTGGAATTTTTCGGCGGCAATGTGGAAGCCGTCCTGCTCGTTGACCACGTGGGCGAGACGCAGGTTGATGGGATCCATGTCGGCAAAGTCAGTGGCGCTGGCGGTAGCGGCCATGGCGAGTGATATCCCCAGGGCCAGCGCGTGGCGGGCAACATGCTGCATTGTGCTTATTCCTTATTTATGTCAGTGGCTTGGGAAGAATGCCCGATGCCAATATGAACCGTCAAACTGGACGATTCAAAGCTGTCGATACATGACAAAGGCATCCACCAGCCCTGCGGTGGGATGACGGAAGGCGTCGGGTAGGACTCCGACGATTTCAAAGCCATGGCGCTGCCAGAGCCGAACTGCCGTTTGGTTCGTGGATACCACCAGATTGTATTGCATGGCGGTGAAGCCCTGCTCCCGGGCCAAGGCCAGGGAGTGCTCGCATAATGACGCGGCGATGCCCTGTCCCCGGGCGGCCTTGGCGACCACATAGCCACAGTTGGCAACATGAGCCCCCGGACCGGGCTGGTTGGCCTTGAGGTAGTAACTGCCGAGCAGTCTGCCGGCCTCATCCTCTGCGACCTGCACTGCATTCGGTGTCTCGACCCATAGCCTCCGGGCCGAGGCCTGGGTGATGTCGCGGGGCACGGCATAGGTGTCCCCGGCCAGGAATACCGGTTCAATGAGAGCCCAGAGGGCTGGCCAATCGGTGGTGCGGAAAGCACGGATTCGGGTCACGGAAATTCCTTCGTGCGGCTGAACTCATCGAGTCGAACGTAGTCTACGCCCTGCCACCGACTCGTGACACCGGGATGGCCCCACGGGCGTCATAGCCATGACAGATGCCTCTTGGGCCGGGTGTCAGCGCCACGTGCTTCGGCGCGAGGGTCATACTACACCAATGATTGCAATGGAGATTTCATGATTGCACTGAAGCTTATCGCCACCTCTTCCCTGGTTCTCGCCATGGCTGCCCCCGCCCTGGCGCAACAACAAATGCCTCAGGGTCAAGGTCAGCCGCCAAGTGCAGAAGATCAAGTCAGCCAGCTTGATGAGCTCGTCGACCTCGACGATGCCCAGGAGCAGGAGCTCACCACGCTTCTCAATGATGCCCAGAGCCGTATCCAGGAGCTGGAGGGTGAAGCCCAGGAAATCCAGATACAGCTCCAAGAAAGCGTCAGCTCCGATTTCGATGAGAACGCCATTCGTCAGGATGCCGAGCGTCTCGGCCAGCTCACCGGCGACATGACTGCGGAAAGCGTGTTGCTTCAGTCACGCATCGAGGCCACGCTGACCCAAGAGCAACGCGACGAGCTCGAGCGCCAGATGCAAGTCCAGCAGGAGCAGATGGAGCAGATGCAGGAGCAGATGCAACAGCAACAACAGCAGCCGGAATAATCTTCAACGGCCAAGAATGACCGGCAATGAGTCGGTCACTCGCACAAAGAGACGGCCGCCCGAGAGGGCGGCCGTCTCTTTGGCCGCATGTCGGTGAGGACTGCTTTTCTGGCATCGACTTTGAATGCCCGCCAACGAAAAACCGCCGCTGGGAAATGGCCCCAGCGGCGGTTTTCTCAATGTCTTTGGTCGGAGCGACAGGATTCGAACCTGCGACCTTTGCAACCCCATTGCAACGCGCTACCAAGCTGCGCCACGCTCCGATGCCGCTTCGGGAGTCAGTGAATAGTGCCGAAACACTCCCGAAGACGACGCGTATACTAGCGCGTCCGCGACAAAATGAAAAGTCCCATTTGCACTTTCGTATCAATTGGTTGGCTTACCCTTGCCAGACGGTGCGTGTGCAGTGGGCGGGGAGTTATCTTATCCACGGGGTGACCCACCCGATGTGGGCAACAATGACCAGAGGATAAAAGCATGCCGTTGATAATGGGTATGAGTGTGCTGTTGGCATGCCAGTTTCTGGGTGAATTGATGACTCGTGGCTGGGGGCTACCGGTGCCGGGTCCGGTTATTGGCATGGTGATATTGCTGATAGCCTTGCTGGTTTTTGGCAAGGTCCCCGGGAGTCTGCGCTTGGCAGGCGAGGGACTGCTTCGCTACTTGACGCTGCTATTCGTGCCAGCGGGCGTCGGCTTGATCGTACACTTCGAGCTGATCGGGAATGATCTGTGGCCCATCATCGTCACGTTAGTGGTTTCCACCACCGTAACGCTTGCCGTGACGGGAAAGGTACTTGAGCAACTCAACCGACGCCGCAACCGGAGGGCGAAGCGGTGAATATTGCTGCCTTTGATCAGCTATGGGTCTACCTTTCCGGTAATCCATTGTTGTCGTTGTTGATGACATTGGTGGCCTTTGCCGCGGCGGTGCGTATCAATCTAGCCCTGGATGGGAGTTCGCTATTTCACCCGGTTACGCTTTCCGTGGCGATGTTAATCGGCTTGTTGTTACTGGTGGATATGGATTATGCCACCTATTTCGAAGGAGCCCAGTTCATCCATTTCCTTCTTGGTCCGGCCACCGTGGCACTGGCGATACCTCTCTACGACCATCGCGAGAAGGTCCGCCAACTGCTTTGGCCATTGTTGCTTGCCTGTGTGGTAGGCATCATCACCGCGGTAGGGTCGACGCTAGGACTGGCAGCCTTGATGGGGGCAAAACCTGAAACGCTGCTGTCCCTCGCGCCTCGTTCGGTGACGTCACCCATTGCCATGGGTATTGCCGAGCAGATCGGTGGTATTCCGTCCCTGGCCGCCGGGCTGGTATTATTGACTGGTTCGATTGGTTGCGCCGCCGCCCCTTGGATTTTTCGTGTTCTCAAGGTGCGGGATCCAGCAGTGCAGGGATTCACGCTTGGACTTGCGGCTCATGGTTTCGGTACGGCACATGCCTTTGCGCGAATCGGTGCAGTGGCCGGTGCGTTCTCTGGATTGGCGATGGGGCTGACAGGCCTGCTCACGGCTTTCCTCATGCCTCTTTTCGTTCGCCTGGTGGGTATGGGCTGATAAGTCCTTGCCTCAACGCCGGCCAGGTGGCACGTAGAGGTCAGAGCAACATGGTGAGTATGGCCAGGGCCATCAAATTTCTTCCCAGACTCGCTTACGGAAATCATGGGAGAGCGCCGCGGCCTTTTCCATTCTTTCCATGTGGGCTTCGGAGGCATGCTTGACCAGCGTCTGATAGTAGCGGTGCATTTCTCCCGGCGTAGTCGGAGCGTCTTCACCGTGTAAGCAGCTGGCCATCTTTACACTGGTTTCAGCCATGGCGGTCAGGAACTCTGCCTCGAGCTGCATGGCCTGTGTCAGGCTCTCCATCCAGGCTAGCTGCAAGCGGGTGATCGGATTGGCATTCTGCGCCCATTGCTCTTGCCACCAATCGAACATCTGGGTTGCCGGAACAGAGGTGGTGTTAGCATTTTCAGAACGGTCGTTGCTCATCGCCAGGCTCCTTTGCTTGCCTCGTCAGTTTGGCTGAGGGGATCGGGTTGGGTGTTCTTCATCAAGATTATAGTTGACATGTGCGATTTGAGTGTTGTGGCGAAAACGCGATGAGATTCTACTGACTTCGATCAAGAAGGCATGCCTTGGTCGTAAATACAGGCAAGACGGTAGCTTCGACTAAAGCCGCAGGCATATTGGGTCGAGAGAGGGGAATTCTGGTATGTGGAGTGTGATAAAATCGGTTTTAGCTGCTTTTTTCGGCGTTCAGCGAGATCAGCAGCGGCGGGAAGATTTCGAGAACGGCAAGCCGGTCAGCTTCATTGTCGTGGGCATTGCCATGGCCATGCTCATGGTGGCGCTGGTGGCGTTGGTAGCAACCCTGGCCGCAGGGTGAAGGCGCTGAACGTTGATGAGGGCGTTTTTATTTTTCGGCACGGCGACCGGGCAACTCGTCGGTGACGTCCCGTATACTCGACAAAACATCGGTTGGTGTTACTGTACTCTGGTATGCACTCTGCATGGTTTTGGCGGTGATCGAGCATGACGCACCCTGAGCTTATGTCTTATTAACACACTGAATTCATTCATTGACGACAACAATCATGAGGAGGCGCCGATGCGCACGTTGCTCGTGAGGGTGGCAGCAGGTCTGACGCTGGCCCTGATCTCTCCCTTGGTCCTGGCCAATGGCTGGAACATGCCCATAGGGGTGACCGGGCTCAGCCGCGAGATCCACTCCCTGCACATGACCATCTTCTGGATCTGCGTAGCGATCGGTGTAGTGGTTTTCGCGGTGATGTTCTATTCGCTTTTCCGCTACCGTCGTTCCAAGGGAGCCAAGCCGGCCAACTTTCATGAACATACGGGTGTGGAAGTCCTTTGGACAGCGGTTCCCTTGTTGATTCTTGTCGCCATGGCCGTTCCTGCCACTGCTACCCTCAAGAACATGTATGACGTATCCGATGCAGAGATCGACATCATGGTGACAGGACAGCAATGGCGCTGGCGCTACGAGTATCTGGGAGATGACATCGCCTTTACTTCCAATATGAGCACCCCGCGTGAGCAGATCAGTGGCGAGGCCGAAAAGTCCGAAAACTATCTACTCGAGGTCGATGAGCCGCTGGTGTTGCCTATCGATACCAAAGTGCGCCTGCTGCTGACCGCTGACGATGTCATCCATTCATGGTGGGTGCCGGAGTTGGCGGTGAAGCAGGACGCCATTCCGGGGTTCGTGAACGAGAACTGGGTGCGTATCGATGAGCCCGGCATCTATCGAGGGCAGTGCACCGAGCTTTGCGGTATGGACCATGGCTTCATGCCCGTCGTTGTTGAGGCGCTGGAAAAGGATGATTACGAAGCTTGGCTGGCCGAGCGCAAGGAGGCCGCTGAGCAGGAGTCCATGGGCGTGGATCGCGAGTGGGAGCTCGATGAACTGATGGAGCGAGGCGAGCAGGTATACGGAAGCATCTGTGCGTCCTGCCACCAGGCCGATGGCTCGGGAAATCCGCCAGCGTTTCCGGCACTGGCGGGCAATACCCCCATGCTAGACGACGTGGAATGGCACATCGATACTATTATCAACGGGGTATCGGGTTCCGCCATGCCGGCCTTCCGGAGCACGCTGAATCCGGTGGAGATCGCGGCCGTTGTCACCTACGAGCGTAACGCCTGGGGGAATGATGCTGGCGATACCGTACAACCGTCGGAAATCGTCGAAATGCTGGAAGAGTGACAGCAACCGACCTTTCCGTTTCTCTATTGCGATAGTAACCAGGGAGATTTCCGATGGCTTTTCATTTTCCCAAGCCGACTCCAGAACAAAGTACGACCACGGCCGATGCCGGCCTGGCCGATTCGCACCATCACGAGCGCCCTCGTGGCCTGATGAGATGGGTGCTGACTACCAGTCATAAAGAGATCGGTAGTCTCTACATGCTGTTCTCGCTGACGATGTTCTTCATCGGGGGCATCTTTGCCCTGGTAGTGCGCGCCGAACTCTTCCAGCCTGGGCTGCAACTGGTCGAGCCCGAGTTCTTCAATCAGATGACCACCATGCACGGCCTGATCATGGTGTTTGGTGCCGTGATGCCTGCCTTCGTGGGTCTGGCCAATTGGATGGTACCGCTTCAGATCGGGGCGCCGGACATGGCCTTGCCTCGACTCAACAATTTCAGTTTCTGGTTGTTGCCCGTAGCGTTCACGCTCTTGCTATCGACGTTGTTCATGCCCGGCGGCGCCCCGAACTTCGGCTGGACGTTCTACGCACCGCTGTCCACGACTTACGCGCCGCCGTCCACGACGTTCTTTATCCTCTCTCTGCACCTTGCCGGGATAAGCTCCATCCTCGGCGCGATCAATATCATTGCCACGATTCTGAACCTGCGTGCTCCCGGCATGCGCATGATGGATATGCCGCTGTTCGTATGGACGTGGCTCATCACCGCGTTCCTGCTGATCGCTGTCATGCCGGTCCTTGCCGGTGTTATCACCATGATGTTGATGGATATCAATTTCGGCACCAGCTTCTTCAGCGCGGCTGGGGGTGGTGACCCGGTACTCTTTCAGCATCTCTTCTGGTTCTTCGGCCATCCGGAAGTCTATATCCTGATTCTTCCTGCCTTCGGCATCGTGTCAGCCATTATTCCGACGTTCGCTCGTAAGCGCTTGTTCGGTTACGCCTCGATGGTATATGCCACGGCTTCCATCGCCATCCTGTCCTTCCTGGTCTGGGCGCACCACATGTTCGTGGTGGGGTTGCCGCTGGTCGCCGAGCTGTTCTTCATGTACACCACCATGCTGATCGCTGTGCCTACGGGTGTGAAGGTGTTCAACTGGATCACGACGCTATTTCGTGGCTCGATCACCTTCGAGCCGCCCATGCTCTTTGCACTTGCGTTCGTTGTGCTCTTCACCATCGGTGGCTTTTCAGGACTGATGCTGGCGATTGCTCCGGCTGACTTTCAGTATCACGACACTTACTTTGTGGTGGCTCATTTCCACTATGTGCTGGTGCCTGGCGCGGTGTTCGCTATCATGGCCGCCGTTTATTACTGGCTGCCCAAGTGGACCGGCCACTACCCCAATGAGCGCTTGTCCCAGGTTCATTTTTGGCTTTCCGTGATCGGGGTTAATCTCACTTTCTTCCCGATGCACTTCTCCGGGCTGGCAGGTATGCCGCGTCGCATTCCCGATTATGCGTTGCAGTTTGCCGACTTCAACATGGTGTCAAGTCTCGGTGCGCTGTTGTACGGCGCTTCCCAACTCGTCTTCGTGCTGGTGATTATCAAGTGTGTGCGCGGCGGTAAGAAGGCCCCGGCCAAGGCCTGGGATGGGGCAGAGGATCTTGAGTGGAGTGTGCCTAGTCCGGCCCCGCTCCATACGTTCGAGACGCCGCCCACTTTCGAACGTCCGGCGCACTGAGTGCCTTCAAGGACCTATTGAGGAAAGTGTCATGACACTGCCGAACCGCGACGACCACGGTGCCAACAAGGGGGTGCGGCGCACCGTGATTCGTACGGTGGCGGCTCTGGCCGGTATGTTTGCCTTCGCTTTCGCATTGGTACCTCTCTATGACGTGTTTTGCGAGATAACGGGCATCAACGGCAAGACAAACGGCAGTGCGCAGGCGGTCATCCATGAAGAAGTGGATGAGTCGCGCATGATCACCGTCCAGTTTGTAACACGTGGAAGCTCCGGTCTGCCCTGGGAACTCGATGTCGAGACGCGCCAAGTTCGTGTTCACCCCGGGCAAACCAATGAGGTTAATTTCACCTTCCATAACCGCAGCGACAACAGTAACTGGGGTAGGGCAGTGCCCAGCGTGTCCCCTTCGAGTGCCTCACTCCACTTGCGCAAGGTAACCTGCTTCTGTTTTGAGGAGCAGCATCTGCAGCCAGGAGAGCGAATCGAAGCACCGCTGGTATTTCAGCTGACCCGCGATCTTCCGCCCGAGATCAAGACTGTAACCCTGGTTTACACCCTATATCCGGTCGCCCATAAAAATGAGCCACTTCAGGCACAGGTGACTGATGGCAAAGGAGATGAGGCATGAGTGGTGGCAGCTATTACGTTCCCGAGTCGAGTAAGTGGCCAATTCTAGGGTCATTGGCTCTTGGTGCCATGATGCTGGGCAGCGGGGTCATGCTGGTGTATGGAACCGCTGGCATGCCGATAATGTTGATCGGGTTGGTCGGCATATTGTCTGTGATGGGGCTATGGTTCCGGGATGTCATCCATGAGTCGCGCGGCGGGTTATACGACGATCAGATGGATCGCTCCTTTCGGTGGGGGATGGCATGGTTCATCTTTTCTGAGGTGATGTTCTTTGCCGCTTTCTTTGGGGCGCTCTTCTATGTTCGCACCTTCGCACTCCCGTGGCTTGATGGCGAGGGAGCCAAGGGCGTGGCCTCCCTGCTCTGGCCTGATTTTACGGCCAGCTGGCCATTGTTGAACCCGCCGGACTCGTCCATTGCTGGGCCAACCGACACCTTCAGCCCTTGGCACCTGCCGCTTGTCAATACGCTGATCCTGGTGAGTTCCAGTATCACGCTGACGGTTGCCCACGAAGCTCTCAAGGAGGGATTTCGTGAAACCGCTCGCAACTGGCTGGCGGGCACCGTGTTGCTGGGTCTCTGCTTCATCACCATCCAGGGGGTGGAGTACTACGAGGCTTATGCACACTACGGGATCACCCTTGAAGCCGGCATCTACGGTGCCACCTTCTTCATGCTGACTGGCTTTCATGGTCTGCATGTGATCATTGGCACCATCATTCTGGCGGTCATGCTGGCGCGGGTGCTGCGTGGACACTTCACTGGTGAAGATCATTTTGGCTTCGAAGCGGCCGCTTGGTACTGGCATTTCGTGGACGTGGTGTGGATAGGGCTTTTCCTGTTCGTATACGTTTTTTAAAGTTTTTTGGGTAAAGATCAGGGCTAACCGCCCAGTTCACCGATATAAAAACCGTAGAAGAGCAGCGCCAGAAGGGTCGCTGCGAGGCCGACCCGAAACTTCAAGGATATCAGGAGGCGCCTTGAGTGCCCCTGGTCCCGAATGAGGAAGCCCGCGCCAGCTGCAAGGCTGGCCACCATGGCCGTGAATACGAGGGCAATCAGGATCTTTAGTAGCATGAAAAACTCCGTAATTGGGGCTGGTAGAAAGCGGGCACGTACCCGGCACCGACGGATATGGCTCTGGTGGTCCTTCTGGACATTAATCGTACTGCTCGGATTATGTCTGGGACTATGGCAGTGGGAGCGAGCCGAGGACAAGCGCAATTTCCTGGCCGCCCTCGAGGCGGCTCCTGTTATTCAAGACCCGTCATCAACACCGCCCGAGGGCGCCACGCTCATAATTTCCGGTGAGTATCAGGCAGATCATACGCTGTTTCTGGATAACCGCACGCTCGAGGGTCGTCTCGGCGTCGCTGTGCTGACGCCGCTGCGTGATGATAATGGTCGCCACTGGTTAGTGCAGCGCGGCTTTATGGCGACCGATATGGGGCGTGATACGCCGGAAGTGGATACGCCTGCTGGTGAAGCCACCTTGAGAGGGCAGTGGCAGGTAGAAAGCGAAGGGGCTCCCTTGTTTGGCCCTAACCAGGAAGGTTTGCGATTGCAACGTATCGCATTGGATGCCTGGGACGAGGAGTTCGCCTTTGCAGGCTGGCTGCATCTCGAAGAGGGTCCCGGTAAGCTTGAGTCCTGGTGGACACCCAATGTGATGCCACCCAGCCGCCATCTGGGGTATGCCGTACAGTGGTGGTCTCTGACGCTTGCTGCATTAATTGCCATGTTGATAGGTGGTTGGCGCCTGACACGAGACGCGCCACGACAGCCTCTTTCCAAATCTGACGAGTAATTTCACTGATGACCCCCGATCACGCCTTGCGCCGCTCCCGATTGAAGCTTCTGGCCTTGATTACCGTGTTTGCGCTTCCCATGCTCACGGCTTGGGTCATGGTGACATGGCGTGTGGGCATTCCCGAGCAGCGTACCGCCCATGGTGAGCTTTCCCCGCAAGTGCCGTTGCTCGCCGATTGGCCGCTGGAGGAATTACCCTCATCGTTGCAAACCAATGACTGGATACTCGCCTTCGATTGTGACGCCGAATGCGATGCCCAGGCCGATCAGTGGTGGCGACTCCATCGCGCTCTTGGTCGAGAGGCCGATCGTGTCAGTCGCCTGCGCGTCGGCGGACAGCCTACAGAAGCCCTACCGGGTGAAACCCAGGTTCAGTGGTCCGAAGAACCGGAGTGGCGTTCTCCCGCCAAGCTCTGGATCCTTGATCCCCAGGGCAGGGCTGCGGTCTCCTATACCGAAGGTGTAGACGCTGCCGATGTACTAGATGATCTGCAGCAATTGCTCGACAAAAACCCGCAACCCCCTGGTGCGGACGATGCCGAGGTCGCCAATCGATGAATTCGACGCAGGTAGAGAACTCCGTGAAGTGTGCAGGGCAGCAACGCCGCCTTGCCTTGTTGGTCACGCTGAGTCTGATCGGCGTGATCTTTACCGTGATAGTGGTGTTGGTGGGTGCCTGGACAAGATTGGTCGACGCCGGGCTGGGATGTCCCGACTGGCCGGGTTGCTATGGTGAACTGGTCGTACCGGATGCCGAGCGTGCGCTGATCCATAGTCCCGATGCACCATTGGAAAATTTCAAGGCCTGGGTCGAAATGACCCATCGTTATTTGGCCTCCTCATTGGGATTATTGGTCATTGCCTTGTTGGTGCTCGGCGCACCTTTGCGACGTTTTGCCGGGTTTCCGTGGCGCGTCAGCCTCGCCCTTCTGGGCATGATTCTGATCCAGGGTGCCTTTGGTGCCTATACGGTAACGCTCAAGCTCTGGCCTCAAGTGGTGACTCTCCATCTCTTGGGCGGATTGTCAGTGATGGTGCTGTTCTTGTGGTTACACTTGAGGTTGCGCCGATTGACGAGAGGGGAACTACCGGCGGACGAGCCTCGTCGCCTAAGTTCCCTCTGGGCAGTAGCAGTGCTGTTGCTGTTCTTGCAATTAGCTCTCGGTGGGTGGGTGTCAAGCAATTATGCGGGCATTGCCTGTCAGGGCTTTCCCACCTGTAACGGGCAATGGTGGCCGGATACCGACTGGAGTGAAGGGTTTCATCTGACGCAAACTGTTGGGCCGAGCTATCTTCATGGTCAGTTGCATGCCGATGCCCGTACTGCGATTCAGATTGGACATCGCGTAGGCGCTGGCGTCTTGGGACTTGCATTATTGATCCTCGCCTGGCGGCATTGGCAAGAGCCACGCTTGCGCCCCTGGCTTGGTGCCTTGCTGGGAGGTTACTCTCTCCAGCTTTTTCTAGGTGTCGCCAACGTGTTGCTTTGGCTGCCCTTGTGGTTGGCGTTAGCCCATACCGCGGGAGCGGTATTAATGGTCGTTCTGATGACCATCGCCGTGTGGCACTGGCGTCAGCCCTTACGAGAAACGAATAGACATTTACAGGCAGAGAAGGAGTGGGTGCATGCCTAACGCGATGGTCGAGCGCGTGGAGTCGCTGGAAGACATGCAATGGAGTTGGCGTGATCTGTTGACCTTGTGCAAGCCACGAGTGGTAGTGGTCATGCTGGTCTGTGCGTTAGTGGGCATGGCGTTAGCGACGCCCTCATTGCCATCGCTGTCAATCGTCGTATTTGGCCTGCTGGGAATCGGAATGGCCGCGGGGGGGGCTGCAGCCTTCAATCATGTGGTCGACCGACGCCTGGATGCCTTGATGCTCAGGACATCACGTCGTCCGCTTGCCTCTCAACGGATGCCAACGCCCATTGCATTGGGATGGGCAACGTTGCTGTCGGTCGCCGGTATTGCGGTGTTGATATGGCAAGTCAATATTTTGACGGCTTGGCTGACGCTAGGCTCGTTGATCGGCTATGCCCTTATTTACACGGCTTTTTTAAAGCGGGCCACGCCACAGAATATCGTCATCGGCGGGGTTGCTGGAGCAGCCCCGCCGTTGCTGGGCTGGACGGCGGTGACCGGCCAGCTAGGTCCGGAGCCCTTGTTGCTGCTACTGATTGTCTTCGCCTGGACGCCGCCGCATTTCTGGGCCTTGGCAATTCATAAGCGTGATGAATATGCCCGCGCTGGGGTGCCCATGTTGCCGGTAACCCATGGAGATGCTTTCACGCGCCTACAGGTTTGGCTCTATGGCTGGTTGACTGTGGCTGTGACGCTGATGCCCTTTGTCATAGGCATGAGCGGTGGCATTTATCTCGTCGGCGTGATGGCGCTGAATCTGCGTTTCATGTATTGGAACTGGAAAGTCTGGCGGGGGAATGACCTGGAAGCACCTTTGGCCGCCTTCTGGTTCTCTATTCGCTATATTCTTGGCGTGTTTGGGATCTTGCTGCTGGACCACTACGCCGTCCGCTGGGTTGCTTGATTAGCCTCCCTTCAAGCATAGGTTACCAACCCACATTCACTGACATCTCGTGCTTCCCATCTGCTGATTACCCGGCAGTCGCTGGGGGCTTGAAGCCCCATGCTTTATAGTTTTTTTACAGCCCATGGTTTTTCACGGAGACGTCCATGTCTACAAACACCAGTCTAGTGCTTCTTGGTCTGGCCCTGATGCTTGTCATCGGCTTAATGGTGTATGCCTATACATTGTGGCGGGAAGTGCGTCGGCGTCGCGAGTATCGTCAGGCAGAAGATCAGCGAGCTAGCCAAAATTGTCTGGACAACCTTGAGATGGTGGCATCGGCGCTCGCTCAGGGGCAGGTTGATGTCACCGAAGGTGCCTGGCGGTGCAAAGTGTTGCTGGAGATACTCGACCCTGAACTCATGGAGCGGCCCGCCTTTCGCGCTTTTGGCGAGGTACATGAGCGGACACGGCACCTGCATACGCATTCTGCACGTGACGCCTTGAATGCCCAGGAACGCCTCAATGAAGATCGTCAGCGGCTTGCCGTAGAAGATGAAATGCGTGAGTCAGTGCTCGCCGCAGCCACTGCTGTGCTAGAATTTCGTCGACGCTGGCCTGAAAGCCGATATTGATCGTCACAGGCGTTAAAAACTCGATTGCATGTTGGGCCAAACTGACTCATGCTTGGCAGTAGCCGTAGATGACTGATTTTCGGGCATTGCCTGTCTACAGTGCGGCGTCATAGTTCGGCCAGTCAGGTTACGTTTCTTGACATGGTCGGTAAGGAATCAAGGTTCAAAAGGTGGCTGATTACAGCCAACCGATAAGACACTCCGTATGGCATTATCGATAAGCTACTGGCTTGTCTTGTCATCACTGGGTCAAGGGAGTTTTACATGAAGAAATCAACAACTGGTTTATTGCTCGGTTCCGCTTTGGTGATTGGCCTTTCTGGCTGCGCCAGCTCGGCATCACAATCTTCTGGTTCATCCGACCGCGCCTGGTACCAGCAGCCTGTCGTCTGTGGTATCGCGGGTGGCTTGATCGGTGGAAGCATCGGCTATGCCACCAGCGGCGAGTCTGACGAAGAGTCCGGCATTGCTGTGGGTGGTGCCTCTGGTGCTGCCATCGGCGCCCTGATGTGCGCAGACCGTACTCCTGAGCCGCAGCCGGAACCCGAGCCGATGCCTGAGCCCGAACCCGAGCCGGAGCCCGAGTTCGAGCCGGTCGTCCTCAGCAGTGACGTGACGTTCGCGTTCGATTCAGATGAACTGCGTTCTGGCGCCGAGAGTGAGCTGAACCAGGTCGCCCGCACGCTTCGCGATAACCCTGAAGCACGTGTTGTCGTTGAAGGTCATACCGATTCCGTCGGTACCGCCGAGTACAATCGTGACTTGTCACAGCGTCGTGCCGAGTCCGTGAGCATGTACCTGCAGTCGCAGGGCATCGCCGGCAATCGCCTGCGCACCGTCGGTTATGGGGAAGACCGTCCGGTCGCCAGCAACGATACGGATTCTGGTCGTGCACAGAACCGTCGTGTAGAAATCAACAGCCAGTAATGGGTTAGATTTCTCGCGATAACACCGGGTCTCGATCCGGTCGTCAGGGGCGCCTTCGGGCGCCCCTGATTTGTTTTATCAACACCAGAGAATGGTGCCAATTGCATCTAGTGCCGCCTGGGTTTGATGAAGGCCGTTGCGTTCCGCGTGGCGTATCATGTCGCTTTTCTGTTAAGGTCTTCCTCCGCCGCAAGTGATGCCAGAACGGTTTTGCCTGCCCTGCAAGGCAGCAAAACACGATGCGTCAATGGCGCTTTATTACGTTCTCCTCTTTCATCTCGACATGTGGTCTCTCGTATGGACCACCACTGCGCTCAAGGACTTTCTCATGCCCATCGTGACTCTGCCGGACGGCACCCAGAAAACCTTCGACGAGCCCCTAACCGTCATGCAAGTGGCGGAGAACATCGGCCCTGGCCTTGCCAAGGCATGTGTCGCTGGAAAAATCGATGGTGTGCCGGTGGATGCCGCCGACATGGTTGATCGAGACGCCAACGTGGCAATCATTACCGCCCGTGATCCGGAAGGGTTGGCGATCATTCGTCACTCCTGTGCTCACTTGGTCGGCCATGCCGTCAAGCAGCTCTACCCTGAGGCCAAGATGGCCATTGGTCCGGTGATCGACGACGGTTTTTATTACGACATCGACTTTGGTCATTCAGTGACACCGGAAGACCTCGATGCCATTGAGGCGCGGATGAAAGCGCTGATCGATCATGACTACACTGTGGTACGCGAGTATGTGGGCCGCGACCAGGCCTTGCAGACGTTCATCGAGCGAGATGAGCCGTATAAGCAAGAAATCGTGCGTGACATTCCCGAGGGGGAGACCATTCGTCTCTACCATCACGAGGAATATACGGACATGTGTCGTGGGCCCCATGTGCCGAACACGCGCCACCTCAAGGTATTCAAGTTGACCAAGTTGGCCGGTGCCTACTGGCGAGGTGACGCCGAGCGGCCCATGTTGACGCGCATCTATGGGACTGCCTGGGGCGACAAGAAGCAGCTCAATGCGTACCTGAAGCGTCTCGAGGAAGCCGAGAAGCGCGACCATCGCAAGCTGGCCAAGAAGATGGACCTGTTTCATCTTCAGGAAGAGGCGCCTGGGATGGTCTTTTGGCATCCCAATGGCTGGACGATCTATCAGGCGCTGGAGCAGTACATGCGCCGCGTGCAACTCGACAATGGCTACCAGGAAATCAAGACCCCACAGGTGGTTGACCTGTCGCTGTGGAAGAAGTCCGGGCACTGGGGTCACTACAGCGACCTGATGTTCACCACCGAGTCCGAAAAGCGCGAATATGCCATCAAGCCCATGAATTGTCCCTGCCACGTGCAGGTGTTCAATCAGGGGCTCAAGAGTTACCGCGACCTGCCGTTGCGTCTGGCCGAGTTCGGCAGTTGCCACCGCAACGAGCCATCCGGGTCTTTGCATGGATTGATGCGCGTTCGTGGTTTCACTCAGGATGATGCCCATATCTTCTGCACCGAAGGGCAGATCCAGTCCGAGGCGGAGGCCTTCATTGCCTTGACGCTCAAGGTCTACAAGGAGCTCGGCTTCGAGGACGTGGAGCTCAAGCTCTCGACGCGCCCAGAGGGGTTCATGGGTGAGCCGGGGCTGTGGGATCGCGCCGAGGCCGGTCTCGAGGCTGCTTTAAACGCCACGGGGCTCGATTGGGAGTTGCAGCCGGGAGAAGGGGCCTTCTATGGCCCCAAGATCGAGTTCGCGTTGCGAGACTGTCTCAATCGTGTCTGGCAATGTGGTACCCTGCAGCTCGATTTTAATCTGCCGGGACGCCTCGGTGCCCAGTTCGTCGATGAGGACGGTGCGCGCAAGACGCCGGTGATGCTGCATCGCGCCATCCTGGGTTCCTTCGAACGCTTTCTCGGCATTCTGATCGAACACTATGCCGGCGCCATGCCGTTGTGGTTGGCGCCCCAGCAAGCTGTGGTGTTGACCATCACGGATTCTCAGCGTGATTATGCCGTGAATCTCGAGCAGCGATTGCAGAAAAGCGGTCTTCGCATCAAGGCGGACTTGAGGAACGAGAAGATCGGCTTTAAAATCCGCGAACATACGTTGCAGAAGGTCCCCTACCTGCTGGTGGTGGGAGATAAGGAAGTCGAGTCCAATTCGGTGGCCGTGCGCACGCGCAGCGGCGAGAATCTTGGTACCATGGCAGTCGATGCCTTCGCCGACTTGATTCAGGCCGAACGGCGATAGCGACATCTTCCAAGGCTATAGTGGAGACGGAACCATCAAGAGAAGCAATCCAAGAGGGCGCGTTCAGGATAAGCGCCCACCAATGAACGAGCGGATTACCGAGGATCAGGTTCGCCTGATCGACAGCGACGGCGAGCAGATGGGCGTTGTGCCCACGACTGAAGCGCTGGAGCGTGCCGAGACGGCCGGTATGGACCTCGTGCAGATTTCCAATGCCGATCCGATCGTCTGCAAGATCATGGATTATGGCAAGTTCGTCTTCGAGCAGAAGAAGCAGAAATCGGCTCAGAAGAAGAAGACCAAGCAGATCCAGGTCAAGGAAGTGAAATTCCGACCTGGCACCGACGAAGGCGACTATCAGGTCAAGATGAAGAACCTGACTCGTTTCCTTGAAGGTGGCGACAAGGGCAAGGTAACGCTGCGTTTTCGCGGTCGTGAAATGGCGCACCAGGACATCGGCCGTAAGCTGATGGAGCGGATCGCCGCCGATCTCGAAGAGATCGGAACCGTGGAGTCCTTTCCGAAGATGGAAGGGCGCCAGATGATCATGATCATTGCCCCCAAGAAGAAGTGATTCGACGGCCGGTCCAACGGACGTAAGCCAATCAGGCTTGTGTCGGCCCCGAATTTTCTAAAAAATCTCGAGCGGAGTTTACCCTCATGCCGAAAATCAAAAGCAACAGTGGCGCTGCCAAGCGCTTCAAGAAGACGGCCAATGGCTTCAAGCACAAGCAGTCATTTCGTAGCCATATTCTGACCAAGAAGTCCACCAAGCGTAAGCGTCAGCTGCGTGGGATGAAGCAGATCCACGACGCCGACAAGCAGCTCGTTCAGCGCATGCTGCCCAACCTCTGAACCTTGGTAGGTTTCATTAACGTCAGGAGATTGCTATGACTCGTGTCAAGCGTGGCGTCGTTGCTCGTCGCCGTCACAAGAAGATTCTCAAGCAGGCCAAGGGCTACTACGGTGCCCGTTCGCGTGTCTTTCGTGTCGCCAAGCAGGCGGTGATCAAGGCCGGTCAGTATGCCTATCGCGACCGTCGCCAGCGCAAACGCCAGTTCCGCGCCCTGTGGATCCAGCGTATCAATGCCGGCGCTCGTCAGCACGGTATGTCTTACAGTCGTTTCGTTGGTGGCCTGAAAAAGGCGGGCATCGAGATCGATCGTAAGGTGCTGGCCGACCTGGCCGTGAACGAGAAGGTGGCTTTTGCCGCCATCGTCGAGAAGGCCAAGGCTGCCCAGTAAGTGACATCGACCGCAACCTGGATCGGCATTGTCCGTTGGGTTGTTGACGTCGCAGGGGAAGAGCCGCCGCTCTTCCCCTTTTTTATGTAAACCTTCATGTCTGCATACTTTGCGAGATTATCGAATTCGGAGCGAAACGGATGGATCACCTTCCTACTCTGGTCACCGAGGCCCGTCAGGCCATCCAAGCTGCCGATAGTATCTCGGCTCTGGACGCGTTGCGTGTCCGCTATCTCGGCAAGAAGGGCGAGATTACTGCCTTACTCAAGGGCCTCGGCAAGCTGGCCGCCGCTGAACGGCCAGCGGCAGGTGAGCGTATCAACGAAGCCAAGCAGGCCCTGGGACAGGAACTAGAGGAACGACGTCACACCCTTGAAAAGGCAGACCTGGAGGCTCGTTTGGCGGCCGAACGCCTCGATGTGACGCTACCCGGGCGGGGACAGCCCAGCGGGGGCCTGCATCCAGTGACACTCACCCTCGAGCGTATCGAGGGACTCTTCACGCGTATCGGCTTCGACGTGGCCGTAGGGCCTGAGATCGAGGACGATTATCACAATTTCGAGGCGCTCAATATCCCGGCGCATCACCCGGCGCGAGGCATGGCCGACACCTTTTATTTCGACGCGACCCGACTGCTGCGTACTCATACCTCGCCGGTCCAGGTGCGCACCATGAAAGAGTGTGAGCCGCCGATTCGCATCGTCTGTCCGGGGCGTGTCTATCGAAGTGATTCCGATCTCACCCACACGCCGATGTTTCATCAGGTGGAAGGTTTGCTGGTCGATGAAGACGTGAGCTTTGCCGACCTGAAGGGGACCATCGAGGATTTCCTGCACGCCTTCTTCGAGCGTGACGATCTCTCGGTGCGTTTTCGTCCCTCCTACTTCCCGTTCACCGAGCCGTCCGCTGAGGTCGATATCCAGTGCGTCATGTGTGCCGGCGACGGTTGCCGGGTCTGCTCGCACAGTGGTTGGTTGGAAGTGATGGGCTGCGGCATGGTGCATCCTGAAGTGTTCCGGCATTCAGGTATCGACGCCGAGCGCTACACCGGCTTCGCCTTTGGCATGGGCGCCGAACGCCTGGCCATGTTGCGCTATGGCGTCAATGACCTGCGGCTGTTCTTCGACAACGACCTGCGCTTCCTGCGCCAGTTCGCCTGATCGCCCACCGGATTAGCAGAACACAGGATTTGCCATGAAATTTTCCGAACAATGGTTGCGCGACTGGATTTCGCCCGCCCTTGACACTCAGGCCCTTGCCGATCAGCTCACCATGGCGGGCCTGGAAATCGATGCGATCGAACCGGTGGCGTCAGCCTTTCACGGCGTGGTGGTGGCCGAGGTGGTCGACAAGGCGCCGCATCCGGACGCCGATAAGCTCAACGTCTGTCGGGTAGACGATGGGAGCGGGGAGCCGGTTCAAGTGGTATGCGGTGCGCCTAATGTGGCAGTGGGCCAGAAAGTGCCCTTCGCTCGAGTCGGGGCGGTGTTACCCGGAGATTTTACAATCAAGAAGGCCAAGTTGCGCGGCGTCGAGTCTTGCGGGATGGTTTGCTCGGCGTCGGAGTTGGGGCTTGAGGAAGAAACTTCTGAGGGCATTCTCGAGCTTCCGACCAGCGCGCCGATTGGCGAGAACTTTCGCCGCTTCATGGGCCTCGATGACCACACCATCGAAGTGGACCTCACGCCTAATCGAGGCGACTGCCTGAGTCTCAAGGGCCTGGCCCGCGAAGTCGGCGTTCTCAACCGGTTACCGGTCGAGGGGTCTGATATCGCCCCGGTACCCAATACTCATGAGCTCGGTTTTCCGGTCAGGGTCGAGGACGGTGAGCGTTGCCCCCGCTATATAGGCCGGCTGATCAAGGGCGTCGATGTTACCGCCGAAACACCGCTCTGGATGACCGAAAGGCTGAGGCGTAGCGGGGTTCGCAGTATCGACCCGGTGGTCGATGTCACCAACTATGTCATGCTCGAAATCGGCCAACCCCTGCATGCCTTCGACCTCGCCAATCTTCACGGGGCGGTGATCGTTCGGCTTGCTCGCGAGGGCGAGCGGCTGGTGTTGCTCGATGGCCAGGATATTACCCTCGACGCTGATACGCTGGTTATTGCCGACGAGCGGGGTCCGTTGGCGATTGCGGGCGTGATGGGTGGGGAGCACTCGGGCGTCAGCGCCCAGACGCGCGACATCTTCCTGGAGGCCGCCTTCTTTGCACCCCTGGCGATTGCTGGCCAGGCGCGTCGCTACGGCCTGCACACCGACGCCTCGCATCGCTTCGAGCGCGGCGTCGATACCGACCTCGCACGCGATGCTGCCGAGCGAGCCACGGCGCTGTTACTTGCCATCACTGGCGGCGAACCTGGCCCCCTGGTGGTAGTCGAGGACGCCGATCACTTGCCCGTGGCGCTTTCGGTCACGCTTCGGGAGAAGCGCCTCACGCAGGCGCTGGGCAAACCCTTGGCGGATGACGAGGTCACCGAGATACTGCAGCGCCTGGGCATGACCGTGGATAAGCGCGCGGGGGAATGGACCGTTCGGGTTCCCAGTTGGCGTTTCGATATCGCCATCGAGGAGGATCTGATCGAGGAAGTGGCACGTATCCATGGCTACAATCGCTTGCCGGTACGTCGTCCGGCGGCTCGCCTGGCCTTACGCGCGAACCAGGAGGGCAATGTGCCGCTCTCCCGGCTGCGCCGGCAAATGGCCTCGCGCGGCTATCAGGAAGCCATTACCTATAGCTTTGTGGCGCCCGAGCTGCAGCGCGCGATGTTTCCCGAGGCGATGTCGCCCGTGCTGGCCAATCCCATTTCCAGTGATCTTTCCGTCATGCGCGCGAGCCTTTTTCCCGGTCTGGTGCGGGCCATGCAGCATAACCTGAATCGCCAGCAGACCCGGGTAAGGCTTTTCGAGACAGGCCTCACGTTCCGTGGCCCGCTGGATGACCTGCATCAGATCCCGATGCTGGGAGCGTTGGCCTGCGGGTCGTGCGAGCCCGAAGGCTGGAGCGGCGATAATCGCCTTGCCGATTTCTTCGACATCAAGGGCGATCTGGAAAGCCTGTTGATGCTGGGTGAGGACGATGCCTGGCGCTTCGAGCCTGCTTTACATCCAGCGCTTCACCCTGGTCAGTGTGCCAAGGTGCTCCATCGGGGTGAGGAGGCGGGCTGGATCGGCACGCTGCATCCGGCGGTTCGCGCCGCTCTGGGACTCAAGGTCGATGCGCTACTTTTCGAGATCCGACTCGATGCCTTGACGCAAGGACGGGTACCGGCCTTTACGCCACTATCGCGTCATCCCGAGGTGCGGCGCGACCTGGCCTTTCTCGTCGATGCCGATCTCCCGGTGCAGGCGCTGCTCGATACCATTGCGGGGCAGGCCGGTGAATGGTTAGCGGAGTCTCGCCTGTTCGACGTCTATCGAGGGCAGGGGGTGCCAGAGGGGAGCAAGAGCGTTGCCTTGGGCTTGACCTGGCAGCATCCTTCGCGCACGCTTAATGACGAGGAAATCAATCAGTTGGTCGATGCCATCGTCACCGAGTCTCGTCAGCATCTGGGTGCTGAGCTGCGTGGATAATGTCGAGTTGGATCATTCCGAGAGCAGCGAGAGTGTCGGCCTGCGAGGCAGACCCCACCATGAGGAAGTGAACATGGGTGCGTTGACCAAGGCGGAACTGGCCGAACATCTGCACGCCGAACTCGGTCTTTCCAAACGTGAGGCCAAGTTCATGGTTGAGGCCTTCTTCGAGGAGATACGCTCTTGCTTGCGCGAAAATGAGCAGGTCAAGTTATCGGGGTTTGGTAACTTCGATCTTCGCGACAAGCGTGAGAGGCCAGGGCGCAACCCCAAGACGGGCGAGGAGATTCCCATTTCGGCGCGACGTGTGGTGACCTTCCGACCAGGCCAGAAGCTAAAGAGCCAGGTCGAGAACTATCAGGGCGAGGCCCAGTGAAGGGGCCTGCCGCCAAGCCCGCTTGAGGATTACCCTTTTCCAAGACAGAACGCCGCCTCACCGGGCGGCGCTTTTCATGACGTGGCCTTTCGTCAGACGCCACTACCGTTCTCGAGCATCCAGGTGACCACCACCTTGAGAATGTAGCCGAGCATGTCGGCACCCAGCACCACGAATAACATGATGGTGCCGAACCTGCCGGCATTGGACTTGCGCGCCAGGTCCCAGATGATGAAACACATGAAGAGCATCAGACCGCCGATCATGATCGGGGTGATCCAGGCCTCGAAGGTTTGCTGCATGGTGGCTCCGCTAAAGAGGTTTTTCTAAGAGATTATACGTAGGCGATGCAACCGGCGCAGTGTGAGGCGCCGCGACGCGTTGTCTCATGTTCGGTCGAATGCGCGTGAGCTTTCTTTTGGTTTTTCGCGTCGCTTTTCTCGTCGCCTTTACTGTTAGCTCAATGGGGACATCCCACGATCCACGAGATGTGTCATTGTGGCCGTGCATGTTAAAATCCGTGACAAATTCTCAGGTAAATCCATGACATGCCGATGCTTAAAATTTTTGTAGGAACCGTGTACGGCGGGGCGCTGGACGTCGCCGAGCAAATCAAACCGTTATTTGAAGAAGCAGGTTATCAGGTGACGATCTTTGACCAGCCCACCTTGGACGATCTGGTTGGTTCCCCCACCGACCTCGCGCTTTTCTGTACATCCACGACTGGCAGCGGTGATTACCCCGGCAGCCTCGTGCCGTTCACCAATGCGCTCGATGAAACGCCACCGTCGCTGACGGAGCTTCGCTATGGGCTTATCGCCATGGGCGACAGTTCCTATGGCGATACCTTCTGTGGGGCGGGGCGCAGCCTCGATGAATTGCTCGCCGGGCTCGGTGCGCAACGCCTCGGCGAGCGACTGGAGATTGATGCCATGGAAACCTTCATGGCCGACGATGCAGCCCTGCCTTGGTCAGAAGAGTGGATCGTGACCCAGCAGTTGAAGGTGGCTTGATGGAAGCCCGGCCCATGCCTCAGCGTGTGAGTCTGCTGCTAGGCCTGTGGATATTGATGTTGTCGATTATTCCCCGCTATCTCGCCGCGGGTCATCAGACTCGCTTGACCTTGATCGTGATCGCGCTCGTGGTGGTCGGCGTGGCGACATTTTTTCAGTGGTGGCTACTGACCGTTGACGACAAGTCCGTCCTGCCCAAGCTGTTGGGTCGCTTGGCCATCGCCATGGTCATAGGACTCGCCGTGATGGGGCTTTGGCATCTGCTGTTCAGCGACTGGATCAGCTGGCAGCGTCTGATCTCCCATGGTGCCACGCTCGGATTGCTGCTCCATGCGGTGACCCTGTGGTGGCACACCGGGAGAGAATGATCCGGCCCTCCCGGTGCATTGCCTCATGTCATAGCTTTACGCCAGACGATAGCAGGGCGAATAGTCCCCCGAGAGCTTCATCCGCCCCTGCGCCACGAAGGAATTGAGCAGTGCGTCCAGGCGAGCCATCAGCTCGGCCTCGGCATGTAAGGTAAAGGGACCATGAGCCGCGATGGCCCGCATGCCGTCCTCCTTGACATTGCCTGCGACGATCCCGGAAAACGCGCGGCGCAGGTTGGCGGCCAGGCGGTGTACCGGCAGGTCGCGGTGAAGAGCCAGAGAGGCCATCGCTTCGTGAGTCGGTGCAAAGGGCTCCTGAAAATCCCGGTCGACGGTCAGTCGCCAGTTGTAATAGAAGGCATCCTGACGTGCCCGTCGGTAGTCGGTCACCGCATCGACACCCTTGCGCATGGTCCTGGCCACGTCCGTTGGATCCGCGATGATGATGCGATAGTGACGTCTCACCGCTTCACCCAATGTGTAGACCAGAAACTCATCGATGCGCCGAAAGTAATCGGCGGAGTCGGCCGGGCCTGTGAAAATGACCGGCAATTCCATATCGGCATTGTCGGGGTGCAGGAGAATGCCAAGCAGGTAGAGAATCTCCTCTGCGGTACCCACGCCGCCGGGGAAGACGATGATCCCGTGGCCCAGGCGCACGAAGGCCTCCAGTCGCTTCTCGATATCCGGCATCACTACCAGTTCGTTGACGATGGGATTGGGCGCTTCGGCGGCAATGATGCCGGGCTCCGATACCCCCAGATAACGCCCCTGGTGGCGTCGCTGCTTGGCATGGGCCACATTGGCGCCCTTCATGGGGCCCTTCATGGCGCCTGGGCCGCAACCCGTGCAGATATCCATATCGCGCAGGCCCAGGTGATAGCCTACGTCCTTGGTGTACTCGTACTCCTCCCGGCTGATGGAGTGACCGCCCCAGCATACCACCAGGCTCGGATCACGCCCGGGCTTCAGAGTGCCTGCCTTGCGCAGAATGTGAAACACCGCGTTGGTCGTGCCTTCTGCCGTGTTCAGGTCAAAGCGTTGGTGATTCTGTATCTCGTTGTAGACATAGACGATATCGCGTAGTACCGCCGAGAGATGCTCACGAATGCCGCGGATCATGCGGCCATCGACGAAGGCCTCGGCCGGTGCGTTGGTGAGTTTTAGCCGCACGCCTCGGTCCTGAGGTATGACCTCGATATCGAAGTCGTGATAGGCCTCCATCAACGCCAGGCTGTCGTCGATAGGGGTGCCGCAGTTGAGGACGGCCAGGGCGCAACGGCGTAGCAAGTCGTGCAAGCCGGAGCGGGAGGTGTCGTGCAGGCGATTGACCTCGTGCTGCGAAAGGATTTCCAGACTGCCTTCCGGCGAGATAGTCGTTGAAATGGTGTCGGGCATCAGGGGTAGGGTTCTCGCTGGGTGTGTGATGTCGCGATGCTAACATGGCCCATCATCCCGTCGCAGGCCGACACACATCAAAAATACGGCCCGCCTGAGCGGGCCGAAGTGATTTCCCGTGACGTCATTTGCCTGGTATTGGCTTAGTAGGTTGCCATTAACGCAAGCTGACTGGCGCTGCCACTGTCAGCGAGTGTAAGAGACATCCGATTTCCTGCGACCGGGAGGGCCGAAGCCGAAATACCCTGCCGCGATGGCGCTCAATGCATGCAGCCAGATATCGTGGCCATAGAGCGGTGCCAGCCCGAAGAGCGTATTGGTGGCCGGGATCAGGCCCAAAATGGCCAGGACGGCGAATATCACGGCATTGGCACGCGCGTAAGTCACCGAGGCATCGAACCCTTGTTTGGAGGCTACAATGCCCCATATCCCGACAGCCAAGTGAACCAGGTTATGCCAGAGGTTGACGGGAAACAGCCCGAGAAGCCTGCCATGCGACATATCGGCAGCCAGTTCGTCCGTCATGCCTGCCTCCATCTCAGGCATGGTGACCAAGCCCGGCACGAAGCCCAGGATGCCGATGAGGGTGTAAATAATACCGAAGATAAGTGCGAATCTTATGACCATGTGACCTCCTGTCACGACGATAATCCTTTGATGTCCGGCGGCCATCGGAATCCATTATTCTTCAAGCCTCCACGCTTGCTAGTGTAGTCCTAAAATCTGATTTGTCGCGGGGTTGAGTTTGTCACCCCCCTTTAGCAGAAACCCCCGACGGCAGCGTCAGGGGTTTGATCTTGCGAAGTCGACTGCCGGCGTCAGTCGCGGTAATCGTCGATGCTGGGGCAGGAGCAAATCAGCTGACGGTCACCGAGCACATTGTCCACGCGGTTGACGGCCGGCCACTGCTTGGCGGCCTTGACCGCCTCGGACGGGAAGGCTCCCAATTCCCGGGAGTAGGGGCGAGCCCAGTCGGCATCCATCAGGTCGGCCATGGTATGAGGGGCATTGACCAGCGGATTGTCGTTGGCTGGCCAGTCACCGTTCTCGACCCGGGTGATCTCTTCGCGAATGCCAATCATGGCATCGCAGAAACGGTCGATCTCATAGCGCGACTCAGACTCGGTGGGTTCGATCATCAACGTGCCGGGAACCGGGAACGACATGGTCGGCGCATGGAAGCCATAATCCATGAGACGCTTGGCGATATCTTCCTCGCTGATGCCCGAAGACGCCTTCAGCGGACGAATGTCGATGATGCACTCATGGGCCACGGTGCCATTGTCGCCCTTGTACAGCACCGGGTAGTGCGTTTCGAGGCGCTTGGCGATGTAGTTGGCATTTAGAATGGCGAGTTCCGTGGCCCGCCGCAGGCCGCTTGCCCCCATCATCTTGATGTAGGCCCACGAGATTGGCAGGATCGAGGCCGAGCCATAGGCCGCGGCGGAGACGGCCCCGCAGCCGGGCTCGACGCCGTCGATCGGCGTCACAACATGGTTGGACACGTAAGGCGCCAGGTGCGACCTGACGCCGATCGGGCCCATGCCAGGACCGCCGCCGCCGTGGGGGATGCAGAACGTCTTGTGCAAATTGAGGTGGCTGACATCGCCGCCGAAGTCCCCGGGGCGGGTGAGGCCGACCTGGGCGTTCATGTTGGCGCCGTCGATGTACACTTGTCCGCCGTGCGCATGCACGATGTCGCAAGCTTCCCGAATGCCTGCCTCGAAAACCCCATGCGTGGAGGGGTAGGTGAGCATGATCGCCGATAGCGCGTCGCTGTGCTGTTCGGCCTTGCGGCGAAGATCCTCGGCGTCGATATTGCCATCGGCGTCGCATTCCACCACCACGACCTTCATGCTGGCCATCGCCGCCGAGGCCGGGTTCGTGCCGTGGGCGGAACTCGGGATCAGGCAGATGTCACGATGCCCCTCGCCGACCGCTGCCTGATAGCGGCGGATCGCCACCAGGCCCGCATACTCTCCCTGGGCACCGGAATTGGGCTGCATCGAGACATGATCGTAGCCGGTGATCTCGACCAGGAAGGCGGCCAGTTCATCGATCATCTGACGGTAGCCGGCGACCTGATCGCGAGGCGCGAACGGATGCATGCGCGCGAATTCCGGCCAGGTGATGGGAATCATCTCGCTGGTCGCGTTGAGCTTCATGGTGCAAGAGCCCAGCGGAATCATGGCATGAACCAATGACAGGTCCTTGTTTTCCAGCCGCTTGAGATAGCGCAACATCTCGGTTTCGCTGCGATAGCGGCGAAAGGTCGGATGCTCGAGAAACGCGGATTCACGACGACAGGCGGATGGGATTCCGCTCGTTGCGTCAGCCACGACCTTTTCGTCCAGCGTGCTCACCGACAAGCCATGCTCCTCGCCGAGCAGGACGTCGAAGAGTACATCCAGATCGTGAGCGGTGGTGGTCTCATCCAGGCTCAGACCGACATCGCCATTATCGAAGTAGCGAAGGTTGATCTCGTGGGTCATCGAGCGACCGTGAATCTTGCCGGCGTCGACGCCGGTCAAGCGCAGGGTATCGAACCAACTGTCGTGAGCGAGGCCCACGCCTTTGTCGGTCAGCCCCGTCGCGAGAATGGTGGTCAGTCGATGGATACGATTGGCGATTGTGCGCAGCCCCTCGGCGCCATGATAGACAGCATAGAAGCCGGCGATATTGGCCAGCAGCGCCTGAGCGGTGCAGATGTTGGAGGTGGCCTTCTCGCGGCGGATGTGCTGTTCACGGGTCTGCATCGCCATGCGCAGGGCGGTGGTGCCACGGCTATCCTGCGACACGCCGATGATCCGGCCGGGAATCGAGCGCTTGAGCCTGTCGGTAGTGGCAAAAAAGGCCGCATGGGGGCCACCGTAGCCCATGGGAACGCCGAAACGCTGGGAACTGCCGACGACGATGTCGGCGCCAAGCGCCCCCGGCTCCTTGAGCAGCACCAGGCTCATGATGTCGGCGGCCACGCAGGTCATGATCCCCTTCTGGCGAGCGCTTTCCAGTAGCGGCGCGAGGTCTCGTACCTGGCCGCTCTGGCCGGGATACTGGAGAAGGGCGCCGAAGACGTTGGCATCTGCGAGTTCGTCTACCGGGGCGACCACCAGTTCAAAGCCGAACCAGGCCGCACGCGTGCGCACGACATCCAGGGTCTGGGGCAGGACATCGTCGGCGACGAAGAAGGTGTCGCTTTTCGACTTCTTGTTGGACCGCTTGCACAGTGCCATGGCTTCGGCGGCGGCAGTGGCTTCGTCGAGCAGCGAGGCGTTGGCCAACTCCATCCCGGTCAGGTCCATGACCATCTGCTGAAAATTCAGCAGTCCCTCCAGACGGCCCTGAGCAATCTCTGGCTGATAGGGCGTATAGGCGGTGTACCAGCCCGGGTTTTCCAGCACGTTGCGCTGAATGACGGTAGGCAGATGGGTGTCGTGATAACCCTGGCCGATGTAGCTCTTGAAGACCCGGTTCTGTCGAGCGATGCGCTTCAGGTAATCCAGCGCCTCGGCCTCGGTACGCGGTGGGTCGAGGTCGAGTTCGCGGCCCAGGCGGATATCAGCCGGCACCGTCCGCTCGATAAGGGTCTCCAGACTGTCCATGTCCAGACTGGCCAGCATGGCGGCCACGTCGTCGTCGCCGGGGCCGTTATGGCGATGGATGAAGGCATCGTGGGCGGCCAGTTCGGCCAGGCGGCGGTTGTCGAGAGCCATGAAACACCCTGTCACGTGTGGCGGGACCAGAGCCCCGGGTCATGGAAAAGCCGCCACGGGCCGATACCCGTGGCGCGGATAGCAGCGGTTGGTTCAGTCGTCGGCGTCGGTAGCCGCCTTGTAAGCGTCGGCATCGAGCAGCGCGTCGAGTTTGCTGGCGTCCTCGATGCGTACCTTCATGATCCAGCCGTCTGCATAGGGAGATTCGTTGACGGTTTCGGGTGAGTCCTCGAGGGCTTCGTTGACTTCGAGAATCTCACCGGCCACCGGTGCGTAGAGATCCGATGCGGCCTTGACCGATTCGATCACCCCGAACTCTTGCTTGTGCTCCAGCTGCGCGCCGACGTCTGGCAGTTCGACAAAGACCACATCGCCCAGGGCCTGCTGGGCATGATCCGTGATGCCGACGGTGACGGTGCCGTCACCATTGTCCAGCACCCATTCATGTGACTCGGCATAGCGAAGATTGGCAGGAATCGTGCTCATGTTGGTTTCCTATACGAAAAAGGTTTTCAGAATACCCGAATGCTAACGCCATTGACGGCGTTTGGCGAGTCCGAGCGCGGCATCCTGGTGGCATGCCAGCCACGGGAGGGCCGTGCTTCAGGGTGACCCGGCCGCGATGCGGCGTCCAGACATCGCGAGAATTCAGTTTCAACTCCTGTAAACCATGGCCACTGTTCGGCCATCCACCTATGCGTCATGGAGATGAGCAAAGGGACAGAACCTGCAAGCGAGCGACGTTAACCATTTCATGATTCAGCAGACTGTCCTGAAATCCAGCACGGGTTTCCGATAGGAAAATTATTTCATGTGGGGCTGGTCTCCAATGTTTTAGTGTGGAAAATGGCCTGGTGTCGTGTCGCCTCACTGGTCTTGGACAGACATGTTCCGCTAAGGTACGCGGGAACGAAATGGTGATCGTGTCATGAATAAACGATCCGACAACAGGATCACCCTGGCGTCTTGTCACGTGAGTGCAAGGCCCATTTCAGATTGAAAAGTCCAAGTGAAAATTCCAAGTGAAAAAGGGAGGCGCTCATGGAAACCTTGAACACGATTTTTGGTGCCATCAATGGCGTTGTCTGGGGGCCGTTGATGCTGATCCTGCTGTTGGGGGTGGGGCTTTACCTCCAGCTCGGGCTGAAACTCATGCCGATTCGCAAGCTCGGCATGGGTTTCAGGCTGATGTGGCAGGGGCGAGATCGCAAGCCTCGGCCAGGGGAAACGGCCAAAGTCGCCGTTGAAGGTGAAATCTCACCTTTCAATGCCCTGATGACCGCGCTGTCGGCCACCATAGGCACCGGTAACATCGCCGGGGTGGCAACCGCGATTGCCCTGGGTGGTCCGGGGGCGGTGTTCTGGATGTGGATCACCGCGTTGGTGGGCATGGCCACCAAGTTCGCCGAAGCGGTATTGGCGGTGCGGTATCGTGAAACTGACAGCACTGGCTATCATGTCGGTGGCCCGATGTTCTATATCAAGAACGGTCTGGGTCGAAAGTGGCTGTGGCTGGCGGGTGCTTTCGCGTTCTTCGGGGCCGTGGCAGCGTTCGGGATCGGGAATACCGTGCAGTCCAACTCCGTGGCAGATGCCTTGAATTCCACCTTCGGGGTGCCGGACTGGATCACCGGGGTGGTGATCATGGTGCTGGCCGGTGCCGTGATCCTGGGGGGTATCAAGCGCATCGCCAAGGTCGCGGGCAAGCTGGTGCCGCTCATGGGCATCGGTTATGTGCTTGCCGGGTTGATCGTGCTGATCATCAACGCAGGTCAGATCGGTGAAGCCTTCGGCCTGATCTTCTACTACGCCTTCAATCCTCATGCAGCCATGGGTGGCTTCGCGGGGGCGGCGGTCATGGCGGCGATTCGCTTCGGTGTGGCGCGCGGTATCTTCTCCAACGAGGCCGGCCTGGGCAGCGCGCCCATCGCCCACGCCGCGGCACAGACCAAGAATCCGGTTCGCCAGGGTCTGATCGCCATGCTGGGGACCTTCATCGACACCATTATCGTCTGCTCCATCACCGCTCTGGTGATCCTGACCTCTGGGGTTTGGGAAACCGGTGAAGCCGGGGCGTCACTGACGGCACTTTCCTTCGACGAGGCGCTGCCGGGGATGGGCAACCAGATCGTGTCGCTGGCGCTGGCCATCTTCGCCTTCACCACTATCCTCGGTTGGTCATTCTATGGTGAAAAGTGCTTCCAGTTCCTCTTCGGCACCCGCTCGATCATGCTCTATCGCGTGCTGTTCGTTCTGGCGATTCCGCTTGGCGCCATGGCACAGTTGGGCTTCATCTGGCTGATGGCCGACACCTTCAACGCCATGATGGCCATTCCCAACCTGATCGCGCTGGCGCTGCTATCGCCGGTGGTGTTCAAACTGGCTCGAGACTATTTCGACGGCAGGGATGTCCTGCCGGGTGAAGAGCTCGATCACAACAAATCCTGAATGGTATGCCCATGGAGAGGTGTCCGATCGGCACCTCTCCTGTGTCAGGGCACCGTTTTTCATCATGAGCCATGAGTGACAACAACATGAGCCAACTGAAACAAACGCCGCTGCACGCCCTGCATGTGGAACTCGGCGGCAAGATGGTGCCCTTTGCCGGCTACGAAATGCCGGTCCAGTTCCCGCTGGGCGTGAAGAAGGAGCATGAGCACACGCGAGCCGCCTGCGGGCTGTTCGATGTGTCTCACATGGGCCAGGTGTTGGTGAAAGGACCGAACCCGGCCGAGGCGCTCGAGACTCTCGTGCCGTCCGACCTTGTCGGATTGGCCAACGGCATGCAGCGTTACGGCCTGTTCACCAGTGAAGAGGGGGGCATTCTTGATGACCTGATGATCGTCAACGCCGGTGATCATCTCTACTTGGTAGTCAACGCCGCCTGCAAGGATCAGGACGTTGCCCACTTGCGGCGTGGGCTAGGCGAGCACGAGGTCGAGGTGCTCGATCGCGGGTTGATGGCCCTGCAGGGCCCTGCGGCGGCGACCGTGATGCAGCGGTGCTGTCCCGAGGCCTGTGACATGGTGTTCATGCAACATGGCCGGTTCGCGATCGGAGGAATTGACGTATGGATCAGCCGTAGTGGCTACACCGGCGAGGACGGCTTCGAGATTTCCGTTGCCGCCGGGGACGCCGAGGCCTTGGCGCGTCGGTTGCTGGCCGAGCCGGAAGTGGAGGCCATTGGCCTGGGCGCTCGGGATTCCTTGCGTCTCGAGGCCGGGCTTTGCCTGTATGGCCACGACATCGATATTCATACCACCCCTGTGGAGGCGGGGTTGATCTGGGCGATTGGCAAGCCGCGTCGTCGCGGCGGGGAGCGCCCCGGCGGCTTCCCCGGTGCCGATCTCATCCTGCACCAGGTGGCCGAGAAGGATCATCGCCGCAAGCGTGTGGGACTGCTGGGCGAGGGGCGCGCTCCGATACGCGAGGGCGCCGAGCTATACACCCAAGATGACAAGCATATCGGTGTGGTGACTTCGGGTGGTTTCGGACCCAGCATCGGCAGGCCGGTTGCCATGGGGTATGTGGCTATCGAGCAATCCGAAGTAGGCACTCAGGTGTTCGCCGAAGTGCGTGGCAAGCGTTTGCCTATGACCGTCAGCAAGACGCCTTTCGTCCCCCCGGGGTACTACCGAGGCTGAAGTTAGCAGAGGCTTTTTGGCAACTTTATACCGTTATCTTTGTTTGACTGAAAATAAAGGCGTCATCCCGAAGGAGGGGTGGCGCTTTTTTGGGAAAGGAATATCAACTGAGCAGCTTCAGGGGCAGATCAGACGAAACGTCAGGCTGATGCGAAGCCCAGGCACCTTACGCGGCAGAATCGCATGCTGCAGGCGAGCCTGAACACCCTTACCCATCACCAGCAAACTGTCGTGGGGCAGCCAGACGTTAAATGCAGAACCCTCCTTCTGCTTCCAGCGAAACCGCAAGGGACGTTCACATCCCAGGCTGACGGCGGCGATCAGGGGATTCGGACCGAGTTCGGGCTCATCATCGTTGTGCCATCCCATGCGTTCCTGACCATTACCGTAGCGGTTGAGCAAGACACTGTTGAAGTCAGCCTCGATGCCGGCGAGCTCAAGCCTGGCTATCACCGCATTGCGGATATCCGAGACGACCGGATGCCAACTGTCGGGCGAGAAGTGCTTTCCGGAGTAGCGGTAGCGTGCCTCGGCGTCACCCATCCAGACCTGGCGGCGCGGGATGGGGTGTTCGCGTCCGTAGAGGCGCAAGCATGGCTGCTGCCAATCGAGGGCCTTGTCCAGGCACGCTAACGCTGAAGTGGCTGCCGGTTCCCCGAGCAGCGTGTCGTGTCGGCACAGCGAAGGCGAAGCCAGGATAAGGTGAGAATCGGGACGAGACATGCCCTCAGCATGCCATGGACAGGCCTGCCGGGACAGTGGCTAACCGGCCAGTTGCAGGCTCGTCCAGGCAAAAGCCGTGCCTATCATGGCGCCGGCAGCGACGTCGCTAAGATAGTGCAATCCCAGGCCGATTCGGGACAGGGCAATCAATAGGGAAAGCGGCGCCAGCAGGATCAACAACCAAGGGCTGTGACTGGCGGTCAGCAGGCAGAACATGACCGCATGCATCGTGTGGCCGCTCGGAAAGCTGTAGCGGTCGAGCGCGGGTTCGGTGCAGGCGATGCTGCCAACGAAGGTGATGAAGGGGCGCTCACGACACAGGCGGGTCTTGAGCAGGCGATACACGCCGATAGCGAGTAACGCCGTGATGCTGTATTGGAGCAGGTAAACCCACCCCTGTGTGCCATGCAACAGGGGTTGCAATACGATCAATGCCACCCATACGGGCCAGTCTCCCAGTTTGCTGGCGAGTCTGAGGGTCGCCAGCCAAGGCCGGTGAATGCTTAAGCCGGCCATACGCTGACAGAGTTGCCACTCGAGCAGGTCGAGACGGTCAAACATGGCAGGTACTCGTGGTTTCATGGCGGCTCTCCCGGGCAAATTCGAGGGTGGCGAGAAAATCATCGGCAATGGCCGACCAACGGTAGGCCAGAGCACGAGCTCTCGCGGCTCGCCCCAGTCGTGCATAGCGAGCCGGCTCGAGACACAGGCGCGCCGCTGCCTCGCGAAATCCCGCCGCATCGTCGATCGGCAGGCTGACGCCGTTAACATCGCTTTCGATCAGCTCATCACCGGCCGCATGCCGATACGCCACCACCGCGAGGCCGCTGGCCATGGCTTCCAGCACGACATTGCCCCAGGTTTCGGAAAGCGAGGGAAAGACGAAGATATCCGCACTGGCGTAGTGACGGGTCAGGCTTTCCGGGTCGATGAAGCCGGTGAAGTGCGCCTCGGGTAGGGCTTTTTGCAGTGCCTGACGGCCCGGGCCGTCCCCGACGATGACCAGCGTCAGATCGGGACACGCGTCGAGCATGGCATGGAAGGTGTCGCGCAACTGGTCGAGATTCTTCTCGGGTGCGAGTCGGCCCACATGCAGTGCCACCGGACTATGTGCGTCGGCGCCCCAGCGTTGACGCAGGGCAGGGTCGCGCTTTGCAGGCGAGAAGCATTCTCCGTCGATTCCCCGAGCCATGACGCGAAGATGGTCGATCCCCTGATCGCTGAGGCTGTTGGCCTGTTGACGGGTGGGTACCAGGGTGGCCGCGCAGCGGTTGTGAAAGGTGCGGAGTCGCTGCCAGACCAGTGGAGTCAGCCAGGCGAGACCATAATCGGCGCAATAATGATGGAAGTTGGTGTGCCAGCCCCCGACGACCGGAATCGACAAGCGATGCGCGGCACGCTGGGCGGACCACCCCAGCGGACCCTGAGTCGCGAGGTAGACCACATCGGGTCGTTGCTCGCGCCAGAGGCGGAGGATGGCGCGCGTGGCGGGCATGCCGAATCGCACTTCTCGATAGCTCGGGACTGATATGCCCCGAACCTGAAGCTCGTATTCCATGCCATCGGCGCAAGAAAGGCTGCCATCGGCAGGACGCGGTCGGATTAGCTGCAACGCATGGCCACGGCTTCGCACCTCGTTGCCGATCTGCTTGAGGGTGTGGGCCACGCCGTTGATGTCGGGAGACCAGGTTTCACTGACCAGCGCGATGCGCATGACATTCCTCGTCCTGATGCTGGCCTCTGCTGGGCCGTTTCAAGGACGAGAATGGTGAGAAAGGATGACATCCCGGCGACATGCCGGTGAATAGATCATGACGCGGGTAGGGAAAGCGGCCTTAGCGCAAGACTCGACGCGGATCGACGGGTTTGCCCCCATGACGCAGGTCAAAGAGCAGGTCGAAGCGTTCGCTGGCGTTGCTGTAACCGACTTCGCACACCTCGTCACCGCGATTGACCCGATCGCCATTGGCGACCAGCGGCTCCTCGCACAGGGCATAGACACTCTGGACGTTGTCGGCATGATGGACGATCACGACCTGGCCAAGCTGGCGCATGCTGTCGGCGAAGCGTACTTCACCATCGGCCACCGACTGTGCGCGGGTACCGCGCTCCGTCGCCAGCAGCATCGGTTGCAGCGTGCCTCGACTGTCACTGCCGAAGCGTCTAACGATGCGGTAGTCCTGCAACGGCCAGGGCCATTGGCGGGCCGAAGCGGGCAAGTTGCCCGGATCGGGCAGGCTGGCCTTTCGAGGCGATGCACTGGCAGGGCTGGCCTTGGTATCACCTGCCTTAGCAGCACTGGCCTTGACGCCGCCGGTGCTGGCCTGGCTCGTGGACCCCGAGCCACCGAGAGGTACCGCGATGATCTGACCGACCTTGAGTGCGGTCGCCGACATGCTGGCGTTCGCCGCCTGTACACGTGACGCACGGGTATCGAAGCGCCTGGCGATACTGGAAAAGGTATCACCGGGGCGGATCTGGTAACGATAGGGGCCGTTGGCAGGGGCACGCTCGTTCTGGGTCGGCATCAACAGGCGCTGGCCGACCGCCAACTTGCTCGAATCGACGCCGGGATTGAACCGTTGCAGCCGCTCGAGGGGTACGCCACCACGACGTGCAAGCCCGCCCAGGGTGTCGCCGCGCTGCACGCTGATCCAATTACCCGCCGTTGCAGCGCCATCGCGCTGTGTTGCCCTATCGGCACTCGAGGCGCAGCCGGCCAGCAGGAGGAGAACGAATATCAGCGCTATCTTGGGCACTATCGAGAGTGGAAAAGGACGTCGTCCTTTTCCTGCCACAGGGCGTTCAGCCATGAATGGAAGCGTTCCTTGGTCAGCGGATCGTCGTGATAATTGCCGTGAGTCATCCAGGCGGGGATGTCCAATCGCCTCGCATGCAGCACCACGTTCCCTTCTCGCCCACAGAGGAAGCCCCAGAAGCTTGGCCGGGGATTGTCGTAGCGCAGCGTGACGTCGAGGATACCATCCAGGCGATCTCCCAGCAGGTTCAGCACCTGAGCAACGCCGCCGGCGCGTGGACGCAACAGGTGTACGTATGGCGACGCCTGGGCGTCATGCTTGGCCGGCGTGAAGCGGGTGCCTTCGACGAAGTTGTAGATGGCGATCGGTCGCTCCCTGGCATGGCGGCACATGCGCTCGGTGGCGTCGCGATCCCGGCGTGCCAGCTGGGGGTTGCGGTCACGTTCCTCACGCGTCAGGCGACGCAACATGGGAAATTCCATGGCCCAGAAGGCCAGCCCGACGACAGGAATCCAGATCAACTGACGCTTGACGAAGAAGTGCGGCATGGGAATGCGACGATGCAAGGCGAGAAACAACAGGAAGATGTCGGTCCAGCTGCGGTGGTTGGATAGCACCAGCCACCACTGGTCACGGCTCAACCCCTCCGGCAACCGGATATCAAGCGGCGGCTTCAGCCAGCGGCGCATCCACCACAGGTTAGTGCCGATCCAGTTGAGGGCTACCCAGTTGAGGCTTGCCAATACCCGCCGGCGTAGCGGACGGCTCGGCGTGATCAGCTTGAGGAGCGTCAGCAGGATCAACGGCACTCCCCAGAGAAGCGTGCTGAGCGCCAGTAGCAAGGCGCTGACGATTCCCTTGATCAACGACATGCCAGGCCTCCTCGGCAGGATGCGAAAGCGCTCATGCTAAAGGATCACGCCCGTGCTGCCCAGGCGACACTATCAACGTGGCGATTCGAGCGAAGGAGTATCGATCGTTTCTGCCAGCACTTCTTGAAGTGCCAGTGCCGCGACCGAGAGCTCGTGAGTGCCGTAGGTGAGTACGCCCACGGCGCGTTCGATGACCGGCTGGGTAAGCGGCAGGCAGACCGCACCGAGTTCATGCATCTGACGAATGCACAGCGACGGCACCGCACTGACTCCCAGGCCGCTTGCGACCATCCGGCCGACGGTGGCCAATTGATGGCTTTCGAAGGCGATCGGTAGGTGAATGTTACCCTCGCCGAGCTTCCGGTCGAGCAGGCGGCGGACCATGGAAGGGCGTTGCAGGGCGATGAAGTCATGTGTCAGCAGCGTCGACCACTCGAGCCGGGAATGGCTGGCGAGCATCGAGCTCGCCGGCACCACGGCGACGAAGCGATCGACGAACAGCGGGGCAAAGGTGAGACTCCCAGTCGCTTCCGGTTCAAAGGCAATGCCGAGTTCCACCTGGCGATTGCGCACCATGTCGATGACCTGTTCGTTGATGACATCGTGAACGGTAATGTTGACCCTTGGATGACGGCGCCGGAAGGCCATCAGTGCCGGGGGCAATAGATTACTCGCGAAGGAAGGCATGGTGGCGACCGAGAGACGGCCAAGCTGCAGGGTAAAGCGCTGGCGGAGCATCTCTTCGGTATTGTCCCAATCAGCCAGTAGACGCTTGGCCAGCGGAACCAGTGACTCGCCTTCGGGGGTCAGGCGCACACTGCGGGTACTGCGAATCAGCAGGCGGCCCCCCAGGCTTTCCTCCAGACCCTTGATGGCCAGGCTGAGCGCGGGTTGCGAAAGGTGGAGCAACTCGCAGGCCTGGGTAAAACTCAAGGTCTGGGCCACGGCGAGAAAGGCGCGCAGCTGCTTGACGGTCATGACATGCTACCAAGGTCCAATTTATTGATATAAAGAATCAATCGATAAGAAAAACAAACTTATCAAATATATCCTGGCGATCAACACTGTGCGACAACGTCATACACCTTGGCGACGACTACGCTGAATATTCATGTCACAACAACACGAGGCGCCACTATGGCTGGATTCGACAAGCGAGTGTACTCCTATGAAGAGGCGATGGACGGCATCGAGAGCGGGATGACCGTGATCGCCGGCGGTTTCGGTCTCTGCGGTATCCCCGAGAACCTGATCGCCGAGATCAAGCGCCGCCGCGTCAAGGATCTGACCGTCTATTCCAACAACTGTGGCGTCGACGGCTTCGGCCTGGGCCTGCTGTTGGAGGATCGCCAGATCAGCCGGATCTTCGCCTCCTACGTTGGCGAGAATGCCCTGTTCGAAAAACAGATGCTCAATGACGAGATCGAGGTAGTACTCACCCCCCAAGGCACGCTGGCCGAGAAAATGCGCGCTGGTGGCGCCGGCATACCGGCCTTCTATACCGCCACCGGCTATGGCACGCCCATCGGTGACGGCAAGGAAGTCCGCGAGTTCAATGGACGCCACTATATTCTTGAAGAGTCCGTGGTCGGCGACTTCGCCATCGTCAAGGGCTGGAAGGCCGATCGCTATGGCAATGTGGTGTATCGCGATACGGCCCAGAACTTCAATCCTATGGCCGCGACCGCCGGCAGGATCACCGTGGTCGAGGTCGAGGAAATCGTCGAGCCTGGCGAACTCAAGCCCGACCAGATCCATACCCCGGGCATCTATGTCGATCGCATCATCCAAGGCTCCTTCGAGAAGCGTATCGAGAAGCGCACCGTGCACAAGGGGTGAGCCCCGGAGCAGGATGCGCCGGTTCACATTGCCGGCAATTGGCAAGCGACCGCTTCTCTGACCGAATACAAGAGGCAACAAGATGGCACTTACCCGCGAACAAATGGCGCAGCGTGTAGCGCGTGAACTCGAAGATGGTTTCTACGTCAACCTGGGGATCGGCATTCCGACCTTGGTAGCCAACTACATCCCCGACGGTATCGACGTGATGCTGCAGTCCGAAAACGGCCTGCTGGGCATGGGGCGTTATCCTACCGAGGAGGAACTCGACCCCGACATGATCAACGCCGGCAAGGAAACCGTCACCGCCCGACCGGGAGCGGCGATCTTCTCGTCGGCCGAATCCTTCGCGATGATTCGTGGCGGTCACGTCGACCTGACCGTGCTGGGTGCTTTCGAAGTCGACCAGAACGGCAATATTGCTTCCTGGATGATCCCGGGCAAGTTGATCAAGGGCATGGGCGGGGCCATGGACCTCGTCGCTGGTGCCGAGAACATCATCTGCACCATGACCCACGCCTCCAAGCATGGCGAATCCAAGCTTCTTGAGTCCTGCAACCTACCGTTGACCGGCGCGGGTTGTATCAACCGCGTGCTGACCGATCTTGCCTACTTGGAGATCGAGAATGGCGCGTTCATCCTCAAGGAGCGTGCGCCAGGCATCAGTGTCGAGGAAATCATCGAGAAGACCGCCGGCAAGCTGATCGTCCCCGACCATGTTCCGGAGATGACCTTCGACGATTAACCAGCCACTTGGTTGGTTAGCACATGACGGCCCGGATACCTGTATCCGGGCCGTCATGTGTTCAGGAAAGGAACGCACGCCGAAGATGAAAAACTGACCAGCTTTTCTCAAGCCGGTGGTGTCGGCGCTTGCCACCGGTTACCTATGGCTCTTGCACAGCCTTATCCACAGATTCTGTGGATGAGTTTGCGTTTCCGGTCTCAGGACACTTCACAACGAGTATGGTGCGGCAATAACAGCTCCGACGTGCGCTCCTGGTTGGCGCTGACCTGCTTTTGCACCAGCGCCAGGCCACCCAGCTCGATACGATGCTCGTCACCCCGGGCGAAGGCAATACGTCGGGAGCGCGTGGCGTAAAAACGAAAGTCGAGGAGAGGGGATACGGGAAAGACCGCCTGATGGCGATTCCGGTGGCCGTCCAGTCCCGCCTGATCGAGCTGTTGATCCAGCACCTCGATTTCGCACCCCAGCCGAGCACAGTCGAAGCCGACGTGATGCAGTCGTGGCCCCATCACGGCCAGCCAGGCGGCCAAAGGGTGAGCGAGATGCAGCGCCTGGTAAGTCGACCAGTCTGGCATTGGCCAAGGACGACCATGGCACAAAAGGTGCTGGTCTTGTGGAGCTGCCGGTTCGACTTGCGACACCAGCGTCTTTAGCGTGTCGCGAGGCTGACGCGACAGGGTGCCGAGTTGCAGCTCGGCCAGCAGCAGCCAGGCGCTGTTGTCCGGAGGCGCGAGCAAGGAAATTAGCAGCCCCCGGTCGGCCATGGCATGACGATGAACACGTCGATAGCCAAGAAGCGCCAAGATTGGCAACAGCCTGTCCATGGCATAGTCCCCATGGTTCAGGGTAAGCAGCGCCATGTACTCTATCGGTGCGTCGACCGGCCATAGCCTCAGCCCGCTGATATCAGGGTGCTGATGGACATAGTCCAGCCATAGCTGCTGGATTAACTCTTCCCGCTGCATCGTGGCATATCCCTTTGTCATGATGCTCTGGATTTCGTCTTGACGTCTTGGACAAAAGTATAGGCAGAGGGATCATAGAAGCATTCAACGAGGGGAAGACGCTGTGGTGGGCAAGCGTCAGCTGTCGGGCGGCAACGGATCGCCAGCACAAGATTGGCAATAATTCAGCGGGAAGCGCCGAGGAGCAAAACGACGCCAAGGACCTAGCGTGCGTTGGCGACCGAAAGGAGGTCGTGATCGCGCACATAGCGGTCGAATTCGGTAAATCCCCCGACATGTCTTTCGTCGACGAGGACCTGCGGCACGGTATGTACCGGCTTGCCGATGGTCTTGCCCAGCTCCGCCTTGGTGATCCCTTCGGCATGGATATCGACATAGCGAAAGCCCTCGATGGCGTTGGACGCTTTGAGGGTCTTGGCTAATTGCACGGCGCGAACACAGAAAGAACAGCCGGGACGACCGAAAATGACGACGAACATGAAACATCTCCTGGCGCGCGAGGCGCACACTTCATGGTGAGCGAGAAAGGATCGAGAGTGGTTGACGGTCATTATGGCGAGAAGCGAAGGTTGCGACCACTAGCAGTCGACTAGTTGGCCCATAACATCGTGCTATGCCGGCCGGTTGTATATTCAGTATGACGAAATTTTTCACCAGGGCGCCGTCTTATTCGGGAGCCGCTTCACCGTCATCGGCGAGGCGCAATAGCTCGGCGAGTTCG
>DATISN010000173.1:0-2479 GCA_035581765.1 Halomonas sp.
CGCGGCAAGACCTATGACTGTGGCCATCAGCTCGGCTATCTGGAAGCGATCCTCGCCTACGGCCGTCGTCATGCCCGCTACGGGGAAGGGTTTCGTGAATTGCTGACTCGCTACGCTGGCGGGGAATGAGCCATGCGCATCCTGGTACACGGTAGTGAACTGTCAGCCGCCACGGCGGCCGCGGCACTTTCCTGGGTGGGTCACAAGGTCATCTGGCTCCCGCATGCTGCGGCTTCCTGGTCACAACTGGCAGTATCCGACTGGCTGCTTCGTGAGCCCCAGCTCAATACGCAGCTGAATGACAGCTTTGCCAAGGGGAGCCTGCGGGTGGTCGAGAGCGCCGATTCGCTGGCGACGCTCGGTAACGACATCGAGATTCTCTGGCTGGCCCTGTCGCCGGAACAGCGTGGCGATTGTGACAAGCTTCTCGGCGAGCTTGTTCAGCACGTGACCGACGATTTCGTGCTGATCAACAATTCGACCTTCCCGGTGGGTGAGACCGAACGCCTCGAAGCGTCGTTGAAGGGTCGCGGGACTGCCGTCGCTCTTCCCGACTTGCTGGAGGAGGGGCGCGCCTGGGAGACTTTCTCGCGCCCCAGCCGTTGGCTGTTGGGCTGTGACGATGATGAGGCCACCAAACGGGTCCGCGAGCTGTTGCGTGCCTTCAACCGCCGTAGCGAAGTGATCCAGCGCATGCCGCGACGGGCCGCGGAGCTGACCAAGCTGGCCATCAACGGCATGCTGGCCACGCGCATCAGCTACATGAACGAGATCGCCGGGCTGGCCGATACCCTGGACGTGGATGTCGAGTACGTGCGCCGGGGCATGGGCGCCGACTCCCGTATCGGCTACGAATATCTCTACCCTGGTTGCGGCTTTGGTGGCCCCAACTTCTCGCGCGACCTGATGCGCCTGGCCGACGTCCAGTCGGCGAGTGGCCGCCATTCGGCGCTACTCGACCAGGTGCTCGACATCAATGAGCACAAGAAGGAGACCCTGTTCCGCAAGCTCTGGGCACATTTCCATGGTCAGCTGGAAGGGCGCACCGTGGCGATCTGGGGAGCCGCCTTCAAGCCAGGTACGGCTAGGATCGATCATGCCCCCGTGTTGACCCTGCTTCGTGCGCTCTGGGCTCAGGGCGTGCATGTGCGACTGCACGATCCTTCGGCCATCCATGCCCTGCTTGCTGAAGTGGGCCAGCATCCACTGCTGGAGGTCTTCGATGACGACCCGTATCTGGCCTGCCAGGGAGCCGATGCGCTGTTGCTGGTGACCGAGTGGAAGGACTACTGGAACCCCGACTGGCCTCGTCTGGTCGGTTTGCTGGGTGAGAAACTGCTGCTCGACGGCCGAAACATCTTCGAACCGGATTGGGTGGCGAGCCAGGGCCTGCACTATCGAGGCATTGGACGACGTGCCGATCCCCGCTGACGCTCCAAAAATGCGCTTCGCAGCGCCTCTGAATCATCTGAAGGCCCGGCGCCCGGCCCGGCTTTCAGGAGGTCAGCGAAGTTCAGGGGGTTGCGAAGTTCTGTGCAATGAACTCCCAGTTGATTACCTTCCATAAGCCTTCCAGATAGTCCCCGCGCGACTGGCCGTAATCGATCCTATAGGCATGTTCATGGACATCGATGGCAAGCAGCGGGATTCGACCGTGAGCGATGGGCGTGTCGCCTTGGCCGGTGTTGAGAATCTCAACACCACCATCGCGAGCCTTGAGCAGCCACGTCCAGCCAGCCGTGTCATTTTCCATGGCGCTCGTGTAGAAGGCCTGCTTAAACGCGGAAAGGTCGCCATACGCCTCGATGAGAGCATCAGCCAAGGCGCCGGTTGGTTCGTCACCACCCTTGGGCGTGAGGCAATGCCAGTAAAAGGCATGATTCCAGACCTCTGCTGCCTGAGCAAAGGTGCTGCCGGTAGCAGCCTTTAGAATCTCCTCCAGCGACTTTCCTTCAAGCGCGGTGCCTTGAACCAGCGCGTTCAGCGCGGTGACATGCGCACGGTGAAGCCTGCCGTAGTGTTCATCGAGCGCATCGGCAGAGAGAATAGGCTCGAGTGCGTTCCTGTCATAGGGAAGGGCGGGTAATTCGAAGGCCATTACAGTCATTCTCACTCGTCGCTGTGCATTGTGGATGAGGGGTGTTCGTCAGGGCGTTGGCGGGAGCCCGTGTGCTTCGTCAGCAAAAAACCTTACACTATGAAAACGCTGTGAAACTATTGTCGCGGCACCAGGGTATCGGGTTGCATAGGCAGTCGGCACGCTGACCGATCTCGGAGAATACATCACCCGACGCTCCCTGCCGTACGCGGTAGGCCACTCGCACGAAGTACAAAGCACGAAGAAAGGAGTCTGCCATGGCAGAGCGCCCGGAAGACCGCCGGCATACACGACCGATCGTTCCGGACCCGGATTCCAGCCTGGCACCTCGCATGCGTCAGTCGCCCGCGCCGCGGGTGTGGCCCTTGTGGCTACTGGTAC
>DATISN010000174.1:0-17732 GCA_035581765.1 Halomonas sp.
GCGTGGAACATGGGCTAAAGAGGGCGAACCGGCCGCACATGGCGCTGACCTCGAACGCTGGAGATACAAAGCTCCCGATTCAGGAAGCGTGGTCGCTTTCGCCATTCGTCGCAAGGAGCGTCGACCTTCAATAATCTCCTCGTAGAACCTTCTCTCACCACCGCCGCCATGGGCACCGAACGCCGCCGGCTGCTAGAATATTGGCCTTTCAGATAACCCCTGTGATAGCCATGCTCGAGCTAGACCGCACCTTCTCCGTCGCCCCCATGATGGATTGGACGACACGCGATTACCGCGCGTTCGCGAGGACCCTGACCCGCCGTGCGTTGCTATACACCGAAATGGTAACGACGGGGGCCATCCTGCACGGACGCCCTCGCGAGCGTTTTCTGGGCTATAGCGATGTGGAGCACCCCTTGGCATTGCAACTCGGCGGTAGTGACGCTGGTGCGCTTGCCGAATGCGCGGCCATCGCCAAGGCGTGGGGCTATGACGAGGTCAATCTCAACGTGGGGTGCCCAAGTGATCGGGTGCAAAACAACCTGATCGGTGCCTGCCTGATGGCTCATCCCGAGAAGGTCGCCGCCGCGGTGAACGCCATGCGCGAGGCAGTCTCGATCCCGGTGACCGTGAAATGTCGTATCGGCATCGATGATCAGGACGAGGACAGGGATTTGGAGCGCTTCATCGCCACGGTGGCGGATGCCGGTTGCGAGGTTTTTATCCTGCATGCCCGCAAGGCCTGGCTCGAGGGATTATCGCCCAAGCAGAATCGCGACGTCCCCCCACTCAACTATCGACGTGTGCATCGCTTGAAGGCAAGCCGACCCGAGCTGCATATCGGCATTAACGGTGGCCTCACGTCCCTGGAGGCATGCCGCGTCCACCTCGACCACGTCGATAGCGTGATGGTCGGGCGGGCGGCCTACCAGAACCCATGGCTATTGGCCGGTGTGGATGAGGCATTCTTCGGCGCGCCCGGCCCGGCAAGCAGTCGGCACGCCGCGGCTGTCGCCTTTCGCCCCTACCTCGCACGTCGCCTCGAGGAAGGCGCCAAGCTCAATCACGTCACGCGCCACCTGCTGGGCCTGTTTCAGGGCCAGCCAGGTGGGCGTCGCTTTCGCCGCCATCTCTCGGAGAATGCGCACCGAAGCGGCGCCGGCCTTGCGATCTTCGACGATGCCCTGGCGCTGGTCCCGCAACAAGAGCCCGAGCCGGTCGATTGAGCCAAAGGTATGGTCAGTAGAGCGAATCAGGCGGTGGCTCAAGGCTGGAATGGAAGCGCTCTACCGCGCTCTCCGCCTCCTCGATGGCATCGAAGCGTGCGATATGAAACAGCGCCTCGCCCTCGTTGGCCAATGGCAAGCGGCTCATGCCAATGACGATACCATCGGCCATGGACCTGACTTCCCCCTCGGCATTGCCGAACGGATCCGCCACGCGGCCCAACAGCTCATGCTTGGCGACACGCGCCCCGAGGCGAACCTGGGGCCGCATGATGCCGTCGATGGGGGCGCGTGCCCAGCTCGAGCCGTTGGCAATCTCCGCCGGTGACGGGGGCCGGCGACGCTGCTCCCCCGAGAGCATGCCGAGCCGGCGCATCACCCGCAGGACACCGCGGACACCCGGCGCAATCGCCCATTCATCGAAGCGCAATGCCTCGCCGGCCTCGTAGGTGAGCACGGGAATGCCCCGGTTCTGCGCATAGTGGCGCAAACTGCCCTCGCGAAGCTCCGCATTGAGGATCACCGGCGCGCCGAAGGCATTGGCCATGCGCTCGGTCTCTCCGCCAGGCGTCAACTGGGCGCGTATCTGCGGCAAATTGGTGCGGTGTATCGCCCCGGTATGCAGGTCGATGATATGGCTGGCCTGATCGACGATCTGCTCGCGGAACAGCGCCGCCACCCGACCGCCCAACGACCCCGATTCACTGCCGGGAAAGCAACGATTGAGATCGCGTCTGTCAGGAAGATAACGACTGTGCTGAACGAAGCCGAAGACATTGACGATCGGCGAAGCGATAAGGGTACCGCGCAGACCCTGTAACTGGCGTGAGCGAAGCAGACGCCGCACGATCTCGACGCTGTTGATTTCATCTCCATGGATGCCGCCGCAGACCAGCAGCAACGGCCCGGCCTGCCGGCCATGAACCACCTCCACGGGGATATGCAGCGGAGCATGCGTATAGAGGCGGGCGACGGGGACGTCGATCTGAATGCGGCTACCGGGCGCCACTCGGACGCCGGCGAGTTCAAACGAGGATCGGGCCATGCAGGAGCATCCTGTAACGAAACGGCGTTTTCAGTTCGTTTTATACGCGTAATGCTCCTGTATGACGACCCTATCATCCATACATTCATGAATGTAAATTACCGTCTGGTGGGGTAGAATGCCTTTACTCCCCCCCGTCCGGAGACTCTGCCTGCATGGCCAGACGTACCAAGGCCGAAGCCGCCGCGACCCGTGAAGCTCTGCTCGATGCTGCCGAAGACGTCTTCTTCGACAAAGGCGTTGCCCGAACCTCGCTGGAGCAGATCGCCCGCCACGCCGGCATGACGCGCGGCGCGGTTTATTGGCATTTTCGCAACAAGGCCGATCTTTTTCATGCGCTGCTCGAACGAGTGCGCATGCCCTTTCAGGAACTCATCGATGAGATCGAGGACCCGGCGGCGATCGACTCCCCCCTCGATGCCATCCGTCTGGCCTGCCTGCTCGGTTTCACTCGGCTGGAACAGCCTCGTTACCGGCGCGTCCACTCGATACTGATCCACCGTTGCGAGTTCTTCAGCGATATCGACCCGATCGCCATGCAGAACGCGCTGACGGAAGAATGTCGAGAATCGCTGTTCGAGCGCTTTTCCAAGGCGGATGAGATGGGATTGCTGCGGCCGAGCGTATCGCCGGCTATCGCCACCGAGCTGCTCCAGGCAACCCTCGGCGGGCTGTTCCACGACTGGCTGCGTGACCCGGGTCAATACTCGATTCACGAGCGCGGTGAAACGCTGGTCAATAGCCTGCTGCAGCTGATGCGCTACCAAGACTCAATGTGACGCCGCCGACCCACCATTGACAGAGTGGGGACCCTGATGCTTCTGCACCAGACGTAATCGACTGAGCCGGGTGCGGGCATCCAGATAATCCGCTTCCGCCACGCTTCGGTAAGCCCGTTCCCCCGGTAGATACTTGACCAGCACACGCCGCTCCCCCTCGGCCGGCATCGCACCGGCCTTGCCGTGCAGGCGGATATCGCAGCCTGCATCATCGACCAGCACTGCCGAGGCCACGCCTTGAGGATCCGCCTCCCCGGTCACGACCACCCTTTCACCCAGCAGGCATCGCCGACTCAGCTGTGGGTGGCGGTGAAAGTGACGATGCGCGCCATGGCAGAGCGCAGCAGCCAACGGGGAGGCCCCCGCAAAGGCACCCCACAGCACCCCGATGCCCACCGGTAACCGGAAAAACCCAAGCGGTAGCCAGCGCAGCACCAGCAATTCCATGGCAAGGGTAATGCACCCCGCCATCAGCAACAGCACTGTCAGCGCAAAGGAGGCGGGCACCCCGGCAAACCCCAGGGTCACCAGGGTGCTTGCCATATCGTCATGCTTGAGGCTGTCATGCTCGAAGAGTTCCAGCGGGGCCAGATGCAGGGCCACCAGCAGCCAATAGACCAACGCCAGGGCTAGCAGGGCGGTAAACACGACGACCGGGAAACTCATGGCAACCTGACGGATAAGGTCCATGGCGGGCTCCTCCTGCCGGTTACGTCACCAAGGACGGGGGCCGGCAATGGGTGATGCCATTCAGCCTAGACCACCCTGAACTCATGAGCATCATAACGGCTCACGAGAACGCGGCGTGTAGCCGGAACACCCAGAAAGTGAAGCTGAAATGACAACGGGCACCGCTTCCTCGGAAGGGTGCCCGTTGTCACGTCATGGCATGTCACGTCATGGCATGTCGCGTCATGGCATCGCGAGCGTCAGCGCGGTTCATGCTCCAACGCGGGTTGCGAATCGGCCTGCTCGTGGCGCCCCATTTTGTGCCGTAACCAATCGGAAACGTGCGCGATCATGGCGTAGAAAGTGGGAATGAACAGGCTGCCCAGCACCGCGACCGACGCCATGCCGACTGCCACCGTGGTTCCGATATGGTGGCTGCTGGTGGCACTTGCCCCGGTGGCCAACGCCAACGGCAGGGTACCGAAGATGAACGCCAGCGAAGTCATGACGATGGGCCGGAAACGCAGCTCTGCGGCGCTAATCGCGGCGTCACGTATCGACTTGCCCTGCTCCTTGCGCTGCAGTTCCGCGAACTCCACGATCAGGATGGCATTCTTGGCCGCCAGCCCCACGACGACCAGCATGCCGATCTCCACGTAGACGCTGGTCTCCAGGCCACGCATGACGATACCGCCGATGCCACCCAGGAAAGCGAAGGGCGTGGCGGTCAGTACCGCCAGTGGCAGCGACCAGCTCTCGTACTGCGCAGCCAGGATGAGAAAGACCATGAACAACCCGAACACGATGGCCAGCGTCGCCGTGCTGCCCATCTGACTCTCCTGATAGGCGGTGCCCGTCCAGCCCATGCCCCAGTCATCGCCAAGCGTATCCTTTACCACGCTGTCCATCGCCTCGATGGCCTGGCCGGAGCTGTAGCCGGGTGCTGGACTGCCTTGGAACTGCGCCCCTAGATAGACACCGAAGCGCGAGACGACCGATGGTTTGGCCTGGCGCTCGAGCTCGACGAATTCGGAGAGCGGAATGCGCTCACCATCGCCGCCGCGCACATGGATATTACGCAAGTCGTCCGGTGTCTTGCGGTATTCATCCTCGTTCTGCAGGTAGACCTGGAAATTGCGGTTTTGATAGCTGAAGTAATTGACGAAGCCGGCCCCAAACGTATTCGACAGGGTGCCGTTCAGAGCGTCGAGGGAAACGCCGTAGCTCAAGGCCTTCTGCTGATCGATCTCGGCCCGGAAGCCGGGCACATTGACATTGAAGGTCGAGAACACGCCGGCTAGGGCCGGATGCTCGCCCGCCGCCTGCATGACCTGCAATGAGGCCTCATAGAGCTCCTGGGACGACGCCCCTTCGAACGACTGCAGGTAACCGGTGAAGCCCCCCGTGGTCGATAGCCCCATGATCGGCGGCACGTTGAAGGCCATCGCCGAACCGCCCTCGATCTCGGCACCCAACTGCATGATGCGCTCCACCAGTTCGTCGGCGGTCAGCTCCCGCTCCGCCCAGGTTTCCATGTTGATGAACATGATGCCTCGCGCAGTGTTGACCGCACTCGAGAGGATGTCGTACCCGGCGATGGCCGATGCATAGCGCACGCCATCGATATCTTCGACGGCATCGCTGAGCTTGCCCATGTAGTCGCTGGTTCGGTCCAGCGAGGCGGCATCGGGCAACGACACACTCACCAGCACGATGCCCTGATCGGTCGAGGGGACCAGGGTCGAGGGTGTTGACTGATAAAGCCACCACGACCCCGCACCCACCATGACCGTCAAGAGCAGGGCCAACCCCCAGAACCGTACCAGCCCCTTCACGACCCACATGTAAGCCGCGGTGATACCGGCAAAGAGTCGATCGAAGAGGCGCAACGGCGTGTTGATCGCCCGCCGAAACCTCGATTCGCTGTCACTGTTGAGCTTGTGCTTGATGAAGATCGCCGACAACGCTGGCGTAAAGGTCAGGGCCATCAGCGCCGAGAAGCCCACCGAGACGGCGACTGTCAAGGCAAACTGCTGGTAGATCTGACCGGTGAACCCGCCCAGGAAGGCCACGGGAACAAAGACCGCGGCCATGATCAGCGACGTGGCGATGACCGGCCCGCCGACTTCCTTCATGGCGCGGACCGTCGCCTGGAGGACCGTGATCTCCTCATCCTCGCTGAGGACACGTTCGACGTTCTCCACGACCAATATGGCATCGTCCACCACGATGCCGATCGACAACACCAGGGCAAACAGTGTCAGCAGGTTGATCGAGAAACCGAAGACGAAGAACCCGGCGAAGGTCGCCAGTACCGAGACCGGCACCACCGACATGGCAATGACCGTGAAGCGCCAGTTCTGAAGAAAGATGAAAAGGATGACCCCGACGATCAGGAAGGCCTCGATGAAGACCTTGATCACGGTATCCACTGACGCATCGATGAACAGGGTGGTGTCATAGGGCACGACGTATTCCAGCCCCGGCGGGAAACGGCCTTCCAGCTCGTCCATGGTCGCCTCGACCGCCTCGGCGGTTTCCAGCGCGTTGGCCCCGGGCTGTTGGTTGATGATGATCGGCGTCATGGTGGCGCCGTTCAGTCGTGCTTCGACCCCGTAGAAGGAAGCGCCCAGCTCGATACGTGCCACGTCACTGAGCCGCAGTGACGAGCCGTCAGGGTTGGTGCGCAGGTAGATGTCACGGAAGGCGTCGACATCATTGAGTCGCCCGCCTGCGGTGATGGTATAGGTATAGCTACGGGGTTCACTCTGAGGCGTTGCCGCCAGGCTGCCCGCCGGCACCTCGGTATTCTGCTGGCGGATGGCACTGGCGACCTCGTCAGGCGTCAGGTCGTACTGGGCCAGCTTGCCGGGGTCCATCCAGATACGCATGGCGAACTCACCGCCCCCCAGCACCTCGGCGTTGCCCACCCCCGGCACCTGACGCAATTCGTCGAGGATATTGAGCGTCGCATAGTTCTGCATGTAGACGTTGTTATAGTCGCCTTCCGGTGAGATCAACGCCACCAGCATCAAGATGGAGCTGGAGCGCAACTCCACCGTGACGCCTTGGTCCTGAACCTCCTGAGGCAGCTGTGACAACGCCCCCTGCACCCGATTGTTGACGTTGATGGTATTGATGTCGCCCTCGGTGCCGATGCCGAAGGCCACGCTAAGTCTGACACTGCCGTTGTCGGCACTGGTCGAGGTCATGTAGAGCATGTCCTCGACACCATTGATCGACTCCGCCAGGGGGGCGGCGACCGCCTGGGCGACCGTCTCGGCATCGGCGCCCGGATACCGGGCGCTCACCGATACCGTGGGAGGCACCACGCTGGGATACTGCTCGATGGGCAACACGCGCATGCTCATCACCCCGACCAGCGTCAGGATGATCGCCAGCACCGTCGCGAAGATCGGCCGCTTGATGAAGAAGTTGGAAAAGTTCATTCGTCCTCTTCCCCTTCCTCATTTTCCCCTTCCTCATTCCCGGGTGCGCCCCCGCTCGCCGCGCCATCCTGCATGGCAGTCTGGGCCTCGGCCTGCTCTTCCGCCTGCTCCTGCTCTGCCTGCTCGACGATTTCCCCGGCATTGCCCTGGAAGTCGCGCGGATCGATGGGTGTCCCCGGCTCGATACCGGCCGGATCACCCACCACGACGCGATCCCCGCTTTCGAGGCCATCGCGAATGACCTGCCATGGGCCTGCCAGCTCACCCAGGCTGACGGTGCGAGAACGGGCCTTGTTGTCCTCGTCCAGTACGTACACCTGGGGACCCATGAGGGCCTGGGTCACGGCAAGCTCCGGCACCGCCAGCACGTCGTAGCGTTTCAATCCCTCGAGACGGACCCTGACGAATTGGCCGGGAAGCACGGTGGCCTGAGGGTTCGGGAAGGTGGCCGAGGCCTGGACGGTACTGGTGGCTTCATCGACGCGCGAGCCAAGAAAGGCAAGGTTGCCTTCCAGTTGATCTTCGTCGCCCTCGCTCAGCGACGGCACAGCGAGACTGGCGCGGATATCCTCTATCGAACCGCCGTCGCCGACCTGGCGTCGCAGCTCGACCGCGTCACGCTGGGGCAACTGGAAACGCACCTCCAGTGGATCCAACGGCGTGATGGTGGCGAGTTCGGACCCGGAGTTCACCAGATTTCCGACATTGATCTGGCTAAGCCCGATCATTCCCGACACCGGCGCCTTGACCTCGGCATAGCCCAGATCGATGCTGGCACTCGCCAGGGCTGCCTCGGCTTGAGCGACACGCGCCTGCGCGACACGCAACTCGGCCTGCGCCTCGTCGACCTGCTGCTGGCTCACCGAGTTCTGGCTGAGCAGGCTCTGGAAACGTTGGGCATCGCGCTGCGCGCGCGCCATCTCGGCACGTGCACTCTGCAGGTCTGCCTCGCGCTCGTTGACCAGCGCCTGGTAGAGATCCGGCTCGATGCTGTAGAGGGTCTGCCCCTCCTCCACCAGCTCGCCGGGTTCGAACCGACGCGCCTCGAGAAAGCCGGTGACTCGCGCGACCAGCGTGACTTCATCATCACTGCGCAGCAAAGACGGATACGATTTATCCAACGGGATGTCCTGGCGAGCCATCTCGGTCACCTCCACCGACCGGGAAGGGCGCTCTTGCTCGCCTTGGTTCTGTTGCGCGGCTTGCTCCTGCTCGCCGCAAGCGGACAGCAAGAAGACCACGGCAAGCGCCAGCAAGGCCGCCCGGCCGGATCGGATCTGGAGTTTCATGACTGATGGCAATCCCGTTGAACACGTCTAAGATGAAGCGATTTTACATTCATACATGTATGAATGTAAATGATAGTCAGCTAACCATCATTGCGGACTGGGCGGCTCGCCGATCTCCATGGCCTCGTCATACCGACCCGCGCCTGCCTCGTCAGGCAACATGAAGGAGACACTGTCGCCTTCCAATAGCGCATTGACTTCCTCGATAGCGGGCACGTCCAGGGTTCCCGCCTGCTGTCGGAGCGACAGCAGGTTGACGACATAGTCGTAGCGGGCCTCGGCATGGTCGGCAATCGCCGAGAAGAGGTTCTGCTCGGCATTGAGCACATCGACGATGTTACGCGTCCCCACCTCGTAGCCGGCTCGCGTGGCATCCAGAGCGCTCTGGTTGGAGACGATGGCCTGGGCGCGCGCCTCTACCGTGGAGACGTCGTTGCTCACCTGAGTGAACAGTGAGCGCACCTGTTGAACGGTGTCGCGGCGCTGGGCCTCGAAATCGTATTGGCTGGACTCGAGCTGGAAGGTACTTTGCCGTATCCCGGCACTGGTACGCCCACCGGTATAGAGAGGCAGGCTGACGCCAAGGCCGACCTGGCTGGCGGAGTCGCTCCCCGTCAGGCCGTCGCTGTCGGTATCGCTGTATTGGTAGTTGGCGAACGCCTCGAGCGTCGGCAGTCGGTCGGCCTGTGAGACATCCAACCCGCTGCGCGACACCTCGACCCCGGCCTGCTGCGCCAACACCAGAGGACTGTTCTCCATGGCCATTGCCACCCACTGGTCACGGCTGTTGGGCGTGGGGGGTTCGATGGGCAACGCTTCCTGTAGCGACTCGATGCTTTGGTAACGCTGGCCGGTCAGCCGCTCCAGGGCCTCGAAATTGACCTGAAGGCTGCTTTCGGCGGCGATGCGCTCGGCACGCGACTGGTCAAAGCTGGCCTGGGCCTCCTCGACCTCGGTGATCGCAATCAGTCCGACCTCGAACTGCTCACGAGCCTGTTCGAGCTGGCGGCCGATGGCGCGCTCCTGGGCGCGTCGTGCCTCGAGAATTTCGTAGGCACGCAGAATCTCGAAGTAGGCCTCGGATACGTCGATCAACACCTGCTGTTCGGTCGCGGCCAGCCGATAGGTTTCCTGGTCGATCTCTCGCTCCGCTCGCTCGACCTCACGACGGTTTCGGGCATCGAACAGGGTCTGTGACGCTTCCAGCGTCAGACCCGCACTGTTGTAGCGATCGTCCCCGCCGCCGGGTCCGCCGTTCGCGAAGCCTCCGTTCGACTGCGATTCATACTGGCGGTTGTGCGTCACGTCGCCCGACGCCCCGATCTGCGGCAGCAGGTCGGCTTGCTCGATATCACGACCCGCCTGCACAACCCCGAACGTCGAACGCGCCGCCGCCAGCTCGGCATTGTTCTGCAACGCATCCCGGGTGATGGTGAGCAGATCGGCTGCCTGCAGCGGCATCGCACAAGCCGAGGCCAACAGAGCCGGCAGCAACGCCCGACGGGCGAGGCGACGAACTGTTGGTTGGGTACACGGAGAGAGCATCGGGATATCCTTGATAACAGGGCAGGGTCATTTACATACATTGTCGCATGTCCAGGCGTTGAAGCCACCGCCTGGCTTGCTCATTCACGGATTCTTCACTATCAAACGCTGACTGAACTATGCTGCCATGCAGCAGAGCGGCGTCTTCACTACAAGGAGCGCGATCATGGATGAACTGGAAATGGTCAGATTTCGTGAGCTGGAAATTGCAGTGCGCATCTGGCATCCGCAGGCACCCCGCACCGTGATTGCCTGGCACGGTTTGGCGCGTCACGGTGGCGACTTCGCCGACTTCGCTCACACATTGGGGCCTGAATGGCGGGTCCTGGCACCGGACACACCGGGTCGCGGCCTGTCCAGTTGGTCTCTGCACCCGGCGCACGACTATCTCTATGAGCACTACATGCAAGTCGCCGTGGCGGTCATGGATCACTTCACGCTAGCGCAAGCCCCTTGGGTCGGCACTTCCATGGGCGGATTGCTCGGCATGTTGCTGGCCGCCGAACCGTCCACCGCCAAGCGCATCGAGCGGCTGGTACTCAACGACGTGGGACCCGAACTGGACCCCGACGGCCTCACCGAGCTGGCCACCTATTTTGGCGTGCCGCACCGCTTCTGGCATTTCAGCGACCTGCAAGCCGAGTTACGCCGTCATTATGTCGGCTTCGGTATCGACGATGACGCGGCCTGGCGGCGTCTGGCGGAGGGGAGCGCCAGGCGCCTGCCCGACGGCAGCTGGACCTATCATTTTGATCCCCGTATCAGCGAGCAATTCATGCACGATACGCCGCGCGATACCTGGGCGGACTGGTCAGCGATCCGCTGCCCACTGATGGTCGTGCGCGGAGAGCACTCTCCCCTGCTCAAGCCCGCGAGCGTCGAGCGCATGGCCGAGGTTCATCAGGGCCTGGTGACGCTCGAGGTCCCCGGATGCGGTCATGCCCCGATGCTCGACCGGGCCAGCCAGGTCGACCCCATCGCCGAGTTTCTCAGCTGCCCGCGGGAACGGTTGCTACCCAGCGAGGCAGCCTCGAGACCGCGCTGGTGGCAGCGTACCCTGAACTGGATCACCCGCGCCGATACTGCCTGAGGGGAAGCCGAGCGCTGTCTCTGTCAACGATGATTCCCCTCGTGACGAGCTCGCCTGACGAGCGCGCCGGGTCGCGCGAACCCTTCGAGAGCCCTTCGAGAACCCTTCGAGAACCATAAAACTAGAAGCATAGCGCTAGAACCATATAGACAGCGCAAGCGAGCCGAATTGGTCGTGCCGCGCCTGCTCCTTGAACTCATCGGTTCGCCAGGCATAGGTATAGGAGAGCTGCCATCGGTCCCAGGTGAAAGCGGCTCCCACCAGAGCATCACCGACAAACTCCCGGCGATCCACCGAATGACTGCTCTCGAAAGTATTACCGTCAAGCAGCAGGTTATGGGCCATGTAGCGCCCCTCCACTGCGGCGAAGGCGTACCAGCCAACGCCTTGCCCGGGCAGGAAAGAGGAATGAAATCCATGGCTCGGCGCAATGGACGGAATACCGAAGCTACGTTCGAGATTCTTTCCGAGTCGCACCCCTAGCCCGGTGGCGGCATAGGTATAAAGATTGCCCAGGGCGAACCCGGCGTTCGGACCGAATTCGAGTTCGTAGCCGTTCAGTGGCCGTTGCACTATCCAGGCGCTCCGGTAGGCCAGATTGAGTAGCGGTTCGTTGTCGAGCTGGTTGTCCCAGCCCTCTGGCTTGTCGGAGCCGATCCAACGGTGAAACTCGCGTTGCAGAAAGTCGGCACCGGATGCCGGCCCCACGATGCCGACATCCAGCGACAGGCTGCGGGCCCGACGCCAACCCGTATGTCGCTCGCTGTCGAAGAGCGAGACGCCGCCCAGCAGCACGCCGGCATAAGGCCGGTCATTCTCGATGAGTTGCGCCACCTCGATATTGTCGGGGGTGTATACCTGATGCGTGAAGCGATAGGCCACTCCATCGAGCCCGTCGGCCGACCAGCCGGGGGTCGCGTCCGCCAGGTCACGTAGCCAGTGCTGGTTGGCGGGGACAAAGGCCCAGCTTACTTCGACACCATTGGTGTAATGGCCGTCGTCGCCTGCCGAGTAATTGTCGTTCTCGGTCTTGAAGGTCAAGAGTCCTTCCGCCGAGGCCGACAGGGGCACACCGCCTATCCACAGGGTCACAAGTGCCAAGGCAACACGAACGAAAGAGCGAAACGCTTTCATTCAGACGTATCCATGTCAAAGGGAGAGCATACGCCTCTGGCCATATGCGTTAAGTCGCGGGTCTCACCTTCCCAAAAATAGGCATGAATGCATCTCCCTACCAGGCTCAGCGATTAAGCGCGACGAAACTCACCGGGCGTTACGTCGCCACGGCATGTTCGCGTTGACGCCGCCTCAGCGCCTGTTCCGGGCCGTAGGTCGCCTTTACAAGAGCGGCATGAAATTCAGCCATATCACTGTTCATAAACATCTTTTAAAGAAAAATTGAAAAAGTGGTACGAAGCTCGCAAGCAATGGTCGAAACGCGTCAAGCATGCCCTGCCATGCACCATGACGGCGCATTTCGTCTTGCCATTGCTCCCGTGAGGTGGACAACTACATGACCGATCACAACGACCACAATAGCCTGGGCAACCCCTTCGATCATCGCCAGGCATTGATCCATGGGCATCACTGCAATTGCCACGACTGTCGGCCAGCGACAGCCCCCCGTCAGGGTGTCGACGGCACGCCCCTCGACCGCGAGGCGATGATGGACCGTGTGGTGGAAAGTGCTTTGGTACGCGGCATCTTCGGGCACAGCGACATGCATCGCCGCCAGTTCATGAAATTGGTAGGGGGTGGCACGGCGGCCGCGGCCCTCGCCAGCCTGCTGCCGATGGAGGCAATCAAGGCGGCGGTGAAGGAGGACTTGGGCCCGCTGGAAAAGACCCAGCTCAATGTCGGCTTCGTGCCCATCACCTGCGCCACGCCGATCATCATGGCGGCCCCCATGGGCTTCTACGAGCGCTATGGCCTGGATGTCTCGGTGATCAAGACCGCCGGCTGGGCCGTCGCTCGCGACAAGTCGCTCAATCGCGAATACGACGCCGCCCACATGCTCACGCCAATGCCCCTGGCCATGACGCTGGGGGCGGGCTCAAATCCCGAGCCCTTCATCATGCCGGCGGTGGAGAACATCAACGGCCAGGCGATCGTGTTGCACAACGACCATCAGGACAAGCGTGACCCAAAGCAGTGGAAGGACTTTACCTTCGGCGTACCCTTCGAGTACTCGATGCACAATTTCCTGCTGCGCTACTACGTGGCAGAACACGGCCTGGACCCCGATCAGGACATCAAGATCCGCGTGGTTCCGCCCCCCGAAATGGTCGCCAACCTGCGCGCCGGCAACATCGACGGCTTCCTGTCACCCGACCCCTTCAACCAGCGCGCCGTCTACGAGCGCATCGGGTTCATTCACCTACTGACCAAGGAGATCTGGGACGGTCATCCATGCTGTGCCTTTGCCACCAGCCAGCAGTTCGCCACCGAGAACCCCAACACCTATGGCGCGCTGTTCCGCGCGATCATCGACGCCACCCAATACTCGTCTGACCCCGCCAATCGCAAGGAAATCGCCACGGCCATCGCGCCCACCAACTACCTCAACCAGCCGGTCACGGTGATCGAGCAGGTATTGACGGGCACCTATGCCGACGGTCTTGGAGAGGTTCAGAACGTGCCGGACCGGATCGACTTCGACCCCTTCCCCTGGCATTCCATGGCGATCTGGATCCTGACCCAGATGAAGCGCTGGGGCTACATCGAGGGCCATGTCGACTATCAGCAGGTGGCTCGCGACGTCTATCTCGCCACCGACGCCCGAGACGTCATGCGCGAACTGGGTTACGACGCCCCGGAAGAGACCTCCCGCAACTATCAGATCATGGGCAAGACCTTCGACTACTCCCAACCAGAAGCCTATATCGAGAGCTTCGCGATCCGGAGGAGCTGACATGGACCGCACGACTACCGAGTGGACGTTCAGCCTCAACGTTCGAGCCACGCTGCTTGCCGCGGTATTGCTGGTCGTCGGGTTGGGGCTATGGGAAGGCCTCGATCATGTCCCTCTCCTGGGCGGCGGGGGTGGCGAACTCAGCGAGTACGACAAACTGATGGCCAGCGACGAGGAAACCGCCAAGGTGCCGCCACCGTCGGAGATTCTGGTGCGTGCCTGGGAAGAGTTGTCGAATCCCTTCTACGATGCCGGCCCCAACGACAAGGGAATCGGTATCCAGCTCGGCTACTCGCTGTATCGCGTGCTGGCGGGATTCTTCATGGCAGCGGTCATCGCCATTCCCGTGGGGTTCCTGATCGGCATGTCGCCGCTGATGTACAAGGCGCTCAATCCCTATATTCAGGTACTGCGGCCGGTGTCGCCGTTGGCCTGGATGCCGCTGGCACTGTTCATCATCCAGGACTCCGAAGCCTCGGCGATCTTCGTGATCTTCATCTGCTCGATCTGGCCCATGCTGCTCAATACCGCCTTCGGCGTGGCCGGCGTCCGCGAGGACTGGGTCAACGTGGCGAGAACCCATGAGCTGTCGCCGATGAAGACCGCCTTCAAGGTCATCCTGCCGGCCGCCGCGCCCACCATTCTCACCGGGATGCGCATCTCCATCGGCATCGCCTGGCTGGTAATCGTGGCTGCCGAGATGCTCGTGGGCGGCACCGGCATCGGCTACTACGTCTGGAACGAATGGAACAATCTCGACCTGACCAGCGTGATCTTCTCGATCCTGATGATCGGGATCGTCGGCATGCTGCTCGACATGATGCTGTCGGCAGTTGCGCGAATGGTTACCTATGAGGAATAACCCGGGAGACTCCCCATGAGCCACGCTTTCGTGGAAGTACAACAAGCCGCCAAGCGCTTTGCCGGCGCCAAGGGTGCGCCGGGGCTGACGGTCTTCGACAACGTCAGTTTCAAGCTCGAGAAAGGCGAGTTCGTGTGCATCATCGGCCATTCCGGCTGCGGCAAATCGACCATCATGAATGCCCTGGCAGGACTCGACAGCCTCAGCGACGGCGCCATGATCATGAACGGCAAGGAGATTCGAGGGCCCAGTCTGGAGCGAGGCGTGGTGTTCCAGAACTACAGCCTGCTGCCCTGGCTCACGGTGCTGGACAACGTGCGCTTCGGCGTCAGCGCCCGCTGGAAGCGGTGGAACGACGCCCAGGTGACCGAGCACAGTCGCAATTACCTGACCATGGTGGGCTTGAGCGAGGTCGTCCATCGCAAGCCCGCGCAGCTTTCCGGTGGCATGCGACAACGTGTCAGTATCGCCCGCGCCTTCGCCACCAAGCCGGAATTGTTGTTGCTCGACGAGCCCTTCGGCGCCCTGGATGCCCTGACCCGCGGCGTGATCCAGGACGAGCTGATCAAGATCTGGGAACGCGACCGTCAGACGGTGTTCATGATCACCCACGACGTCGACGAGGCGATTCTGCTCGCCGACCGCATTCTCTTGATGACCAACGGTCCCGAGGCGCGCGTCGCCGAAGCCGTGGAAATCGACCTGCCCCGCCCACGGGCGCGGGCCGACATCGTCAAGCATCCGAACTTCTACAAGATCCGCAATTATCTGGTGGATTTCCTGGTCACTCGCTCGGCCACCATGCGTGCCGAGGACCTCGATCAGGGAGGGCTGCGCTATCCCAAGGCCGTCAATCCCGCCGGACCCGAGCCGACCGGGACGAACCCGGTCGCTGTCACGCCTGCGGCCACCGAACCCGCCGCTGACCGCAAACTTGTTCACTTAACCTCCAAGGAGACTCATCATGGATAAGCTCGAGATGCGCCACACCCTGCTGGCCGCCAAGGCACGCAAGCAGATGACCTGGGAAGCCATTGGCCGTGCCGTGGGCATGTCGCCGGTCTGGGTGGCCTCGGCCTGCTACGGCATGAACAGCGCAAGCGCGGACGTGGCCCACAAGATCGCCGACGTGCTGGGCGCCGATACTGAGGTCGCCGAGGCGCTCACCACCTTCCCCACCAAGGCCTGGGACGAGGCGATTCCGCAGGACCCGCTGATCTATCGCCTTTACGAGGTGGTCGGCGTCTACGGCGAAACGCTCAAGGACGTGATCCAGGAGAAATTCGGTGACGGCATCATGAGCGCCATCGACTTCTCCATGGAGGTCGACAAGATCGAGGATCCCAAGGGTGACCGCGTGTTGCTGACCCTGAACGGCAAGTTCCTGCCCTACAAGGCCTGGTAGGCGCCGGTTGGCGGGCCGGATTCGCTCAGTCCCGGTAGGTTTCGAGCCTCGCGACCGTGCGCTCGACCCCGCTGCGATAGGCGCCGCCGAACAGCAACAAATGGTTGAGCAGTGGATACAACTGAAACAACGCTTCGCGCCTCGGCCAGTCGGCCGGGGCGTCGCCGTTCCAGTAGGCCTCGAAAAAGGCAGCCCCCGGTGCGCCGAAAAGCGTCAGCATGGCGAGATCCACCTCCGGGTAATGCCGATAGACCGCCGGGTCGATGATCCCCGGCCCTTGAGGAGTGAACAACACATTCCCCGACCACAGATCGCCGTGCACGAGGCATGGCCGTGCGTCCGGCAACCAGTCTTCCAGCGACCATGCGATGGCCTCGATACGCCCGCCTAGCGCCTCGTCCAGACGCCCTTGCTGCCGGCAGGCCGCGGCGAGTGGCAAGAGTCGCCGCTCTCGCTGGAATACCCGGCCGTCGGTAAGCGGTCCATTGGCCTGAGGCGTGAGACCGCAGGCGTTGTCTCTCGGCCAGCCATGATCGTCGCCGATAGCGCCATGCAATTCACGCAGGCCCTCCCCCAGGGAAGTATCCCCCATGGCAGTGCGCGGCGCGGCTTCAAGCGCGTCCATCACCAGCCAGGTGTCGCGCTGCCCGATCACCACGGGCACGATCAACCCCGAAACTGCCTCGCGCAGCGCACGCAGTCCCTCGGCTTCCCCCGCCAGACGCTCGGCATCGTCGTGCTTGATGATGACCGTCCCCTGGCGGGTTTCCAGACGATAGACCGCGGCGATATCGCCGCCACTCAGCGGCTTGGGCACCCCGCGCGGCACCAGGCCGAGCGCTTGCAGAAGGCTGCTGAGCTCATCCTCCATCCTCGTTTCTCCCTGCGCTTGCGGTGTCAAACCATCTCTCCGGCTACCGATGCCCTTGGTCATACAGTATGGCGCAAAAAAAACCGCCCCTTGAGGGCGGCAAAACGGGGTACAACAACAGCATCAGCCAGAAACTAGACTCAATCGAGAGATGGAAAACCTTGAACATGGGCTAAAACTCTCTTTACATGTACACATTATCATATTTGTACAGGATTTGAGCAAGTATTTTCCCGACACGTTTTCCGGGTCATTTTCCAGTTCTTAACGCTTCAAGGAGACCGCCATGTACAAGCTTGCCTTCTTCGTCCCCAGCGCGGATGCCGAACGCGTCAAGGAAGCCGTCTTCGCCAGCGGCGCCGGTCGTATCGGCGACTACGAGGCCTGCTGCTTTCAGACGCTCGGCATCGGCCAGTTCCGACCGATCGCCGGTGCCGACCCGCATATCGGCCGAGTCGGCGAACTGGAAATCGTCGAGGAACTCAAGGTGGAGTTGGTCTGCGAGGATCACTTGATCCATCAGGTGGTGGCCGCCCTTAAGCTCGCACATCCTTATGAGGAACCGGCCTTTGATGCCTGGAAGTTGGAGAG
>DATISN010000175.1:0-25566 GCA_035581765.1 Halomonas sp.
TGCACGGTGGTCAAGGCGTCGAGCAGGACGCTTTCGTCCTGCGCCTGCCAGCCGGCCTTGAGGTGGTCGCGTAGCTGGCCGACCAGCACCGAGGGCGGCTTCTCGACGTTGTCGACGATGCTGCGGCCCACCCAGCTGACGTAGAACTGGTCGCGGGCCGAGAGCAGCGCTTCGAGAAACAGGTAGCGGTCGTCCTCGCGGCGCGAGCGGTCGCCGGGGCGGTAGTCGCCGTTCATCAGGTCGAAATCCATCGGCGGATGGCTGCGCGGGTAGTCGCCGTCGTTCATGCCCAGCAGGCAGACGCGCTTGAAGGGGATCGCGCGCATCGGCATCAGCGTGGCGAAGTTGACCGCGCCGGCCATAAAGCGCTGCGACAGGCTGTGCTCGTCGATCTGCGAAAGCCAATGCTCGCGCACCACCGACAGCGGCAACTCGCGGGTCAGCCCGGCTTCCTCGGCGCTCTCCTGCCAGTCCTGCAGGGCCTGTTCGAGCTGGGCCAGCATCAGGCTGTCCTGGGCGTCGTCGCCGCTGAAGCTCTCCTCGAGCAGCTGGCGCAGGCGCTGCACCCAGCCGTTGACGTCGGTGGGCTCGCGCAGCGCGTGCCACTGGCGCTCGAGGGTTTCCAGCAGGCTGGCGAGGGGCCCGGCGAGCTGCGCTTCCAGGCCGCCGATGTCGTCGAACGGTTCGATGCTCTGCCAGGGGCCGGCGGCGGCCTCGCCCACGGTGTAGCCGAGCAGCAGCCGGCGCAGCCCGAAGGCCCAGGTGTTCTGCTCCATGCCCTCGGGCAGATCGAGGCTCGCGCGTTGCCGGCCGTGCAGGCCCCAGCGGATGCCGGCGCCCTCGATCCAGCGGCGCAGGGTCGGCAGGTCGTTCTCGTCGATGCCGAACCGCTCGCGCAGCGCCGGCACGTCGATCAAGTCGAGCAGCTCGCTCACCGACAGGCGAAGTTCCGGCAGGCGCAGCAGGGTTTCCAGGGCGATCAGCAGTGGCAGGCGGTGGCGGCTGCCCTGGTCGGAGAGGGTGTAGGGAATGAAGCGCGGATCGTCGCGTTCTTGTTGGCTTCTCGCATACTGGCCGAAGACGGCCAGGATATGCGGCGCGTACTGGTCGATGTCCGGCACCATCACGATGATGTCGCGCGGGCGCAGCTTGGGGTCTGCGCTGAAGGCGGCGAGCAACTGGTCGTGGAGGATCTCGACCTCGCGCTGCGGACCGTGGGCGACGTGGAAAACGATGGAGTCGTCGTGGCGGGCGTCCACCGCCGGCCAGGTCTCGCGGGTCTCGTGGGGCGGGCGCAGCTCGCGGATGTCGTCCTGCAACTGGTTGAGCAGGCGCTGCTCGCCGTGGCTGTCGACGAACGGTTCGAACAGGTCGATACGCAGCGAGTCGGCGGCGAACAGCCCCTCGTACTGCTGGGCGTCGTCGTGCTCGTCGAGCAGACGCAGGTAGTCGCGGCCCTGCTTACCCCAGGCGGCGAGCAGCGGCTGGGCGTGCAGATGCAGGCCGGCCTCGCCGTCGCCATCGCCGAGCACGTCGAGGCGCGCCGGCATGCCCGCCTTGCGGTATTGCCGGTAGCGCTCGGCGCGTAGCAGGTCCTTGTGCTCGATGATGTCCGCCCAGTAGTGCTGGCAGGGGTTGTGCACGCACAGCACCACCTGGCTGCAACGGGCGATGGCGGCCAGCGCTTCGAGGGTCTGCTGGGGCAGCGACGAGATGCCGAACACCATCACCCGGCGCGGCAGGCCGGGGGGGCATTCGTCGGGCGTCAGGGCGTTGGCGGCGGCGAGAAAGCGCTGGTGGACCATGGCGCGGCTGGAATCCACGCCGTCGTCGCCGACATCCTCTATGAGGGCACGCCATAGCGCCGGCTGCCAGCGCTGGGCGTCGTCGATCGGGCGGGCCTCGCCGCGGGCGCCGATCAGCACGTCCTCGCCACGGCCCCAGGCGTCGAGCCAGTCGGCGCGATAGACCTGGTACTGGTCGAAAAGATCGGCCAGCCGCTCGGCGAGCTGGTGATGCTTGCGCAGGTCGTCGTCGCCGTCGAGAAACTGGCGCAGCGGGGCGAATTCGTCATGCCCCATCAGTTCCGGCAGCAGGCGCAGCAGGCGCCACAGCAGACGCGACTTGTCGAACGGCGAGGTGGCCGGCACGGCGTCGGGGTCCTGCTCGACGTGGGTCAGCACCGCGCGGTAGGCCTGCCACAGGAAGCGCGCCGGCAGGGTGATGTTCAGTGCCGCGGCGATGCCCGAGCCGCCGGTGCCGTCATCGCGTTCGTCGGCCGCCAGCGCCAGCTTCATCCACTGGCTGATGCCGTTGCTCTGCACCAGGATGACCTCGTTCTCCAGCGGCGAGAGCGGATGGCGCGTCATCCACTCCACCGCCAGGCCGCGCAGGTCTTCCAGGCGATTGCCGTGGACCACCATGAAGCCGGGGGGGAGGGCGGAGGCCTGAACGGCGGGCATGGCATCTTCCTTCGCGGCAGCTAAACGGGCTTGATCGACAGGTCCACATGGTGCCGCAAATCGCCCAGCATATGAATCGCGGAAAGAGCGCCTCCCTTATTGAAACGCTCTTTTCCCCTCGTCCGGCCGACGGTCATAGCGCCCAATCTGTCTCATATCGCCCAACCTGTCTCATTAAGCCCTCTGGCTCCGCGCTGCCCCTTGAACAAAAGAGCCCAGCGGAGGGACACTCTCGAACCCGATCCATCAAGCGAGCCCCCCATCATGAGCGACTACCTGCTGGAAGAACACGGGCTGAGCCCTGGCAAGATCTACCGCTTGTTCTCGGGGTCGATCTGTCCCCGCCCGATCGCCTGGGTCTCGACCCAGGACGCCAACGGCAACGCCAACCTGGCGCCGTTCTCGTTCTTCAACGTGGTCAGCGTGGCCCCGCCGGTGCTGGGCTTCTCGCCGCTGCTCGACGGCGAGAGCCAGCCCAAGGACACCATCCGCAACCTCGAGGCGGTGCCGGAGTGCGTGGTGCATATCGGCGGCGAGGCGCTGGTCGAGGCGCTCAACACCACCAGCACGAGCCTGCCCCACGGCGAGGACGAGTTCACGCTGGCGGGGCTGGAGAAGGCGGCGATGCCGGGCATCTCGGTGCCGCGGGTGGCGGCGGCGCCGGTGGCCTTCGGCTGTCGGCTGCGCGATATCATCCGCTTCGGCGACCAGCCGCTGGCCGGCAACCTGGTGCTCGCCGAGGTGGTGTCGATTCATGTCGATGAGGCGGTCTGGAACGGGCGCCATGTCAGTCTGGAGGCCCTGCGCCCCATCGGGCGCATGGCGGGCAGCGACTACGCGCGAACCACCGACCTCTTCGCGCTGGAGCGTCCGGCCTGAACTTGAGGCGGGACGCCCTGCCGCTGCGCTGGGAACACACAATGACGAGCCTCGACCCTCCGTTGAGGAGCGTCATCAAGCGCTGTTGATGACGCTCGGGTCTTGCCTAGCGGTCGCCTTGGCCCTGCTCGGCCTTGAACGCGGCGATCACCTCGCGGGCCACTTTCAGGCCATCGATGGCGGCGGGGAAGCCGCAATAGGCGACGCATTGCAGCAACACCTCGCGGATCTCCTCCTCGCTGCAGCCGTTGTTGAGCGCCCCGCGCAGGTGAACCTTCAGCTCATGGGGACGGTTTAGCGCCACCAGCATGCCGATGTTGACCAGGCTTCGGGTAGCCCGAGGCAGTCCCGGGCGGTTCCAGATATCGTTCCAACAATTGCGCGTGACCAGCTCCTGCATCGGCCAGCTGAAGTCGTCGGCCTGCGAGAGGGCGGCATCCACATAGGCATCGCCGAGGACTTCGCGGCGGGTGGCAAGACCCTTGGGGTCGAGGCTATCGGTTCTGTCGGTCATGGAAGATTATCCTTTGGAGTGGCTCACCCGGCGAGGTTGGTGATCGGCTGTCCCGCGTCGAACGCCAACAGGTTGTCGAAGGCGTCGCCGAAGTAGAGCTCGTAGCTGTCCTTCTCGACATACCCAAGGTGCGGGGTGGCCAGCAGGTTGGGCAGGTCGAGCATGGGGTGGGTGATCAGCGGTTCCTGCTCGAAGACGTCCACCGCCGCCTGGCCGGGCCGGCCATGGTGCAGCGCTGCCTCCAGGGCGCCGGTGGCGATCAAGGGCGCACGGCTGGTATTGACCAGCAGGGCGGTGGGTTTCATGGCGGCGAGGTGCCGGGCGGTGACGATGCCCTGCGTCTCGTCGTTGAGGCGAAGATGCAGGCTCAGCACGTCGGCGCGTTCGAACAGCGCCTGCTGGCTCTCGGCGACCTGCAAGCCGGCCTCGGCGGCGCGCTGGCGGGTGCTTTCGCGGCCCCATACCAGCACCTCCATGCCGAAGGCCTGGCCGTAACCGGCCACCAGGCGACCGATCTTCCCATAGCCGAAGATGCCCAGGGTGCGTCCCTTGAGGCCGGTGCCCAGGGTGCGCTGCCAGCGGCCGGCCTTGAGGTTGGCGACCTCGTCGGGGATGTGGCGCATGGCGGCCAGCACCAGCCCCCAGGTGAGCTCGGCGGCGGCATGGGGCGAGCCGGTGCCGGCCAATACGGTCACGCCGTGACGCCGGCAGGCCGCCTGGTCGATGTGGGCGATGCCCCCACCGGTCTGGCTGATCACCTTCAGTTCGGGCAGGCGGGCGAGCAGGTCTTCGGTGATCGAGGTGCGTTCGCGGATCAACACCAGGGCCTCGGCACCGGCGAAGCGCTCGGCCAGGGTGTCGAGGTCGTTGACGGTGTCATGGAAGACCCTGACCTCATGGCCATCGAGCTTGGCGAAGGCTGACAGAGTGCGGACGGCGTTCTGATAGTCGTCCGGGATCACGATCTTCATTCAGCTCTCCGCTCTTTCGGATATTGGGCCGGCCAACTGGTCGGCCAGGTGATGGAAGTCATTGGCGACCAGATCGAAACAGGGATCGACGCTCAGGTCCGGAATGGCGTCCGGGCCGTGTTCGAGCGGGCGCATCACGAAGGCGGTACGAAAGCCCTCGCGATGGGCCGCCTGGAGATCGTCCTGATGGGCGGCGACCATCATGACCTGCCCCGGTTCGAGGTCGAGCAGGTCCGCCGCCATGTGATAGACCTCCGGGTCGCGCTTGTAGTGGCCGGAAAGCTCCGCCGAGAGCACGCAGTCCCAGGGCAGGCCGGCATGCTTGGCCATGTTGACCAGCAGCGACATGTTGCCGTTGGACAGCGAGGCCAGGATGAAGCGCTGGCGCAGCCGCTGCATGCCGGCCACCGAATCCGGCCAGGGCGTCAGTCGATGCCAGACGCGATTGAAGTGCGCCTTGTCGGCCTCATCGAGTCGCTCGGCGATGCCGAAGTCGTCGAGTAGCCGGTCAAGGGTCATGCGATGCAGCTTGTCCAGGCGCGTCCAGGGCAACTCGCCCCGGCGCACCCGGTCCATGGCCGGGGCGTAGCCCCCGCGCCAGGCATCCGCGAAGGCGGCCCAGTCCACCGCTAGCGAGTGGCGGCGACCTAGCGCCTCGCCCTCGCGGATCACGCTGCTGCGCCAATCGACCACGGTGCCGAAGACATCGAAGGTCAAGGCCCTGACATCGGCCAGATGAGAGGGAAGTGTGAACATCACGAGCTCTCCATGCAGGGCTTGCCTACGGGGGCTTACCCACAGGGCTTGCCGGGGTTATGACTTAACAATGTTATGACTTACCACGGTCACAAGACGAACGTCCCACGGTCATGAGACGAACGTCCCACGGTCATGAGAAGAACGTCAGCCCGACGATGTAGAACGGGATGGACACGAGCATCAACACCATACAATAGCCCATGATGTGCTTGGCCTTCACACCGGTAATGCCCAGCAGGGCAAGGGCCCAGAATGGCTGGAACATGTTGGTCCAGGTGTCGCCGGCGCCGAAGGCGATGATGATACGGCCCACCGAGACCTCGAGTTCCTTGGCGACCTCGACCAGGATCGGCCCCTGGACCGCCCACTGGCCGCCCCCGGAGGGCACGAAGATATTCAGCAGGCCCGCCGAGAACCAGGTCAACACCGGGAGGGTGCCGGGGGTGGCGATGCTCAGCATGGCGTCGATGAAGATCACCGCCAGGCCCGACAGGGTGACCATGCCCATGATGCCGCCGTAGAAGGGGAACTGCAGGATGATGCCGCTGGCGCCCTTGGTGGCGTCGGTCACCGCATGCATGTAGTTCACCGGGGTCCTGTGCAGCATCAGGCCCAGGAACAGGAACATGAAATTGACGATATTGAGGTTCAGGTCGAAGCCGTTGCGGCTGAAGTGCATCACCGCATAAGAGCCGGCCAGGGCGAGCAGGATGACGGTGAACCAGCCGCTGTCGAGCCGCTCGCCGATGGAACGCTCATGATCGCTGGGGACTTCCTCCGGCGCCTCTTCCTTGAGCAGCTGCGGGGCGTAGTGGTCGATGCCATTCACCTCGTCCTGGTTGCGCGGCGTCATCAGGAAGAACACCAGCGGCACCAGGAATAGGATGAACATCGCGCTGAGCAGCAGCGCATAGCTGGAAAAGGCGGTCTCGGTGATGGGGATGATGCCGATGGCCTCCTCGAGGAAGTGACCCTCGGTGGCAACGGTCAGGCCCGAGGAAGAGGAAGGCCCCATGTGCCAGACCATCTGTCCGGAGTAGCCGGCCGCCACGATCAAGGGGTAGTGAAGCTTGATGCCCTTGCGGTAGGCGGCCTTGCCCATCTCCAGGGCGAAGATGGCCCCGACGATCAGGCCCAGCGCCCAGTTGACCCAGGAAAACATACAGGCCACCAGGGCCGTAAGCGCGGCGGCCTGGGCGCTGTTGCCCGGACGTTCGGCCGTGGCCTGGATGAAACGCTTGACCACGGGTGCGGTGGCCAGGGCATGGCCGGTGACCAGGATCATCACCATCTGCATGGTGAAGGCGAGCAAGTCCCAGAATCCGGAGTACCAGTGATCGACCATGCCGACGATGCCGGTGTCGGTCAGGAACAAGCCGAGCAGGAAGGTGACGAGGGTCAGCAAGACCGCGAAGATGATCGGCTCCGGCATGTAGCGTTCCGAGAACCGCGAGAAGACATTGCCCAACTGCTTGATCATCAGTGGTTTCCTTGTTGTTTTTCAGGGTGAAAAAACACGCCGGCACCTGATGGCCGGCGTGCGAGGGGATCGATTCTAGCGCTCGGCCAGAGTCTTCTCCAGCAGGTCGAGGCGGTCCTGGCCCCAGAAGGGCTCGCCATCCAGGTCGTACCAGGGCGAGCCGAAGCAACCTAGCGCCAGGGCCTGATCACAGGCCGCATCGAGGCGCTGCTGGCCGCTGTCCGTTTCCGACGCGGCGAGCAAGGCCGCACCATCGAGGCCGTTGGCATCGGCGATCGCGCGCAGGGTGTCGAGATCGGCAATGTCGCGTTCCTCGGCCCAGATGGCGCGCAGCAAGGCCAGCGACAGCGCGGCGATGTCGTGTCCCTGCGCCTTGGCGGTGAGCGCCAGACGGGCCGCCGGACGGTCATCGGCGGGGAAGAACTTCGGTTCCACGTTGAGGGGGATGCCGAGCAGACGCGGCCAGCGCCTGAGCTCGGCCATTCGATACGCCTGGCGCTCCGGGGCACGCTTGGCCAGCGGCAGGCCGCCGGTCTTGGGGAGAATGGCACTGAGGGTGATCGGCACGTAGTCGATCGTGGCGCCATGTCGGGCGGCGATTTCGCCGAGTCGGGCATGGCCCAGGTAGGTCCAGGGCGAGACAGGGGTGAAGCAATAGGTGATTCGCTTGGCCATGGGGTAGCTCCGGCAAGAAGGCCATCTCTCCAGCGTCGAGAGATGGCGAGGGGAGATGGCAAGAGAACATCTGGTCGCTCAGCGATAGATGTCCTTGAACTGTTCGCGCAGCTGGTTCTTCTGGACCTTGCCCATGGTGTTGCGCGGCAGGGTGTCGGTGAAGAAGACCCGCTTGGGTTGCTTGTATCTGGCCAGCTTGCCGTCGAGAAAGCCCAACACCTTGGCCTCGTCGAGCTCCGCGCCTTCCTTGGGGACCACCACGGCGGTGACGCCCTCACCAAAATCGGGGTGCGTCACGCCGATCACCGCGGACTCGAAGACGCCATCGAGTTCGTCGATGACCTGCTCGATCTCCTTGGGGTAGACGTTGTAGCCGCCGGAGATCACCAGGTCCTTGTCACGCCCGACGATGTGCACGTAGCCGCGCTCGTCGACCATCGCCAGGTCGCCGGTGACGAAGAAGCCGTCTTCCAGCAGTTCCTCGCGGGTCTTTTCCGGCATGCGCCAGTAACCGATGAAGACGTTGGGGCCGCGCACCTCGAGCATGCCGATCTCGCCCTGGGGGACGGATTCGTGGGTCTCGCGGTCGGTGATGCGACACTCGACGCCGGGTAGCGGCATGCCCACGGTGCCGGCACGGCGCTCGCCCTCGTAGGGGTTGGAGGTGTTCATGTTGGTTTCGGTCATGCCGTAACGCTCGAGAATCGCATGGCCGGTCTTCTGCTCGAAGGCCTGGTGGGTCTCGGCGGTGAGCGGCGCCGAGCCGGACACGAACAGCCGCATCTTGGCGGTCACCTCGGGCGTCAGGCGATCGTCCTGAACCAGGCGCGTGTAGAAAGTCGGCACGCCCATCATCACGGTGCCGCGGGGCAGTTCCTCGAAGATCACGTCGGCGTCGAACTTCGGCAGGAAGAGCATGCTCGAGCCGGCCATCAGGGTGACGTTGCAGGCAACGAACAGGCCATGGGTATGGAAGATCGGCAGGGCGTGGATCAACCGGTCGCCCTCGCTGAAATGCCAGAACGACACCAGCGCCTCGGCGTTGGAGCCCAGATTGCGGTGCGTGAGCATGGCGCCCTTGGAGCGTCCGGTGGTGCCCGAGGTATAGAGGATGGCGGCCAGGTCATCGTCCTCGCGCGCGGTGATCTCGTCCTGGGGCGTGGCCCGCTCGGCGGCCTCCATCAGGCTGCCGTCGGCGGACTTGCCGAGGGTTTCCACCGCCGGGCAGCCGCTCTCGGTGGCGATCCTGCGCGCTTCGTCGAGATTGCCCGGCCGGCAGACGAACAGCGCCGGTTCGGCATCGCCGAGGAAGTAGCGAATCTCTTCACCCGTGTAGCCGGTATTGAGCGGCAGGTAGACACCGCCCACGCGCAGGGTGGCGAGGTAGAGCAGGATCGCCTCGGGGCTCTTGTCGGTTTGCGCCGCGACCCGGTCGCCGGGGCGCACGCCAAGCTCGGTCAGGGCGCCGGCCAGGCGCGCCGTGGCGGCCAGGGCCTCGGCGTGGGAGTAGCCGCGGCCCTCGCGGGTAGTGATGAAATCGGCATCGCCGCGCTCCTGCATGCGCCGGGCGAAGGTTGCGAAGAGGTTGTGATTCATTTGGTGCTCTCTCCCTTGGCCAGCTTTCTGGCCTTGCGGGCAAGGTCCTTGACCTCACTCGAGCGGGCCACGGTGGCGTTGGCGGTGTAATTCTCATGGTTGCGCTCGATGTCGTCGAGCACATAGAGGTAGTTGACCATCATGCCGGCGGCCTGCTGCAGGCCCTTTTTCGACACGTCGCCCAGCCAGTTGATGCGGTGCAGCTCGGCACCGTTGCCCAGGTGGAAACGGGCGACCGGGTTGAGCGGCAGGCCGCGGTCGTTCTTCTCGTCGAGCAGGTAGCGTGCGGCCAGCGGCTTGATCACCGACTTGAGCTTCTCGGCGCGTTCGGGGTCGCGATGCCAGTCGGGGTCTTCCAGCGCGGCGAGGCTCTTGCGCACCGCGTCAGGCAGGGTCTCGTCGTCGCGCCGCTCGGTGAGCCAGGGGCCGAAGCCGGGGACCGGTGAGAGCGTGACGAAGTACTTGAGCTGGGGCAGTTCCTGCTTGAGCTCCTGCACCACCTGCTTGATCAGGAAGTTGCCGAAGGAGATGCCGCGCAGGCCGGTCTGGCAGTTGCTGATGCCGAAGAAGGCCGCGGTGTCCGCCGACTCGGGGTCCTCGATCTCGTGGCGCTCGCCCGAGAGGATCGGCTGGATCTTGTCGGGCAGCCCCTTGTGCAGGGCCACCTCGACGAAGATCAGCGGCTCGTCGCCGATCGCCGGGTGAAAGAAGCCGAAGCAGCGGCGATCGCGAGCATCCAGGCGCCGGCGCAGGTCGTTCCAGTCCTGGATCTCGTGCACCGCCTCGTAACGGATGATCTTCTCGAGGATCGAGGCCGGGGTGTTCCAGTCGATGCGCTTGAGCATCAGGAAGCCGCGGTTGAACCAGGAGCCGAACAGGTGGGCGAAGTCGGCATCGATGCCGGCAAGCTCATTTTTTTCAGGGTCCGGTCGATCGCGCATCAGCCTGAGCAGGTCCTCGCGCATGCGCACCAGCTCGAAGGTGCCGTCGGGGGCCAGGTTGAGCCGCCGGAACAGCTCCTGACGGCGCGGCTCGCAGGCCTCGAACAGCGCCTGCAGGCTGGCATTGTCACGGTCGTGCTGGTAGGTCCTGTACGCCGCGTCGATCGCGGCCGGGTCGGCGGCGAAGTCCGTCGCCAGACGCTCGAAGAAGCGAACTTCCTGGGTATCGTCGAGCCGATTGAACATGGCCAGCACCCGGCTTGCCAGGGCGATGCTGGAGGCCTCGCCGTCGCTTTCCAGCAGCGCCTGACAGGCCTTCAGCAGTTGGGTGTGGTCCGTTGTCTCCGAATCGCCTTGGCGACGACGCCGCAGGGCGTCGCGCTGGGTGATGGAGTTGAACATCTCCTGCAGGAAGGTCATGTTCATGGTCGGGTGGTCTCCTCAGCCCATCATCAGGTTCGGCAGCCACAGGGCAAGTCCGGGGAAGAAGCACAGCAACAGGATCGCCAGCACCATGCACAGGGCGTAGGGGAGGCTGCCCATCAGCACGTCGCGCAGCGAGATGTCCGGCGCGATGCTGTTGATGATGAAGAGGTTCAAGCCTACCGGCGGGGTGATCAGGCCGATCTCCAGGTTGATGGTCAGGATCACCGCGAACCAGTAGGGATCGAAGTTGGCGGCCAGGATGACCGGCATCAGGATCGGCGCGGTCATCACGATCACCGCCACCGGCGGCAGGAAGAAGCCGGCCACCAGCAGGAAGAGGTTGATCAGGCCCATCAGCACCCAGCGGTTGACCTCAAGGTCGGCGATGCCGCCGGCCACGGTCTGGGTGATGAACAGCGACGATAGCGCGTAGGCGAACACCTCGGCGGCGGCGATCACCAGCATGATCATCACGCTCTCGCGCAGCGAGTCGCGCATGATCAGTTTGAGCGGCTTCAATTGCCACATGCGGTAGATGATGATGGCCAGCGCCAGGCACAGGAAGGCGCCGACCCCGGCCGCCTCGGTGGGCGTGGCCACCCCGCCGTAGAGGGCGAAGAGGATGAGGCCCACCACCGCCAGGAAGGGCAGCACGCGTACCAGCGCCTTGAGGTTGGCGTCGACGTTCTGGCGCATCGTCTGCTTGAGGGCTTCGGTGTTGATGGCCATGGGGTTCTGGTAGCCGCCGGCCAGCTTGCAGGCGATCAGGGTCCAGATCATGAACAGCCCGGCGAGCATGAAGCCCGGCACCACGCCGGCGATGAACAGCCGGCCGATGGAGGTCTCGGTGGCGATGCCGTAGATGATCATGGTCACCGAGGGCGGGATCAGGATGCCCAGGGTGCCGCCCGCGGCGATGCAGCCGGCGGCCACGCCGTCGGGATAGCCGCGGCTGCGCATCTCGGGGATGCCCATCTTGCCGATGGCCGCACAGGTCGCCGGCGAGGAGCCGGACAGTGCCGCGAAGATCGAGCAGGCGCCGATGTTGGAGATCGCCAGGCCGCCGGGCAGCCTGCCCAGCCAGAGGTCAAGCGAGCGGTAGAGGTCGCGCCCGGTGGGCGACGAGGCCACGGCGGCCCCCATCAGGATGAACATGGGGATGGCGATGAAGCCGAACTCGGCGATGCGATCGTAGAAGGTCTCACCGAAGTAGGTCAGCTCCGAGACGCCGCGGCTGGCGACCAGGGCGATCAGCGAGATGCCGCCCAGCGCGAAGGCGATGGGGGTGCCGATGGCCATCAACGCGATCAGGCCGATGGCGACGAGGATGCCGGCGGTAACAGGATCCATGCTCAGTTCTCCCCACGCAGGATTTCGGCGACGTATTGCAGCGTCAGTTGAGTGGTGCCCACGGCCATGGTCAGTACGGGGGGCCACAGCGGGGGGTTCCAGACGGTGCCAGTGGTCCAGCCCCCGTGCCAGGCCTCGAACACGTAGATCCAGGCGGCGTAGGCCAGGCAGGCACAGAACCCTAGGCCGACCAGGGAGGCGACCAGGTTCATGATTCGCTTGGGCGTGCCGCCGAGCTTGTCGGGCAGCACGGTGACGGCCACGTGGCCGCCGGTCATCAGCACGTAGGGGCTGCCGAGCAGCATGGCGGCGGTGACCGAGAAGACGGTGAATTCGGTCTGCCAGCTGGTGCTGACACCGATCACGTAGCGCATGAAGACCATCTGGCAGATCACCATGGTACCGGCGACGAACAGCGCCGCGGCGAGGTAGGCCATCCACCGCGAGATGCGGTCCATCAGGCGGATGTAGCCGCTCAATGGTCTGCCACGGTCGTCGGCCGCGGAAGGGGTCGGGTGGGACATGGGGCTCTCCGGATAGGCAGGATGGCCGCCCCGAGGGGCGGCCGGTCATCAGGGGATGGCGGGATCATTCCACCGCGAGGGCGGCGTCGATGATCGCCTGACCGTTCTCCACGTTCTCGGCGAAGTTCTTGTAGGAGGTCTCCTTGGCGATCTCGAGCCAGGCCTCGTAGTCCTCCTCGGACATGCTGACCACCTCGACGCCCTCTTCCTCGAAGACCTCGACCATCTTGTCGTCGAGACCCGCGGCCTCACCGGCGAAGAACTCCTCGGCCTCATTGGCGGCGGCGGTCAGCGCCTCCTGCTGCTCCTCGTTCAGCTTCTCCCAGCTCTGGTTGGAGATCAGGATCGGCTCGTACATGAACCACAGGGCGTAGTCGCCGGGCTCGGTCAGGCACTCGACCTGCTCGTAGAGGCGGAAGGAGACGAATGACATGGACGAAGTGTTGGCGGCGTCCAGCACGCCGGTCTGCATGCCGGTGTAGATCTCGGAGGAAGGCATGGAGGCAATGGAGGCGCCGGCGGCCTCGAGCATCTCCTCGAAGGCGGGCCCGGCGGCGCGGATGTTCTGGCCCTCGACGGTGTCCGGCGAGGTGATGCACTGCTCGCTGGAGGCGAAGCCGCCGGCCAGCCAGGCGTCGGCCAGTACCCGGGCGCCGCCCTCGTCGATGACGTCCTTGATCATGTCCATGTACTCGGAGTCGTTGAGGCGCTGGGCGTGATCGTGGTTGCGCACCAGGCCGGGCATCAGTGTGGCGGAGAACTCCGGGTGACGGCCGCTGGCATAATCGAGCGGCAGGGCGGTGATGTCGAGACGGCCGCGGACCAGGGCGCCCCACTGTTCGTCGGCCTTGAACAACGACTGGCCGGGATGGACCTCGATCTCCAGGCCGACATCGGCCTCGGCGACCTTCTCGGCGAGCATCTGCACCATCTCGTCACGCACGTCCCCCTTGCCGCCGGGGAACTGGTGAGAGGCGCGCAGGACGGTCTGGGCCGAGGCCGCACTGCTGAACGCAATGGCAGCGAGGGTCAGGGTGGCGATGGCGGGCATGTGTGTACGTTTCATATAGAATCTCCAAAGACGTTGTTCTTGTGGCGCGAAATCTGTTCTTGTAAGTACAAATGTCTATCAGCGATGCTGATATATACTTCAATAGACCTCTGGCTATACTAGTGTCAATTTTGCGGTGCTAGACATAAGTCGCATTTCCGCCGTCCACGCAAAATAAAAACTCAGGGAAAAGAGAGGGTAACGGCATGAAACGATCCAATGCCCAACGACTTCGCGATGCCTTGGAAGACGACATCATCAATGGTCGTCGGGTACCCGGTGAACGTCTCGAACCGCTTGCCCTTTGCCGCGATTTCGAGGTCTCGCGAACCCCGGTTCGCGAGGCGATCCAGCAGCTGGTGGCCAGCGGCCTGGTCACGGTGATGCCGAAACGCGGCACCTTCGTGGCCCGTGTCGGGCTCGATCAGCTGATCGAGATGTTCGAGGTGATGGCCGAGCTGGAGGGCATGTGTGCCCGGCTGGCGGCCAGGCGCGCCACCAATGAGGAGCTCGCTGAGCTGAGACAGGCGATGGAGCGCTGCGAGACGGCGGCCAAGGCCGGCGACACGGACGAGTATTACTACGAGAACGAGGCCTTCCACCTGGCCATCTATGCGGCGAGCCACAACGGTTTTCTGGCCAGCGAAGCCAGCCAGCTCAAGCAACGGCTCAAGCCCTACCGCCGCCTGCAACTCCAGGTCCGCCATCGGATGGGCAACTCCCTGGCCGAGCATCGCGAGATACTCGCGGCCATCGAGGCCGGCGACGACGAGGCGGCGGAACGACGGATTCGCGAACACGTGCTGATCCAGGGCGAGCGCTTTAGCGACTTCGTGTCCAGCGTTCGCCAGCTCGACGGTGCCCTGACCCTGACCGGTTGAAGGCTGCCATCAACGCGTCGCCTGCGGTACTCTCTTGTCCCGGATAACGACAACGGCCGCAGACCGGCCCGCCAATGCTGGATCGACAAGGGGCACTCATGAACCGCATCAAGACGCTCACCCTCGCCGTGGCGACCGCCGCCCTGGCGGTTTCGACGCTCTCCGCCCAGGCACGCGATTTCCGCCTGGGGCTGATCACCCCGCCGCAGCATCTCTGGTCCACCGAGGCCGAGGCCTTCGCCTCGACCCTGGCCGAGCGCTCGGACGGCGAACACAGTGTCAGCGTCTTTCCGGCCCAGCAGCTGGGCAACGAGGCGCAGATGGTCCAGCAGCTGCAGACCGGCGCGCTGGACATGGCCTTTTTGACCATCGCCGAGATCTCCAATCGCATCCCCGACTTCGGCGCCCTCTATGCGCCCTATCTGGTGGACGATGTCGACCACGCCGCACGGCTGCTGCGCTCCGAGACGGCGGGCGAGCTGCTCGAGCTGATGCCCGCGGGGGTCGGCATGGTGGGGCTGGGCTACGGGATGGTCGGCATGCGCCAGGTGCTGAGTCGCGAGCCCATCGAGACCGCGGCGGATCTCGAGGGCCTGCGCCTGCGCATCACCCCGTTCGAGCCGATCCGCGACTTCTATACCGCCACCGGGGCAGCGCCGGCGCCGATGCCGCTGCTCGAGGTCTACGACTCGCTGGCCAATGGCCAGGTCGATGCCATCGACATGGACTTCGATTCGATCCTGATCCTCAAATTCTTTGAACAGGCCGACAACCTGCTGATCTCCAACCACATGATGTTCCCGATGGTCGGGGTGGTGTCCGGACGGGTGTGGCGCGAGCTCTCCGCACAGGATCGTGAACTGATCGAGACTGCCATGTCGGAGCATCTGGAGAACGTGCTTACCGGCTTCCAGCAGAAGGATGCCGACCAGGAAGCGGAGATTCGTGAGCTCGACCTCAATGTCGTCGAGGCCGATGCCGAGTTCTTCTCCGAGGCCATCGCCGAGTGGGAAAGTGTGTGGGTCGACAAGGCGCCGATGCTCGAGGACCTGCGTGAGCAGGCCGACCAGTTGCGCGAGTAGGAGTGCCCTGAGCCGATGCTGTCCCGTCTATCCGACCGGCTCGCCCGGTTCGAGGAAATCGCCGCCGCCACGCTGGCGGCGGCGATCTCCCTGCTGATCCTGACCAATATCGCCTTTCGGGCCGCCGGCAGCCCGCTTTACTGGATCAGCGAGCTGGCGATCTACGCCATGATCTGGATGACCTTTCTGATCGCCTCGGTGGTGCTAAAGCGCCGCCAGGGCATCGCCGTGACGCTGCTCAGCGATGTTCTGCCGCGCCAGGCGGGTCGTGTCCAGACGGCAATCGTCGACGCCGCGGTGCTGGCCTTCGCGCTCCTGCTGCTGTGGTTCTGCTGGCGCTGGTATCAACCCTTGGCGCTGGCGCGCGCCGGCTTCGACGTGCAGGCCTTCCAGGCCGAGACCTTCAATTTCATCTATGCCGAGACCACCTCGACGCTGGGCATCACCAAGTTCTGGGTGTGGCTGGTGGTGCCGTGGTTCGCGCTATCGCTGAGTTTCCACGGGCTGGTCAACCTGGCGGGTGCGTTGCGCGGGCTGGGTCGCACGCCTGACGGCTCGACCCCGCCGGAGGCCTCGTCATGACGGCGGTGGTGTTTGCGGTGCTGCTGCTCGGCGCGGTGCCGATCGCGCTGGTGCTGGCGCTGACCGCCATGTTCTATATCCAGAGCTCGGGCAATGGGGTGCTCTTCGACTCCTATCCGCAGCAGCTGTTCGGGGCGATCGAGAGCTACGGGTTGCTGGCGATTCCGCTGTTCATGCTCGCCGGCGAGCTGATGAACGAGGGCGGGGTGACCCGGCGGCTGATCGACCTGGCGCGGCTGCTGGTCGGCGGGTTTCGCGGCGGGCTCGCCTACATCAATCTCGTGGCCAACATGATGATGGCGGCGATCATCGGCTCGGCGGCCTCGCAGATCGCCATCATGTCACGGGCCATGGTGCCGGCCATGGAGGCCGAGGGTTACGACCGACCCTTCAGCGCCGCGATTACCGCCGCCGGCGGGCTGCTTTCGCCGATCCTGCCGCCCTCGATGCTGTTCGTGCTGTTCGGGGTGATGGCCCAGGTGCCCATCGCCGAGATGTTCCTCGCCGGCATCCTGCCCGGGCTGCTGCTGGGTGTCGCCTTCTTCCTGACCATCGCCCTGGTCGGGCTGGTGCAGCAGTATCCCAAGGGGCGCTGGCCGACCCGCGAGGAAGGACGGCGGGCGCTGCGGATGGGCCTGCCGGCGATGGCGATCCCGCTGATCATCATCGGCGGTATCCTGTTGGGGCTGGCCACGCCGACCGAGTCGGCGGCGCTGGCCTCGCTGGCGGCGCTGCTGCTGGGACGCTTTCTCTACGGCGACCTGCAATGGACGATGCTGCCTGCCCTGCTCACGCGCACCGCGGTCAATGCTGGGTTGGTGATCATGCTGATCGCGGCCGCCGGCGTCTTCGGCTGGGTGGTGACCTACGAGCGGCTGCCGCAACTGGCCGCGGCCTGGATCGCCGCGCTGACTACCGACCCCTTCGCCTTTCTGCTGCTGCTGATCGGGGTGCTGCTGCTGGTGGGCATGATCATCGACGGCATCGCCGCGTTGATCCTGGTGGTGCCGATCCTGTTGCCGATCGCCCAGGACCAGTTCGGCATCAGCCCCTATCAGTTCGGGGTGGTGGTCTGCCTGACGCTGGTGCTGGGCCTGCTCACGCCACCGGTGGGCGCGGGGCTGTTCATCGCCTCGTCGCTGACCGGCACGCCGCCGCTGCGCATCTTTCGCGCGCTCCTGCCGTTCCTGGCGGCGAGCCTCGCCACTCTGGTGCTGCTGGCCTGGCAGCCCTGGCTGACCACCGCCTTCATCGGTCGATAAACCTAAAGTTGAGTCATATACTGGGTCTTTGACGAGTGCATGCTGCGCCCGCGCGGCTGCCGACTGGAGGCGCCATGTTTCCCGATTTCACCCTTCGCTACGCCCGCCTGCCGGAGCGCTTCTTCCAGCGCTTCGATCCCGTGCCGGTCAAGGCACCACGGCTGGTCGCCTTCAACCGGCCCCTGGCGGAGGAACTGGGCTTCGATCTCGCGGCCTACGACGAGGCCGAGGCCACCCAGTGGTTTTCCGGAAACCGGGTGCCGCCCGGGGCCGAGCCGCTGGCCCAGGCCTATGCCGGCCATCAGTTCGGCAATTTCGTGCCGCAACTGGGCGACGGCCGCGCGGTGCTCCTGGGCGAGGTCACCGACCGCCATGGCCAACTTCGTGACATCCAGCTCAAGGGGGCCGGGCGCACGCCGTTTTCTCGTGGCGGCGATGGGCGCTCCCCGCTGGGGCCGGTGCTGCGCGAATATCTGGTCAGCGAGGCAATGCATGCCATGGGCGTGCCGGCGACCCGGGCGCTTGCCGCCGTCACTACCGGCGAGCGGGTCTTCCGCCGGATGGCCGAACCGGGCGGGGTGCTGACCCGCGTGGCGCGAAGCCATCTGCGTGTGGGGACCTTCCAGTACTTCGCCGTTCGTGGCGATACCGAGGCGCTGCGGGTTCTGGCCGACCAGGCCATCGCGCGTCACTATCCCGAGCTCTCTTCTCTTGCCGGGGGCGAGCGCTATCTGGCGCTCATCGAGGCCGTACTGGCGCGCCAGGCGGCGCTGGTGGCCCGGTGGATGGGCCTGGGCTTCATCCACGGGGTGATGAACACCGACAACACGACGATCTCCGGCGAGACCCTCGACTTCGGCCCCTGCGCCTTCATGGAGGCCTACGATCCGCGCACCGTGTTCAGTTCCATCGATGAAGGCGGGCGCTATGCCTACGCCAACCAGCCGTGGATGATCCAGTGGAACCTCGCGCGTCTCGCCGAGACCCTGCTGCCGCTGATCGAGGAAGACCCCGAGCGCGCCATCGAGCCCGCCACGGCGCTGCTCGAGGCCTATCCCGACATCTACGAGGCCGAATGGCTGGCGGTCATGCGCGCCAAGCTGGGGCTCGAGCGTGAGGAGGCCGGCGACCGCGCCCTGGTCGACGATCTGCTCGAGGCCATGCACCACGGTCGCGCCGACTTCACCCTGACGTTTCGCCGGCTCGCCGATACGGCGGAAGACGAGAGCGACGGTTTGCTCGTCGCACTGTTCGAGAACCCCGGAGAGATTCACGACTGGCTGCCGCGCTGGCGCGAGCGCTTGACGCGGGAGCCGGCGGGCGGGGCACTGATCGCCGCGCGCATGCGCTCGGTGAACCCGCTCTATATCCCGCGCAACCACAAGGTCGAGGAGGCGCTTGCCGCAGCCTCGGAGGCGGAGGACTTCGGGCCCTTCGAGGCCCTTCGCGAGGTGCTTGCCAATCCCTTCGAGGCGCAAGCCGGACGCGAGGTCTATACTCGGCCGGCGGCATCTGACGAGCGGGTGTTCCGCACCTTCTGCGGGACCTGATACCTTCATCATCATGACCCCACACAGGAGCACGCCACCATGTCCGTTCGCGAAATCCCCATGATCATCGACGGTCAGTCCGTCCCGTCACAGAGTCAGGACTGGCGCGATGTGATCAATCCCGCCACCCAGGAAGTCGTCGCCCGGGTGCCGTTCTGCACCGCCGAGGAGGTCGACCGCGCCGTGGCCAGCGCCAAGGAGGCGTTCAAGACCTGGCGCATGGTGCCGCTGGGCAAGCGCATGCGCATCATGCTCACGCTGCAGGCGCTGATCCGCGACAACACCGCCGAGCTTGCCGCGCTGATCACCGAGGAGCATGGCAAGACCCTGCCCGACGCCGAAGGCGAGGTGGGTCGCGGCCTGGAGGTGGTGGAGCATGCCTGCTCGATCACCTCGCTGCAGCTGGGCGAGCTGGCCGAGAATGCCGGCACCGAGATCGACGTCTATACCCTCAACCAGCCGCTGGGCGTGGGCGCCGGGATCACCGCCTTCAACTTCCCGATCATGCTGCCCTGTTTCATGTTTCCGCTGGCCATCGCCACCGGCAATACCTTCCTGCTCAAGCCTTCCGAGCAGGACCCGAGTTCGACCATGCGCCTGGTCGAGTTGGCCCATGAGGCCGGTATTCCGCCGGGCGTGCTCAACGTGGTGCACGGTGGGCCGGAGGTGGCCAACCAGATCGCCGATCATCCGGATATCAAGGCGCTGTCGTTCATCGGCTCGACCCATGTCGGCACGCTGCTCTATAACCGTGCCGCCGCCGCGGGCAAGCGCATGCAGTCGATGATGGGGGCCAAGAACCATTGCGTGGTGATGCCGGATGCCAACCGCAGCCAGGCGATCAACAACCTGCTGGGCTCGGCCTTCGGTGCCGCCGGCCAGCGTTGCATGGCCAACTCGGTGGTGGTGCTGGTCGGCGAGGCCCGTCAGTGGCTCGACGAGCTCGTCGAGGGCGCCCGCCAGATGAAAGTCGGCCCCGGCACCCAGCGTGACGCCGACCTCGGCCCGCTGGTCTCGCCGCAGGCCAGGGAGCGCGTCGAGCGCCTGATCGGTGTCGGCGAGAAGGAGGGGGCCCGCCTGATGCTCGATGGCCGTGGTTGCCAGGTCGAGGGCTACCCGGACGGCAACTTCGTCGGCCCCACCGTGTTCGCCGACGTGACGGCCGAGATGGCCATCTACCGCGAGGAGATCTTCGGCCCGGTGCTCTGCGTGGCCGGCGTCGATACCCTGGACGAGGCGATCGCCTTCGTGAACGCCAACCCCAACGGCAATGGGACTTCGATCTTTACCAATTCCGGCTGGGTGGCGAAGCGCTTCGAGCGCGACATCGATGTCGGCCAGGTGGGCATCAACGTGCCGATTCCGGTGCCGGTGGCCTACTTCAGTTTCACCGGCTCGCGCGGCTCCAAGCTTGGCGACCTGGGGCCCAACGGCAAGCAGGCCATCGCCTTCTGGACCCAGACCAAGACCGTCACCGCACGTTGGTTCGAGCCCGAGAACGTCTCAAGCGGCATCAACAGCACCATCTCGATGCACTGACGACAGGGCAAACCGCAGGAAACGCGGCCCCGCCTCAGGAGAGGCGGGGCTGTGTGCCTAGATAATCAAAAACGCTTACTCTCGAATCGCGTGTTCGTTTGGGCCAAGAGACCTTGTCAGGCCTCGGCACGGCTACATAGCCGGCGTACGAGAAGCTTACGAATGGCCTCGGCGCCTCCCCCTGCCAGCAAGCCCCAGAAGGGATCGATGAAAACCGTGACACCGGCCGTTACGGCAATCACCGGCCAGCACGAAGGCTTGCAGTCAAATAGTCGCTTGGTGACCGCCAACTGGCCTGCCGTCACAAACAGCAACGCTCCCAGCCCCGCCACCGGTATGGCGGCGAGAACGGCGAGCCCCAACCCACCCGGTACCAGCGCGAAAGCAATCAAGGCCATGCCAATCATCAGCGGAGCGGCGCCACTGTGCGCACCAAAGCGATAATGTGCGGCCAGGCCGCCCGCACCATGACACATGGGCAACGCACCCAAGGGGGACAGCAAGAGATTCGCAAGGCCGCTGCTGATCGAAAGCCTTACCGGCGTCACATGGGAGGCCCGATCGCCGAAATAGTCACCCGCCAGCAGGGCCGTGAGCAGGACGGCGTTGGTGAAGGTGAGCGAGAGTTGGGGCAGCACGAAAACCGAAAGAGCGCGTTCGACGTCGGCCAGCGAGGGCAATGACGGAACAGACACCAGTGCCGGTGAGAGCGTGCCGAAGTCCAGGCCTGGAACATCGAGTGCCTGGGCCAGCACGGTCGCCGCTGCCAGCGCGACCAGCGTGGCCGGATAACGCGGCGTCAGTAGCAGGCCCAAAAGCAACCCTAGCGTCACCATCGCCACCAAGGGCGCCGATGCCATCAGGTCAAGACTCATGTGGGCGAGTGCCAGCCCCAATCCAAGCTGGAGGCCCGCCAGCACCGACTGCGGCACGAGGCGGGCAATTCGGTTGATCCAGCCCGTCCAACCGAGCATCAGGAGTGTCACGCCGATGATGACGCCGCTAGCCGCAAGTCCTCCGGGGGTGATCCCTGCGGTGAGCAGGGCAGCCGCTACCGCCTTCATCGGTTGCACCGGTATCGGAAGACGATAGTAGAACGCCGAGGCGATATAGAAGACGGCAAACCCCAGCAGGACCGGGGTCGGCGCCAGCCCGACCAGAGCGATCGTGCCGAGCATAAGCGGCAAGAGCGTGCCAATGTCGCCTAACGCCCCGTTCACCTCACGCAGGGTGAAGACGAATCTCTCGCCCCTTTTTTCCATGCCTACCACATGTGCTTGCCTGCAAAAAAAGTGAGAAGTACCCGCATGTGCTGAAGAAGCTTACCCGCCCCTTCATTAACCCACCATGCTCAACGCACGCTGAAACCAACCATCAGCGGTGGCCGGACTTCCTATCATCATGACTCGTCATCCGCTTCGCCGACGCCGCCTTGTTATGACGCAATCGACTTGTTAAAACGAAATCCGATATCGATTTTCGTTTTTGGTAATACAGGTGTCAACGTCATGGAGCATCATGACCTGCTCGCAGGCTTGGTGAGGCTACATGTGCTGCACCACGCGACCGAGCATGAAATCTATGGCCAATGGATGATCGACGAGCTGGCTCACCACGGCTACCGACTGAGCCCCGGCACCCTCTACCCCTTGCTGCATTCGCTGGAGCGCAAGGGATACCTGATCTCCCGTGATGTGTACCAGGGAAGTACCCGGCGCCGGCTCTATCGAGCGACAGATTTCGGTCGGGAAGGGTTGGCCGTGGCCAAGCGGCAGCTACGGGAGCTTGCCGGTGAAGCCATGCATCACGAGACCTCTGCCCCACAGAACGATGACAAGGATTGCAGCGAATGAGCGATACCCCACGCCCTGCCGGGGGCATCAAGGAAGTCTTCAGCGCCTTTATGTTGTTGGGCCTGACCTCCTTCGGCGGCCCCATCGCCCACCTTGGCTACTTTCGTACCGAGTTTGTTGAACGGCGCCGCTGGCTTACCGAACAAGCCTATGCCGACCTGGTAGCGCTGTGCCAGTTCCTGCCAGGGCCTGCCAGCAGCCAGGTGGGCTTCGCCCTGGGGCTGATGCGAGCCGGGCCCTGGGGCGCAGCGGCGGCCTGGACGGCTTTCACTCTGCCCTCGGCCATCGTGCTGGTGCTGTTCGCCTTGGGGGCTGCCGTGCTCGATGGCACCGTTAGTCAGGGCATCATCCACGGCCTCAAGGTGACGGCGGTCGCCATTGTCGCCCACGCCGTGTGGGGCATGGCGCGCAGTCTCTGCCCCGACCGGCGGCGCGCCGGCATTGCCCTGGCCGCGGTGTTCACCGTGGTGCTGGTCAGTGGCCCGCTGGGGCAAGTCGCGGCCATCGCGGTCGGTGCCCTGGCCGGCATGGCGCTGTGTCGAGCCCACGCCGAGACCGACGTGCACGAGTTGACGCTGCCCGTCTCGGCCCGCGTTGGCCACCTTGCGGGGCTCGCCTTTGTCGCGCTGCTGGTCGGCCTGCCATTGTTGGCCTGGGCCAGCTCCTCCGCAACCCTGGCGGTCATGGATGGCTTTTATCGCGCTGGTGCCCTGGTATTCGGCGGCGGGCATGTCGTGCTGCCGCTGCTTGAGGCCGAGGTGGTGCAATCTGGCTGGGTCAGTGCGGAGGAGTTCCTGACAGGCTATGGCGCCGCCCAGGCCGTACCGGGGCCACTGTTCACCTTTGCTGCCTATTTGGGTGCGGTGATGTCGCCGTTCGGCGGCAGCCTTTTCGGTGCCGCCCTGGCACTGGTGATGATTTTCCTGCCCGGAATGCTGCTGCTGGTGGCGGTGCTGCCCCACTGGAACCGTTTCCGTCGCTGGGACAGCGCGCAGGCCCTGATGCGTGGCGCCAATGCTGCGGTAGTGGGCATCCTGGGCGCCGCGCTCTACCATCCGGTCTGGACCAGCGCCATTCTCGGTCCCTACGAGTTTGCCTTGGCGTTGACAGGCTTTCTCCTGCTCAGCGTCTGGAAACTGCCCGCATGGGCAGTGGTGGTGATCCTTGCCAGTGGCGGCATTCTCATCACCCTGTAGCTTGATCGCCATCCGTGCCGAACAGACACTATCACGGTCACGGTAGCCAATATTTGCCACGATGGCGTAGTTGGCGTTTTGACCTGCGTAGTGACCTGCGCTGTGGCGTAGTCGACCGGCTTTTAGAAAAAGCTGTTAAAGTCTTACGCTCGTATGTATGCGGCTGCGGAGCACATGTGACTCGTCACCTCCCTTTCTCCCGGCAGCGGCTGGACAGCCTGCTGCGGAGTTGTCTCGTGCTGCTTTGTCTTATCGCCTTGCCGGTGTCGGCCGCGATCGATGTCGTTGAGGCGCCCGGCGAGCTCAATCTCGGGCCGCGCGTGGCAGTGCTGGAAGACGCCGGACGTGAGTTCGACATCGACACGCTGCTGGCGAGAGGCGATGCGCTGCCCTGGCAGGCATCCAAGCAACAGACGCTCAACTTCAGCTTCTCGTCCTCCGCCTGGTGGCTGCAGTTCGAGCTGACGAATACCTCGCCGAAACCGGCGAGGCGGCTGCTGGAGTTGGCCATGCCGCTGCATGATTATCTGGATGCATGGTTGGTCGACGCGAAGGGCGAGATCGTCCGCGAGTGGCGCACCGGCGACCAGCGCGCCTTCGATTCACGCCCGGTCGTCCACCGCACCTTCGTGATGTCGATACCGTTGCCGCCAGGCGAGACCCGGCGCGTCATCCTGCGGCTTGATACCCACGACGGACTTTTCGACGCCACGCCGCTCTATCTGATGGACGGTGCCAGTTTCCTCGCCAAGTCCCAGCGCGAGCTGATGGCCTTCAGTCTCTACTTTGGGGCGCTGCTGGCGCTGTTGATCTATAACCTGCTGCTCTATGTCGTCACCCGCGAGCGTCCCTTGCTGCTGTACGTGCTCTACCTCAGCGTCTTCTTCGTGCTCATGTTTTCCGCCCGTGGCTTCGCCTTCCAGTATTGGTGGCCGAGCTGGCCTGCCTTCAACAATCAGATGATACCGATCAACATCGGGTTGTTCGCCGTCACCCTCGCCTTCTTCAGCAACAGTTATCTGGACCTGGGGCGTCATGCTCCCCGGCTGGCTCGGGTGCTGGTTGGCCTGGCGGGTCTATGCATCTTGAGTGCGCTGCCAGCTTTGCTGGGGCACTACGCCCCGGTATTCCGGCTGATGATCCCTGGCGCCATTGTGCTGTGCGGCGTGCTGCTGGGCGTGGCCGTGTGGCGAAGCTGGCAGGGCGATATCCTGGCCAGGATATATCTGGTGGCCTGGAGCGTGCTGTTGGTCGGCGCCACGCTGTATTTTCTGCGGGTGGCGGGCGTCATGCCTTATAACGTCGTCACCGAGTACGCCGTCCAGGTAGGGTCGGGCATCGAGTTCCTGCTGCTGGCACTCGGCCTGGCCTGGAAGATCAATCAACTCAAGAATGACAAGCTTAAGGCCGAGCGTGCCACCTACGAGATACAACGCTCCCATAATCAGCAACTCGAAGCCGAGGTACACGAGCGCACCCGAGAACTGGAGCAGGTCAACCGCCAGTTGGAGGTCATGTCGCGTACCGACCCGCTCACCGGGCTGCTCAATCGCCGACAGTTCGAGGCGCTTGTCGACGAGGAACTCAACCGGCGGCGTCGCCACGGTCGAGCCCTGCTGTTCGCGGTCATGGATATCGATGCCTTCAAGGCCTACAACGACACCTATGGTCATCGGGCCGGCGATGCCGTGCTCGAGAAGGTCGCAACGTTACTCAAGACCCACTTCCGCCGTGCCGGAGACCGGCTCTTTCGACTCGGCGGGGAAGAGTTCGGGTTGATGCTGGAAAGTGATACCCGCGCGGAAGGCCGGGCCGCCATGGAGCGTTTCCGTGGTGCACTGGAGGGGCTGAACATCGAGCATCGCGGCTCGCAGCATGGTGTGGTTACGGCCTCCTTTGGCCTTGTCGCCTGCGAGGATTTTACCCAAGTCACCGATGCCCAGACGCTCTACCAGCATGCCGACCAGGCCATGTACGAAGCCAAGGAGAGCCA
>DATISN010000176.1:0-2880 GCA_035581765.1 Halomonas sp.
AGCGAGGTGCGCCGCGACAGGCCGTCGAGGATGGCGCGATGCGACGGCAGAAAGCCACCGGGGAAGATGTAGCGCTTGATGAAGTCCATCTCGCGCTTGGCGTCCTCGTAGCGCTGGTCGCGAATGGTGATCGCCTGGAGCATGGCCATTCCATCGTCGGTCAGCAGCCGGTCGAGGGTGGCCAGGTAGGTATCGAGATACTGATACCCGACCGCTTCAATCATCTCCACCGAGATCAGCCGATCGTAGCGGCCCTCGAGTTCACGGTAGTCCTGCTTGAGCAGGGTGATGCGCTCGCCCAGCCCCTCCTCCTCGATGCGTCGGGCGGTATGCTCGTGCTGTTCCTCGGAGATCGTCGTGGTGGTGACGCGGCAACCGCGGGTGCGGGCGGCATGAATGGCGAGTCCGCCCCAGCCGGTGCCGATCTCCAGCAGGTGATGCTCGGGACGCACGTCGAGCCGGTCGAGCATCAGGTCGAGCTTGTGGGTGGAGGCTTCCTCCAGGCTCGCCGCGGCGTGGGGGAAGACCGCGCTGGAATACATCCAGTGTTCCCGGTCGAGGAAGAGGGCGAAGAGGTCGTTGCCGATATCGTAATGGGCGGCGATATTGCGCTTCGAACCCTCCCGGCTGTTGCGCTGCAGTCGATAGAGTGCGGTGAGCAGCCAGCGGCCCAGGCGGGCGCTGCCGTTCTCCATCTCGCCGTTGACCCGCTCGAGGTTGGCGGCGAACAGTCGCACCAGCGCGACCAGATCATCGGCGTCCCAGTCGCCATCCATGTAGGACTCGGCGGCGCCTATCGTGCCGCCGAGCGCCATGCGCTTCCATGCCCGGCTGTCGCGCAGGACCAGATTGACTTGCAGCGGCCCTCCCTGGCCCAGATGGTGGCGCTGGTGGCCATCGGTCAAGGTGATGGAGCCCCCCTCCAGGCGGTCGAGCTGGGCGATCAGCCGTGGCTTGAGCCAGCGGGTAAGCCGGTCGGGCGCTGACGCCAGGGGGCGGGACGTGCCGGAGCGAAGCGTGTTCACGAAGAGGATTCCTCACGGGGCGGGTGATCATGGAGGGGCACGCGCTTGGCCCATAGCCGCAGCGCCTCGAAATGGATGCCGGCCAGCGTCTTCAGGCTCATCCAGGGCTGGCGTGCCAGGGTGGCGAGCAGCACGCCGCGGGTGGCCGGGCGTGACTGCAGCGTCAGGGTGGCATCGAAGTGCCGGTTGCCGTCCTTCCAGTTTTCCATGTGCATGGCCAGCTGCTCGCCGGGGGTGTTGAAGCGCCAGCGATAGGTCATGTCCATGGGGTTGAAGGGCGAGACATGCATCGCCTTGATAAACTCGGCGGCGTGGCTGTGGCGGGTCGGCTCGACGGCGCAGGCGTAGCAGGTGCGCTCGCCCCAGGGCGTGTTGGATACCTCGCCAAGCACCGCGCGCAGCTCGCCCCGCGAATCGAAGCAGTAGTAGAGCGAGAGCGGGTTGAAGCCCATGCCGAGGGTGCGCAGCTGCGTCAGCAGGCAGACGCGACCGTCCGGGGCGAAGCCGAGCTGGCGAGTGAGTTCCTCATGTACCGCCTGCTTGAGCGGGCGGTCGTGAGGGGCGAGATAGTCCTCGCGGCGAAAGCGCGCCAGGGCGGGCCGCCGGGCGCTGAACCCCGGCACGCCGTCGACCAGCTCGGGCAGCTCGTCGAGGTCGAGCCAGGCCATCCACACGCAGTACTCGAAGGCATGTTGGCGCGGCTGGAAGCGACGATGGCGTAGCCGGCCTCGATAGATCCGCGAGCGGGGGGTGGCGATCATTCGCTGTGCTCCAGGTCGCCGACCCGGGCGAGGGACGGCGCGTCGGAGCGAGCATCGTCCTCGTCGCAGCCAAGCGACCGGGCGACCCGCAGTGCACTCCAGACGCCATCCTCATGAAAGCCGTTGCGCCAGTAGGCGCCACAGAAATGGGTGCGCCGCGCAGGGCCGGAAATGTCCGCATGGCGCGCCTGCGCGGCCTGGCCGGCGAGGCTGAACTGGGGGTGGGCGTAGCGGAAGCGGCCGAGTACCTGGGATGGGTCGATGGCGTCGCTGTCGTTGAGGGTCACGCAGAAGGTATGCGGTGCCTCGAGCCGCTGCAGGATGTTCATGTCATAGGTCACCGACACCCGGGCATCGTCGCCGCGGCCGTCCAGGCGATAGTTCCAGCTTGCCCAGGCCCGGCGACGGCGAGGCAGCAGGCGGGTGTCGGTATGCAGCACGACCTCGTTGTCCCGGTAGGGCATGGCGCCAAGAATGTCCCGCTCGGCCGCGCTCGGGTCATCGAGCAGGGCCAGTGCCTGGTCGGCGTGGCAGGCCAGTACCACCTGGTCGAAGGCCTCGACGCCGCCCTGCGTGCGAACCTCGACGCGATCGGCATGACGCCGGATGCCACGCACCGGTGTCGACAGGCGGATGCGCTCGGCATAGGGCAAGGTCAGCGCCGGAATATAGGCCCGCGAGCCCCCCACCAGGGTGCGCCACTGGGGCCGCTCGTTGACCGAGAGCAGGCCGTGGTTGCGGAAGAAGCGCACGAAGAAGGTCAGCGGAAAATGGCGCAGGTCCTCGACGCTTGCCGACCAGATCGCCGCGCCCATGGGCAGCAGGTAGCGGCGCTGGAAATCGGCCCCGTAGCCGCGGGCGTCGAGATAGTCGCCGAGGGTCATGGCCGGGTCCAGCCGGCCGTCTTCCAGCTCACGGGTCGCCTCGCGATTGAAGCGCAGGATGTCGCGCAGCAGACGATAGAAGCGGGGCTTGAAAAGGTTGCGGCGCTGGGCGAACAGCGTCGTCAGCGTATGTCCGTTGTATTCGAAGTCCTCGGCCGTTTCGTGGACCGAGAAGCTCATTTCGGTCGCCTGACTGGCCACGCCGAGCCG
>DATISN010000177.1:0-22572 GCA_035581765.1 Halomonas sp.
CTCGGTCATGGATGTCTTTCACGCCTCGGTCGAGCGCTTCGGCAACAAGCCGGCCTTCAGTTGCATGGACCGGACGATCAGCTATGCCGAACTCGACCGTCTCTCCGCGAACTTTGCCTCCTGGCTTCAGCACGAGACCACGCTGCAGCCGGGGGATCGCATCGCCATCCAGCTGCCCAACGTTTTGCAATTTCCGGTGGCGGTTTTCGGCGCCCTGCGTGCCGGCCTGGTGGTCGTGAACACCAATCCGCTCTACACCGAGCGCGAGATGGCTCACCAGTTCAAGGACTCCGGCGCGCGCGCGATCATCATCCTGGCGAACATGGCCGACAAGCTCGAACGGATCGTCGAGCGTACCGAGATCGACCACATCGTGATCACCGAACTTGGCGACCTGCATCCTTTCGTGAAACGCCATCTGATCAACGCCGTGGTCAAGTACGTTAAGAAGCTGGTGCCGGTCTACTCATTGCCCGACGCCACGCCAGTTCGCGCGACCCTCAAGCGCGGAGCCGCGAGCGAGCATCGCGAGGTGCACTGGCGGGCGGAGCAGGTCGCCGCCCTGCAATATACCGGCGGCACCACCGGGCTTGCCAAGGGCACCATGCTCACCCACCGCAACCTGGTGGCCAACATGCTCCAGGCGCGTCAGGCCATCGGCCCGGCCCTTACCGATGGGGCGGAAACCATCATCGCGCCGTTGCCGGTCTACCATATCTATACCTTCACGGTGAATTGCCTGTTCATGATGGAGACCGGCAACCATTCGGTGCTGATCACCAATCCCCGTGATCTGGAGGGCTTCGTCAAGCAGCTCGCCAAGCTTCGGTTCACCGGTTTCATCGGACTGAACACCCTGTTCAACGCGCTGTGCCATCGCGAGGACTTTCGTCGGCTCGACTTCTCCTCGCTTCACCTCACCATTTCCGGCGGCATGGCCCTGACCAAGGCGGTGGCCCAGCGCTGGGAGGACGTCACGGGCTGCGCCATCGCCGAGGGTTACGGGCTGACCGAAACCTCGCCCATCGTGAGCTTCAATCCCGTCGAGGCCATCCAGCTCGGCACCATCGGCAAGCCGGTGGCCGGTACCTCGGTAAAGGCGGTGGACGCCGAAGGCCAGGATGTGCCGCTTGGCGAGCCCGGCGAGCTTTGCGTCAAGGGGCCGCAGGTGATGAAAGGCTACTGGAATCGCGATGAAGACACCGCCCAGGCCATTGATGCCGATGGCTGGTTTCATACCGGCGACATCGCCGTGCTGCAGGGAGACGGCTACATCCGCATCGTCGATCGCAAGAAGGACATGATCCTGGTGTCGGGTTTCAACGTCTATCCCAATGAGATCGAGGATGTCGTGGCGGCCCATCCGGGGATCATCGAGTCGGCGGCAGTCGGCGTACCGGACGAGATCAATGGCGAGTCGATCAAGCTGTTCGTGGTGGCCAGGGACGAGACGCTCGATGCCGAGGCAGTCCGCGCCTGGTGCAAGAAGGAACTTGCCGGCTACAAGGTGCCCCGGCTCATCGAGTTTCGCAGTGAGCTGCCCAAGACCAATGTGGGCAAGGTGCTGCGACGGCAGTTGCGCGATGAGTCCCTGGCTGAGCCGGGAGCGGAAAGCCGGTCCCCATAAACTCGCTGGGTGGCGGCCATCATCAGGATCCATGACGGTGATTAGGCGCCGAGCGCTTGGCGGCGCTACAATGTATCGCCCGTTCCGGGTTGCCGGGATGGGCGATTGTGTTTTTATGGGCGGCTTTCGCTAGTCTTAGGATATATCTCTGTTTAGCCGTTAGCCGTCTTCATCACTTGTCCCCTGACGTAATGCATTCTGGAGTCCCCGAACCCGACGTGACGACCGCCATTCGACCGCAAGACCGTTCCCGCCTATCCGATGCCGACGTCCTTCAGGCGCTGCGCCTGGAACTCGACGGCACCATGCTGCGTGACCGCCTGGCGCTCGAGAAGCGTTTGCGCGGGCTTTCCCGGCGACTCAAGGAAGGCAAGCCGTTGGATCGAGGCCTCGCCCAGCTCAGCGAAGCCTGTCAGCGCTCACGCGACATCGCCGCACGACGCGCGGCCATCCCGGTAACTCTGGTGTATCCCGAGGGATTGCCGGTGGCCGAGCGCCGTGCCGACATTCTGGACGCGCTGCGTGACCATCAGGTGGTGGTGGTGGCGGGGGAAACCGGCTCCGGCAAGACGACTCAGCTGCCCAAGTTGTGTCTGGAGCTGGGTCTGGGGCGTCGTGGACTGATCGGCCATACCCAGCCGCGCCGCCTGGCGGCACGCTCGGTGGCAACGCGGCTGGCCGAAGAAATGCAGGTATCCCTGGGCGGCCAGGTGGGCTACCAGGTGCGCTTCACCGACCAGACCGGCGATGACACCCTGGTCAAGCTGATGACCGACGGCATCCTGCTGGCCGAGACCCGCCATGATCCGGACCTGAACCGTTATGACACGATCATCATCGACGAGGCCCACGAGCGCAGCCTCAACATCGACTTCCTGCTCGGCTATCTCAAGCGGCTGACGGCACGCCGTCCCGACCTCAAGGTGATCATCACCTCGGCGACCATCGACGTGGAACGCTTTGCCGCGCATTTCGCCTTGCCAGGACCCGATGGCACACCGCGCCCGGCGCCGGTAGTGGAGGTCTCCGGTCGCACCTACCCGGTCGAGACGCGCTATCGGCCCCTGGTCAGGGAGGCCGACGACGAGGAGGACCGCACCCTCCAGGAGGGTATCCTCCAGGCGGTGGAGGAAGTCGAGGCCATCGAGCGCGAGAAGCGCTGGTTCCATGGGCCCCGTGACATCCTGGTGTTCCTCCCGGGGGAGCGCGAGATCCGCGAGGCCGCCGATACCCTGCGCCGCGCCGACCTCAAGGGCACCGAGATCCTGCCGCTCTACGCCCGGCTCTCCAACGCCGAGCAGAATCGCGTCTTCGCGCCGCATGCCGGGAGGCGTATCGTGCTGTCTACCAACGTGGCCGAGACGTCGCTGACGGTGCCTGGGATCCGCTACGTGATCGACCCCGGCCTGGTGCGCATCAGCCGCTACAGTTACAAGACCAAGATTCAGCGCCTCCCGGTGGAGCCGATCAGTCAGGCCAGCGCCGATCAGCGCAAGGGCCGCTGTGGCCGGGTGGCCGAAGGCGTGTGTATCCGTCTTTACGACGAAGAGGACTTCCTCTCCCGGCCCGACTTCACCGACCCGGAAATTCGCCGCACCAACCTGGCCTCGGTGATCCTGTCGATGCTCTCCCTGAAGCTTGGTGACATCGAGGCGTTTCCCTTCGTCGATCCGCCGGATTCGCGCTTCGTGACCGACGGCTTTCGCCTGCTCTTCGAACTCGGAGCGGTGGATGCGGATAACCGCCTGACACCAACCGGGCGCAAGCTGGCAAGGCTTCCCATCGATCCCCGACTGGCGCGGATGGTGCTTGCCGGTGCCGACCAGGGCGGGCTTCGCGAGGTATTGATCGTCGTCTCCGCGCTGGCGGTGCAGGACCCGCGGGATCGGCCCTCCGAAAAGAGGGAAGCGGCCGATCAGGCCCACCGGCGCTGGCAAGACCCGGACTCCGACTTCGTGGCGCTGCTCAACCTCTGGAACGGCTTCGAGGCCGCCCGAGAGGCGCTCTCCGGCAATCGGCTGCGACGCTGGTGCAAGGATCATTACCTCAATTACCTGCGCCTGCGTGAGTGGCACGACACCTTCCGCCAACTGCGCCAATTGCTGCGCGAGATGGAGATCGAGGTGCCGCCGCCGTCAACATCACAGCAGCCAAGCGGCGGCGAGCAAGGCGAGCAAGATGAGGCAGCACTCGCCACGCAGCGTCGCGAGAGCGCGGTACAGCTGCACAAGGCGCTGCTCGCCGGGTTGCTTTCGCACCTGGGGACCCTGCTCGAAAACCGCGAATACCTGGGCGCGCGTAACCGCAAGTTCGTGATCCACCCGGGCTCGGGGTTGGCCCGAAAAGCGCCGAAATGGCTGATGGCCGTTGAACTGGTGGAAACCTCCAAGCTGTTCGCCCGCACGGTGGCAAGGATCGATCCCTCTTGGATCGAGCCGATCGCCGGGCATCTGGTGAAACGCGCCTACGCCGAGCCGCATTGGGAGATGAAGCGGGCCCAGGTGGTGGCGAGCGAGCAGGTTACGCTGTTCGGCCTGCCGATCGTTGCCGGGCGCAAGGTTCATTACGGGCCCATCGCGCCACAGGAGTCGCGGGAACTGTTCATCCGCCGGGCGCTGGTTGAGGGCGAATTTCGTACCAAGGGTGAGTTTTTCGCCCATAACCGCGCGCTCATCGAGGAAGTCGAGGATCTCGAGGACCGTGCCCGCAAGCGCGACATCCTGGTCGATGAAGACACGCTCTTCGCCTTCTACGACGAGCGTATCCCCGCCGATATCGTCAATGGCAAGGGCTTCGAGGCCTGGCGACGCAAGGCCGAGCGCGAGACCCCTGACATCCTCAAGTTCGACCGGGCGGCGCTGCTGGCCCGCGAGGCGGGCGAGATCACCGAAACCGACTACCCCGATGCGCTCAATCTCAACGGGGTGCGTTACCCGCTCGGCTATCACTTCGAGCTTGGCGCCGATGATGACGGTGTGACGCTCACCGTGCCGGCGACGATGCTGCCTCAGCTGCCGCTGGCGCGCCTGGAATGGCTGGTGCCGGGATTGTTGCGCGAGAAGTGCATCAGCCTGATGAAGTCGTTGCCCAAGGCGATTCGCCGCCAGGTCGTGCCGATCCCCGACTGGGTCGATGCCGCGCTCGAGGCCATGGCCCCCGACGACGTGCCGCTCACCGAGGCGTTGGGCGAGTTCCTGCGGCGTCGCACCGGGGTACGCCTGCATCACGACGACTGGCGTCTCGACCAGCTCGAGCCGCATCTGGTGATGAACCTGCGCGTGGTGGATCACCAAGGCAAGACACTAGGCCAGGGGCGCGACGCCCGTGAGCTGGAGCGACGGTTCGAGCAGGCGGCGGGGGAGGGAGCCCGTGCCCTGGCGCAGGAGGCCAGCGGCGCGAGCGAGGTCGATAGCCTGCCCGAGATCCCCTTGCCCGAATCCCGCGTGACGACTCAGGCCGGCATCCGCGTGGAAGCCTTCCCGGCCCTGGTGCCTGCCGGTGAGGCCTTCCGTGTCGAGCTCTTCGACCACCCCGACAAGGCTCGCGAGGCACATCGCCTGGGTGTGATGCGTGCCGCGATGGTGCTTCAGAGCGACCAGGTGCGTGCCATCGAACGCCTCGCGGGGCTTTCGACCTGCGCCTTACTGTTCGCCAAGGTGGGCAGCAAGCGCCAGCTCGTCGAGGACGTGGTGGATGCGGTGTTTCGACAGGTTGTCGCCGTGGACCCGCTTCCGCGATCTCGTGTCGAACTGCAACGCCGCCTCGCCGACACCCAGGGCGAATTACGGCCTCACGCCGAGGCGCTGGTGACCCATCTCGAGGCCGCGCTCAAGGGTCATCTGGCGGTGACCAAGGCGCTGAAGGGCAACCTGAACCTGGCGTTGGCGCTGGTGTACAGTGATCTCAAGGCCCAGATGCAGCGCCTGGTGTATCCCGGCTTCGTCGCCGATGCCGGAGAATGGCTGGAGGAATACCCGCGTTACATGGAGGCGGCGTTGATTCGCCTGGAGAAGGCACCCCGCGAGCGCATGCGTGACCAGATGCACATGCAGGAGATCCAGGCATTGGAAGCACGCCTCGACGCACGACGCGCCAGTGAACGGCGTGGCGACGTGGAGGACCCGGCGCTGGTCGAGTTCGGCTGGTGGATTCAGGAGTTGCGCGTTTCGCTTTTCGCCCAACAGCTGGGTACGCGGATGCCGGTATCCGCCAAGCGGCTGGAGAAGCATTGGGCGGACATCACGAGGAGAACGGCATGATCAAGGTAGCCATCACCGGGACGGGACTGTTCACGCCCGAGCATGCCATCGACAATGACACCCTGGTCGCCTCGTTCAATGCCTGGGCCGAGGCCGACAATGCGCGTAACCGTGCCGCGATCGCCGCCGGAGAGCGGCAGGCCATCGCGCCTTCCAGCACCGACTTCATCGTCAAGGCATCGGGCATCCACAGCCGTTACGTACTCGATGCCGAGGGCATTCTCGACCCCGAGCGCATGCGCCCTCGGTTGCCGCAACGCGCCAATGACGAGCCTTCCCTTCAATGCGAGATGGGCCTGAAGGCCGCGATGCAGGCCCTTGAGGCCGCCGGGCTGAATGCGGGTGACGTCGAGTTGGTGATCGTCGCCTGTTCCAACCTCGAGCGGGCCTATCCGGCGGTGGCGGTGGAGCTGCAGGCGGCGTTGGGTGCCACGGGCTACGCCTTCGACATGAACGTCGCCTGCTCGTCGGCCACCTTCGCCATCGACGCCGCGGCCAATGCCATCCGCTGTGGCAGCGTGAAACGAGCCCTGGTCGTCAGCCCGGAAATCTGCTCGGCGCACCTGAATTTTCGCGACCGCGACAGTCATTTCATCTTCGGTGATGCCTGTACCGCCGTGGTGCTGGAAAACGCCGCCGTTGCGACCGCCGAGAGCCGTTTCGAGATCCTCGGCACCCGCCTGGTGACCCGCTTCTCCAATGCCATCCGTAACAATGCCGGTTTCCTGAACCGGATCACCGACAGCGACCCCCTGGCAAGCGACAAGCTGTTCGTGCAGGAAGGGCGGCGTGTGTTCAAGGAGGTCTGCCCGCTGGTGGCGTCGTTGATCGGCGAGCATCTGGCGAGCCTGGAACTTCAAGGGGCAGACCTCTCGCGGTTGTGGCTGCATCAGGCCAATCGCCACATGAATGATCTGATCGCGCGTCGCGTGCTGGGGACCGACCCACCCCCCGACAAGGCGCCGATCATCCTCGATCGTTACGCCAACACCAGCTCGGCGGGGTCGATCATTGCCCTGCATTTACATCGACACGACCTGCGTCCCGGCGCGCTTGGGGTGGTCTGTTCCTTCGGCGCGGGCTACAGTGCCGGCAGTGTCGTGCTGCGTCGCCAATGAGCATCATGATTCCGATCCGCAGTCAGGCAGGAAAGCCCATGAAACATCGTCTCCTACGAACCACCGTGCCGGGTGTGCTGGCCCTGTCATTATTGAGCGGTTGTGCGACAAGCGGGCAGGTGGAAGAACGCCATCCCGATGATCCCTGGGAAGGCTTCAACCGCAAGGTCTTCGTGTTCAATGACACCATCGACCGCTATGCCCTCAAGCCGTTGGCCCAAGGCTATCGCTTCATCACGCCGGCGCCGGTCGAGACCGGGGTAGGTAACTTCTTTTCCAATCTCGGCGAGATTCGCACCGCGTTGAATAGCGTGCTGCAGGCCAAGCCCAGCAACGCCGGCATCGCCACCTCACGTTTTCTGATCAACAGCACCGTGGGCATCGGCGGGTTATGGGACGTCGCGACCCGCATGGACATTACCGGGCGCGACGAGGATTTCGGGCAGACCCTGGGCGCCTGGGGGCTGGAGTCGGGGCCCTATCTGGTACTGCCACTGCTGGGGCCGAGCACGGTGCGTGACGCGGCGGGTCTGCCGGTCGACATGTATACCTATCCGCTTGCCTACGTGGACGATGAATCAGTGCGCATCGCCCTGACGGCGCTGCGGGTCATCGATGCCCGTGCCGGCCTGCTGGATCAGGAAGCGTTGATCAGCGGAGATCGCTACAGCTTCATTCGCGATACCTGGCTGCAGCAACGTCGCTTCGAGGTCAGCGACGGTGAACAGGGCGATGACCCCTTCGCCGGCGATGACTTCGATTTCGATGATTCAGACTTCGACGATTCGGATTTCGATGATTCCTTCGACGAATGAGGCCATGACGGGATGCAGCCTTCCAAGCAGCTGATCGGCGTGATCGATGTTCCCGGCAAGGAGAGGGATGCGCTGGCCGAGATCATCGCCAGAGACGGTCTGGCCGTCTTCGCCGCTGACAATGTCGAGGAACTGCCTGCGGAAACCGCCCTGGTGGTGGCGCACGTCAGGGCGGTACCGAGTTGTGACTGGGAAACGCTGACCCATCGCCTGCCGACACTCGTGGTCAGCGATGATCGGCTCGATACCGACCTGCTGAAGGCTGTGGATGCGGGCCTGGTGGATTACATCATCGCCCCGCTGCGTCATGGGCCCCTGCTGCGGCGCATGATCGGCAAGGCCATCGAGGTGCACCGCTTGGCCGCGGAGCGTGATCATGACCGCGTTCGTCTGGCCCAGCTCAACGAAAACCTGGAGGAGCTCAACGAGAGTCTCGAGACGCACCTGGCGATGCTGCGCCTCGATCAACAGGCCGGGGGCCAGATACAACGCAAGCTGTTACCGCCACGGCCGCAGACCGTGGGTCAGATCACCTGCGACTATTGGCTAGCCCCCTCGTTGTATCTCTCCGGTGACTTTCTGGACTTCCAACGCTTCAATGAGCGTTATACGCTGTTCTATTTTGCCGATGTATCGGGGCATGGCGCCTCATCGGCGTTCGTGACGGTGCTGCTGAAGTATCTTTCCAACCGGTGGCAGAACGAATGGGATGGCAGCCATCCCGAGGCGCTGGCACCGCACTGGCTGGGAGAACTCAACCAGGAACTGCTCGATGCCGGTATCGGCAAGCATGCCACCCTTTTCGTCGGGGTGATTGACCAGCAGCGCCGCTATCTTCACTATTCGCTTGGCGCGCAGCTGCCCATGCCGATGATGGTGGCAAACGGCACCGTCCATTCACTGCCAGGCGAGGGAATGCCGGTGGGGTTGTTTCCCGGTGTTGCCTATCCGCAACTGGGGTGTGAACTGCCCGAGAACTTCCGCCTCTGGTTGTGTTCGGATGGAATACTGGAATGCTTGCCGGGTGAAACGCTCGACAAGCGCCTCAAGGAGCTTGAGACGCGGGTTCTCGACAGTGAGACACTGGAGGACCTGCGTAGCGGTTTGTTTCTCGAGGATCTCTCCGATGACGATGAAAGTGTCGCCGAGAGTGGCCCGGGGCATGAAAAACTCCCCGACGATCTGACGATCATGATGTTGAGCGGATTTGGCGATGCAAATTCATGAAGGGCGCATAAAAGCAGCGTTCGATTCTGGTGTATTCGTGCTTCGGCTCTGCGGTGACGTGCGCTTGACCCTGTCTGCCACGCTGGACAGCCAGGCCGAGCGACTCGCCGAAGTGCCGGGCCTCAAGGCGGTGATGATCGACCTGCGCAAGACCACCAATGTGGATTCCACCGCCCTTGGCTTTCTCGCCAAGGTGGCCATGGCGGTACAGGGCAGGCTGGAACAGCCGCCGACCATCGTTGCCGATAATCCCGATGTCCAGCGCATGCTGGATGTCATGGGATTTTCCCGTTATTTCACGTTGGTGGAAGCGCCGATCACCGAACCCAGCGAGTTGAGCGTGCTGGACGAAATACCGGCCGACGTGGATGGGCTTCGCCAGCGCATCCTGGAGGCCCACCGCATCCTCATGCGCATGAGCGAGCACAACCGCGAAGAATTTCAGCCGTTGGTTGAAATGCTCGAGTCCCAGGAAGCGGCCTCTCCTCCGCACTGACGCCCCGCAGAAAAGAGGCGGCCGCCTCTATCATTCAGTGCGCAGCGTGCCCAGCAGGGCTTCCAGTTTGCGCTGATCCGCCATGAATTTACGGATGCCCTCGGCGAGCTTCTCGGTCGCCATGGCATCCTCGTTCATTGCCCAGCGGAAATCGCCTTCATCCTGGGGCTCGGGGGCTCGCGTTTCAGCGTCGAGCGGTGCCAGCCGACGCGTCAGCGGCGCGCGAGTCTCCTCGAGTTCACCCAGCAGGGTGGGGGAAATGGTCAGGCGGTCGCAACCGGCCAGCGCCGCGATCTCGCCGGCGTTGCGAAAGCTCGCACCCATGACGATGGTCTGGTAGCCGTGCCCCTTGTAGTGCTCATAGATGGCTTTCACCGATTGCACCCCGGGGTCGAGCTCGCCGCTGAAGTCGGCGTCTGGTTCCCGTGCCTTGTGCCAGTCGAGAATACGCCCGACGAACGGCGACACCAGCGTCACCCCGGCATCCGCGCAGGCGCGTGCCTGCGCCAGGCCAAACAGCAGGGTGAGATTGGTATGGATACCCTCGCGTTCGAGTTGGCGGGCGGCGCGGATGCCTTCCCAGGTGGAGGCAATCTTGATCAGGATACGCTCGGGCGCCACCCCGTGGCGTGCGTAGCGGTCGATCAACGAGTGCGCGCGTGCCAGGGTCGCTTCGGTGTCGAAGGAGAGCCGAGCACTGACTTCGGTCGAGACATAGCCCGGCACCAGGGCACTGATCTCGCTGCCGATCTCGACTGCCACGGCATCGAGAGCATCGTCGATATCCGCGGCTTGACGGGCGATCTCGCCCAGGCGCTGGCGTCGTGCGGCCTGTTGGGCGGCCTGCAGGATCAGGGACGGGTTGGTCGTGGCATCGGTGGGCTGGAATCGACGGATTGCCTCGATGTCTCCGGTGTCCGCTACCACCGTGGTCATCTGCTTGAGCTGGGACAGCAGGTCGTCTTCCATGAAAAGGCTCTTCTCGTTGGAGGGGAAGGACCGATGGTAGCAAGGGCGGATCACCGCCGATAGGCGCCGACAGGCGAGGGCGGATGGCGTATGATTAGCGGCCTATCTAAAATCCCCCGTTTTGGTGCTTGCCGAGGAGGTCTTTTGCCCCTGAACGCCCGCCGCGTCGCGTTGCTGGTGGCGGCCAACACCGCGCTCGCGCCCTTTGCCATCGATGCCTATCTACCCGCCATGGCGGCGCTGGCCGAGAGCGTCGGGGCCAGCCTGCACCACACTGAACTGTCGATCAGCGTCTTCCTGCTAGGCTTCGCCCTTGGCCAACTGACCGGTGGCCCCATGTCGGATCGCCTGGGACGCAAGCCGGTGCTGCTTATCGGGTTGGGGTTCTTCCTTGTGGTCAGTCTGGCGATCACCCAGGTGACGAGCCTGCATCAGCTTTGGACCTGGCGATTCTTGCAGGGCCTGGGCGGTGGGGCGTGCGTGGTCAATTCGGCGGCCATCGTGCGCGACTGTTTCCGGGGCCGCGAAGCGGCCAAGGTGATGTCGACGATGGCGATGATCATGATGCTTGCCCCCCTGGTAGCGCCGGCCGTGGGCAGTGGGCTGCTCTATCTCGCCGACTGGTGGTTGATCTTCGTCTTCCTCGCCGTCTATGCCGCTTTCCTGATGTGGCTGATGGGCACACAGCTGCCCGAGACCCGCCCTGTCGATTCGCCCGTCGCCTCGCCGCGCCAGATCCTGCGCAACTATGCCAGCGTGCTCAGGCATCGCGAGGCGATGGGCTATATTTGTGCGGTGTCCTCCGCCTTCGCCGGCATGTTTGCCTTCGTGACCGCCTCGCCGTTTCTCTATCTGGACTATTACGGCTTGTCGCCCGCCGTCTATCCCGTGGTGTTTGGCGGCAATGTGGTGGTCATGGCCGCCTCCAACCGCCTGAACATTCGTTTGCTGCGCCGCCGTAGCCCCCAGCGGAACATGCGGCTGGGCCTCACCGTGCAGTGTCTCGTCGCGCTTTGCCTGGTGGCGCTGGTGGCGACCGGGCAGGACAGCCTGATGACGGTGGTGCCGTTGATCATGCTGTTCATGGGCGTGATCGGGCTCATCGCGCCCAATGCCATCTCCTCGGTACTGGAGCAGTTCAGCCACATGAGTGCCACCGCCACGGCACTGCTGGGCAGCGTACAGTTCAGTTGCGGAGCCCTGGCCGGGGTGGTGGTCGGCGCCTTCGAGATCGACAGTGCCTGGCCGATGGTGCTGACCATGCTGACAACGGCCTTGGTGGGTAATATCGGCCTGCGTTGGCTGTCCGGTCGAACGACAACCGACTGACCATGGGTAACCTTTGGTTGAAATCAGAAATTCGTTTTACTCTGTCATGAAGCTGTCACTTTCCTGCGGCAATGTGTGCCTTGCGAAGGCCAGACACCTTTCATTGACAGGAGTGACACGCATGAACCGCATCCTCAAGAACCGCGCATTGAAGACAACGGCCATTGCCGCCGCCGTGATCGGCGTCGTCGGCGTTGCCCAGGCCCGCGATCAGATTCGCATCGTCGGCTCCAGCACCGTCTACCCGTTCGCCAGCTATGTGACTGAGGAGTTCGGTGCCACTACCGAATATCCGACTCCGGTCATCGAGTCCACCGGTTCAGGCGGTGGGATTCGCCTGTTCTGTAACGGCGTCGGCGAAGGCACGCCCGACATCTCCAATGCCTCGCGTCGCATCAAGGCCTCCGAGTTCGAGCGCTGTGAAGAAAACGACGTGACCGACGTGACCGAGGTCAAGATCGGCTCCGACGGCATCGTGGTTGCCCAGTCCAGCGAGAACGAAGCGATGGACCTCACCCTCGAGCAGCTCTTCCTGGCGGTGGCCGCCCAAGTGCCGGTAGATGGCGAGCTGGTCGACAACCCCTACACCAACTGGAGCGATATCGATTCCTCCCTGCCGGATCGTGAAATCTCCATCTACGGCCCGCCCACCACTTCCGGTACCCGCGACGCCTTCGAAGAGCTCGCCATGGAAGTCCCCTCCGAGGAAATGGAGGCTTACGGCGGTGAAGGCTACACTGACATTCGTTCCGATGGCGTCTACATCGACGCTGGCGAGAATGACAACCTGATCGTCCAGCGCCTCAGCGAAGATACCGGCGCCTTCGGCATCTTCGGCTATTCATTCCTGGCCGAAAACACCAACACTCTGATCGCCGCCAGCATCGACGGCGTCGAGCCCGAAGTCGAGGCGATCAGCGCCGGCGACTACCCGATCGCCCGCTCACTGTGGTTCTACGTCAAGAACCAGCATGCTGATGAAGTGCCGCCGATGTACGAATACGTTGACATGTTCGTCTCGGAGACCATGATCGGCGAGGGCGGCTACCTGATGGACATCGGCCTGATTCCGCTGCCCGAGGCCGAGCGTGAGCAGACCCGCGAGAAGGTCGCGGATCGTGCCAAACTGCAGCTTTCCGATCTTGAGTAAGCCTTGACATGACAGGCAGGGATGCCTGATTCGGCCGGCAGCTTCGGGTTGCCGGCCGAATCTCGTTCCGGCAGCCTGGCTGCCGTCGACATTCATCGAGAGAATCCTATGCAGACCAATTATCTCCTTGCACTGTTCAGCGGCGCCGTGTTGCTGCTGGGTCTGGTAGCCTTCTTCCTGGGCCGTGCCAAGGCAGCGCGAGTGCGGGCCGCAGGCGCCGCGATGTATGCCCAGCCCGATCAGTATGCCTGGTTCGCCGTCGTTGCCACGGCAGGTCCGGCGCTGTTGGTTAGCGCGGTCGGGGCCTTCCTGATGCTGCTGCTGGGCGCCGAGATTCCCACACCTTATCTGCTGGCCGCTAGCCTATTGGTCGCGGCGGCCGGCCTGATGGTCGGGATGATGCAGGTGCGCCCCGACTTTCATGCCCGCCAGGCCATCGAGCGCGTGATTCGCTGGGTCCTGGTGGCTGCCGCCATGATCTCGATCTTCACCACGTTCGGGATCCTCTTTTCCATCGTCTTCGAGGCCTTGCGCTTCTTCCAGATGCACAGCTTCTGGGAGTTCATCACCGGCACCGTCTGGAACCCAGGCGACAGCTTTCTGGCCTCCGCGGGCCGCGGCGACGAGAGCAGCGGCGGGGCAACCTTCGGTTCGGTACCTTTGTTCGCCGGCACCTTCATGATCACCGGCATCGCCATGCTGGTGGCGATTCCCGTCGGCCTGCTGTCGGCCATCTATATGTCGGAGTTCGCGCCGACCCGGGTACGCACGCTGGCCAAGCCGACCCTGGAAGTGCTGGCCGGCATCCCTACCGTGGTCTACGGTTTCTTCGCCGCGATCACCGTGGCGCCGATCATCGTCAATGTGGCGGGCTTCCTGGGTCTCGATGCGTCATACAACAATGCCGTGGCGCCGGGGGTGGTCATGGGGATCATGATTATCCCGTTTATTTCGTCGCTCTCAGACGATGTGATCAACTCGGTTCCCGACAGCATGCGCCAGGGCTCCCTGGCACTGGGCATGACCAAGGGCGAGACCATCCGCGATGTGGTCATTCCGGCGGCATTGCCGGGGATCATTTCCGCCTCGCTGCTGGCGGTATCGCGGGCGCTGGGCGAGACCATGATCGTGGTGATGGCGGCCGGCATGCGCCCCAACTTGACCGCCAACCCGCTGGAAGACATGACCACCGTCACGGTGCGCATCGTTGCCGCCTTGACCGGTGATCTCGAGTTCGAGAGTGCCGAGACGCTCTCGGCCTTCGCATTGGGGCTGGTGCTGTTCGCCGTCACGCTTAGTCTCAACCTGGTGTCGGTCATCATGATTCGTCGCTTTCGCGATAAATATCGCGTCAACAACCTGTAACGCCGAGGAACCCGCAGATGAGTCAATCCTTCGACGACATCAGCGCCCAGCTCAAGGGCCGTCATCGCAAGTCGGCACGGCTGAAGTGGATCTCCATGGGGTCGCTGGGGCTGGCCGGTCTTTTCCTGGTGCTGTTTTTCGCCGACATGCTCAGCAAGGGACTGCCGGCGTTCCAGCAGGCCTACGTACAGATTGAGATCGACTACAACGAAGATGCCCAACGCATGGGTAGAGCGGCAATGGACCCCGACATCGCGCCCCTGGTCAGCCGCACCTTCGAGCGTCTGATACCGGGCATGATCCGTGACGACCCCGACTTGCTGGGCACCACCGAGCAGCGCTGGGTGCTGACCAACAGCGAGGTGGATCAGTATCTCAAGGGCCACCGCAACCAGTTGAATGATGAAGAAAAAGCCGCGATCGACGAGCGTGTCGACAATGGCCAGGTATCCCTGAAGTTCAATACCACCTTCTTCGCCAATGGCGATTCGAAGATGGCGGAGCGTGCGGGCATCCTCTCCGCGGCCGTGGGTACGGTGCTGACCATGCTGGTCACCCTGGCCATCGCCTTTCCGATCGGGGTGATGACGGCGCTCTACCTCGAGGAGTTTGCGCCCGACAATCGCCTGACGCAGCTCATCGAAATCAATATCAACAACCTTGCGGCAATACCCTCGATCCTGTTCGGCCTGCTGGGTCTGGCGATCTTTATCAACTTCTTTGGCGTACCCCGCTCGTCGCCGTTGGTAGGCGGCATGACGCTGGCCCTGATGACCCTGCCGGTCATCATCATCGCCACGCGCACGGCACTGCGCAGCGTGCCCGACTCCATCCGCCATGCGGCCTTCGGCGTGGGTTGCTCGCGCTGGCAGGTGGTGCGTGACCATGTGCTGCCGCTCGCCATGCCGGGCATCATGACGGGGTCGATCATCGGCCTGGCCCAGGCGATGGGCGAAACCGCACCGCTGATCATCGTCGGCATGGTGGCCTTCATTCCGGACGTGGGGGCATCTTTTACCCAGGCGGCCACGGTACTGCCGGCACAGGTTTTTACCTGGTCCGGCGAGCCGGAACGCGCCTTCGTAGAGAAGACCGCCGGCGGCATCCTGGTGCTGCTGTCGATCCTGATCTTCCTCAATGCCACGGCGGTGATACTGCGCAAGAAATTCGAGCGTCGCTGGTAGCCACCTTACCGACACAGGATATCCTCTGATGAACATGCACATTGCCGAGCGGAGTACCGCGCCGATGTCACGCCACGAAAGTTCCACTCAGGAAACCGGCCAGCCGGTGCGCCGCAATCCGGATGCCGGCCATGAGCTGAGTATCCGTGTGCGCGACCTCAGCCTCTGGTATGGCGAGAGCCAGGCGCTGAACAAGCTCAATATCGATATCTATCAGAAGAACGTGACGGCCCTGATCGGGCCTTCCGGTTGCGGGAAGTCGACCTTTCTGCGTTGCCTCAATCGCATGAATGACCTCATTCCCGGCGTGCGTCTCGAGGGGCTGGTCGAGATGGACGGGCGCGACGTCAATGCCGCCAAGATGGATGAAGTGGCGCTGCGAAAGCGCGTGGGCATGGTCTTCCAGAAGCCCAACCCGTTTCCCAAGTCGATCTTCGAGAATGTCGCCTACGCACCGCGCATGCACGACCTGGTCAGCCGCAAGGCCGAACAGGATGAGCTGGTGGAGCATGCCCTGCGTGAGGCCGGCCTCTGGGAAGAGGTCAAGGACAAGCTGCAACAGCCGGGCACCTCGCTTTCCGGCGGCCAGCAGCAGCGCCTGTGTATCGCGCGCGCGATTGCCGTACAGCCCGATATCATCCTGATGGATGAGCCCACCTCGGCGCTGGACCCCATCTCCACCGCCACCATCGAAGACCTGATGGACAAGCTCAAGAAGCAGTTCACCATCATCACCGTGACCCACAACATGCAGCAGGCCGCCCGGGTGGCCGACTACACGGCGTTTTTCCATCTGGGCGAGATCATCGAGTACAACGACACGCGGACGATGTTCTCCAACCCACACACCAAGAAGGCCGAGGATTACATCACCGGACGATATGGCTGACATCTGATGCCGGCAACAAAAACGGCGGGAAGGCGCAGGCTTTCCCGCCGTCTCGTTTGGGTGTTGCTGTCACAGAGTTGACATCTTCATGCGCTATATATGAAATTCCATATATCCGGGAGCCGATGTCATGTCCAAGCAGCGAGTGCTTTTCCTCTGCAATGCCAATTCCGCCCGATCGCTTATGGGCGAGGCGCTGCTTCGCCATATGGCCGGGGATCGCTATGACGCCTTCAGTGCAGGCACCGAGCCGGACCAACCGCATGCCTTGACGCTGGCGGCGCTGGAGAAGCACGGCATCGCCAGCGAAGGGCTGGCCAGCAAGTCGCTGGATGATTTCGCCGGCGAGCATTTCGATGCCGTCATCGTGCTGTGCGACAAGGCGCAGCAGGCATGTCGCGACTGGCAGGGCAGCAGCGACGAGCATCTCTACTGGGACATCCGCGACCCACGGCTCATCGCGCGCCAGAATGCCTATGAGCAGGCGCTAAGCGAGATTAGCCGCCGCCTGACGCTCTGGTTGCAAATCAAGGCGCGTGACGATATCCAGCGCTGATCCGCTATCGGGGCTGATCCTCTATCGGGTTAGTGCTAACCCTCTTATTCGCTATCGAGAGTCATCATGGCATTACGAATCGGTATCAACGGTCTGGGGCGCATCGGGCGGCTGACGCTGCGCTGTCTTCAGTCATTGCCCGAGGTGGCGCTGGTGCGCGTCAACGATCCGGGTGGCAAGGCCGCCACCTTTGCACATCTGCTCGAATTCGACTCGGTGCATGGTCGCTGGTCGCCGGGGCAGGGCATCCGCGCCGAGGACGACGCCATTATTATCGATGATCATGCGATCGCGTTCAGCGCCAATCGTGGCCTCGGCGATAGTGACTGGTCGCAGTGCGACGTGGTGATCGAGGCCTCGGGTACCGTCAAGAAGAGCGCGCAGCTGGCGCCTTATTTCGATCAGGGCGTGGCGCGCGTGGTGGTCAGCGCACCGCTCAAGGACGAAGATGTACTCAACGTGGTGGTGGGGGTCAATGACGACCTGTATCAACCCTCGCGGCACCGCATAGTCACTGCGGCGAGTTGTACCACCAACTGCCTGGCTCCGGTGGTCAAGGTCATCCACGAGACCTATGGCATTCGCCACGGCTCGATGACCACGGTACATGACATCACCAACACCCAGGTCATCCTGGATACCCCCAGCTCGCCCCGCAAACCCGATTTGCGTCGCTCGCGGGCCTGCGGCATGAGTCTGATTCCGACCACCACCGGCTCGGCCAAGGCGATCACGGCGATCTTTCCCGAACTCACCGGCAAGCTGAACGGCCACGCCGTGCGCGTGCCGCTGGCCAACGCCTCGCTCACCGACATGGTCTTCGAGCTCGAGCGCGAGGTCACGGTGGAGGAGGTCAATGCCGCGCTCAAGACCGCCGCGGAGGGTGAGCTCGCCGGCATTCTTGGCTATGAGGAGCGCCCGCTGGTGTCCATCGACTACCGCACCGACCCGCGCAGCTCGATCATTGACGCACTCTCGACGATGGTCATCAACGGCACCCAGCTCAAGCTCTATGCCTGGTATGACAACGAGTGGGGCTATGCCAACCGTACCGCCGAGCTGGCCCTGAAGGTGGGACGTGGCTGACGCCGTGACACTCCCCGCTCGACTCAAGGCGTTGCCCTTTGAGGTGCGCCAGTACCTGCTAATCACCGGCAACTACTGGGCCTTCACGCTCACCGATGGCGCCCTGCGGATGTTGGTGGTGCTGCATTTCCACCAACTGGGCTACTCGCCGCTGGAAGTGGCCATGCTGTTCCTCTTCTACGAGGCCTTCGGCGTGGTCACCAATCTGGTGGGTGGCTGGCTGGGCGCGCGGCTGGGCCTCAATCGCACCATGAATGCCGGCCTGGCGCTGCAGATACTGGCCCTGTCGATGCTGATGGTGCCCGCCGCGGCGCTTACCGTGCCGTGGGTGATGGCCGCTCAGGCCTTGTCGGGGATCGCCAAGGATCTCAACAAGATGAGCGCCAAGAGTGCGGTCAAGGTGCTGGTGCCGAAAGACAGCGCCAGTGCCCAGAGTGCGCTCTACCGCTGGGTGGCGATACTCACCGGCTCGAAGAATGCGCTCAAGGGCGCCGGCTTCTTCCTTGGCGGTGTGTTGCTGACACTGATCGGTTTTCGTGGCGCGATGGTGATCATGGCATCGCTCCTGGCGGTGGTGCTGGGGCTGTCGCTGTGGCGGCTGCGGGCGGACCTCGGCCGCCAGAAGGTAAAGCCCAAGTTCTCCGAGGTGTTTTCCAAGTCACGGGCTATCAACGTGCTGTCGGCGGCGCGGCTGTGTCTGTTTGCCTCGCGGGACGTGTGGTTCGTGGTTGCCTTGCCGGTGTTCCTGTATGACCAGCACGGCTGGAGCCACTGGACGGTGGGCGGCCTGCTGGCCATCTGGGTGATCGGCTACGGTGGCGTCCAGACCCAGGCGCCGCGCCTGACGGGGCTGATCAAGGGCGGTGCGCGCGGCGTCACGGTGTCCTGGGCGCTGGCGCTTGCCGGCCTGCCGGCGCTGCTGGCCCTTTTGCCCCTGGCCGAGGTGGGTTGGCTGGTGGCAGGGCTGCTCGCCTTCGGTGTGCTGTTCGCCATCAATTCGAGCTGGCACAGCTACCTGATCGTTCACTATGCGCGCGCCGATGGGGTGTCGATGGACGTCGGCTTCTACTACATGGCCAATGCCATGGGGCGCCTGTTGGGTACGCTGTTGTCGGGCTGGCTCTACATGAGCCATGGGCTTGCCGCCTGCCTGATGGTCTCCTCGGCGTTGGTGGCCGCGAGTGCGTTGATGGCGCTGGCATTGCCTCGCCAGACGGCATGACGCTTCCTGTTAACCTGGCGTTGGCCACGCGGCTCGGTACCAGCCAGACACTGGCCTGGGCTTCCAGTTACTACCTGCCGGCGATACTCGCCGCCCCCATGGCAAGTGAGTTCGGCGTCTCATCTTCATGGGTCTTTGCGGCTTTCTCAGCTGCGCTGGTGATCTCGGCCATACTGGGTCCTTTCGTGGGTCGCCGAATCGACAGTGTAGGCGGGCGAGGCATGCTGGTGGCCTCCAATCTGGTACTGGCCACAGGGCTGGTACTGATGGCTCTCGCCCAGGGGATGATCACGCTGTACCTCGCCTGGATAGTGACCGGTATCGGCATGGCCATGGGGCTTTATGATGCCGCCTTTGCCACCTTGGGCAGACTGCTGGGGCGCCGGGCACGAGCTTCGATTACCGGGGTTACCCTAATCGCCGGATTCGCCAGCACCATCGGTTGGCCCCTTTCCACCTGGCTGGAAGCCGAGTTCGGATGGCGTGGAGCCTGCCTGGCCTGGGCGGGATTGCATCTGGCGCTGGGACTGCCGCTGAACGGGTGGCTGCCAAAGGCGAGCGCCATCGAGCAGCTCGAATCAAGCGACGCCGAGTCTCCGCCAATACCGAAGCGGCCGCGGCTTGCCATGGCGCTATTGGCTTATGTGTTCGCCGCCGGCTGGTTCGTTTCTACTGCCATGGCCGCCCATCTGCCCGGGTTACTGCAAGAGAGCGGGGTTTCCCTGTCGGTGGCGGTGGCCGCTGCTGCCCTGGTGGGGCCGGCTCAGGTGGCGGCACGTCTGGGTGAATTCGCGTTGCTGCGCCACTTTCATCCACTGCTCTCGGCGCGACTGGCTACCCTGCTACACCCATTAGGCGCGGTGTTTTTCAGCCTGTTCGGCATGCCGGCCGCGGGCTTCGCCCTGCTGCACGGAGCAGGCAATGGCATGATGACCATTGCCTCGGGCACCTTGCCCTTGACACTCTTTGGTCCACGAGGCTTTGGGCGTCGCCAAGGGCTGATTATCGCGCCTGCCCGTTTGGCCCAGGCCGGAGCGCCGTTGGCTTTTGGCCTGCTGCTCGAGTCGAACGGGACGGGGGCGCTGTGGCTCACCTCGGGGCTGATGCTGGGGGCTTGTCTGGCACTGTTGGTGATCCGCCGACCCACCTGACGCCTCCGCGACCCACAGTTGCTGTCGGGTCGGGTCGGTTTGACGTAACATACTTTCTTTATTTGACCATGAGGGGACAACCCTTGGTTCTTCTTGACCCCGCAAGACTATTCAAGTGCCTGGGCGATGAGACGCGGCTGATGTTGACGCTGCTGATTCGCTGCGAAGAGGAATTATGCGTCTGCGAGATGACTTACGCCCTGGAGGAATCCCAGCCCAAGGTGTCGCGTCACCTGGCTCAACTGCGCAACTGTGGTCTGCTTAGCGACCGCCGCGACGGTCAGTGGGTCTACTATCGCCTCTCCGACGTGGTGCCGGACTGGGTCAGCGAAGTGCTGCTGGCCGCCGAGAAGGGTCAGGTCGAGCGCCTTGCTGGGCTGCAGGCCCGTCTCGTCGGCATGGGCAACCGGCCCGATCGTCGCCTGGCAATGTGCTGATGCGTAGGCGGCTTTCCTTTTCTCCTTGAACGACTTCTCCTCGAACTACCTCTCCTTCCACAACTCCTCTTTTTACGGTCAGCTCTCCACCCGCCTCGGTCATTTTCGACTAGCCTTGAGACAAACTGCTGGTTCACTTCAGGAGCGGTACCCGCGTCATCATGCTTCTGGATGGTGATGGCCTTTGCCGGAGCTTTCACACGTGGAATTCAAGGACTACTACCAGGTGCTCGGCGTGGCGAAGACCGCGACGGCCGAAGACATCAAGAAAGCCTACCGTAAGCTGGCGCGCAAGTTTCATCCCGATGTCAGCAAGGAGCCCGAAGCCGAACAGCGCATGCAGGAGATCAACGAGGCCAAGGCGGTGCTGTCCGATCCGGAGAAGCGCCTCGCCTATGACCAGCTGGCCCAGCAGTATCGGTCGGGACAGGATTTCCAGCCACCCCCCGACTGGGATGCGGGCTTCGAATTCCGCGGTCGTGGTTTCGAGGAGGCCGATCTCGGTGGGTTCAGTGACTTCTTCGCCAACCTCTTTGGACAAGGCGGCCGGGCAGGGCGAGGAGGCCGAAGCTATCAGATGCGCGGTGAGGATCGTCACGCCAAGGTCTTCATCGACCTGGCGGACGCCTTCCAGGGCGCGACCCGGTCGATCACCCTGCAAGTGCCACAGGTCGACGCACAAGGCCGTGTGGTCTCCCGTGAACACACCCTGAGCGTGCGTATCCCCAAGGGCGTCAAGGAGGGCCAGCATATCCGCCTGACGGGGCAGGGCAGCCCCGGCGTCGGCGGTGGCCCGGCGGGTGACCTGTACCTGGAGATCCACTTCACGCCGGATTCGCGATATCGGGTCGAGGGGCGGGAGGTGTATCAAACGGTACCGGTGACACCCTGGGAGGCCGCGCTGGGGGCCAGCATCGAGACCTCGACCCCTTCGGGAGTGGTGAAACTCAAGGTGCCTGCCGGATCACAGACCGGGCGCAGATTGCGCCTGAAGGGGCGGGGTATCCCAGGGCCGGAGCCGGGTGATCTTTATGTGGAACTTCAGGTGGTGCTGCCCCCGGCCGATACCGACAAGGCACGGGAACTGTATAAGACCATGGCGCATGAACTCGCTTTTGATCCGCGCCAACGCAGGGGAGGCTAGGACATGGCGCAGCAGCGTATCGTCAGCGGTGAATTGATCGACGAAGCGACCCTGAGCCTCGAAGATCTGGCCCGCGCCTGCTCGGTGGAAACCGATTGGATCGTCGAGCGCATCGAGAGCGGCTTGCTGGCCGATGGTTCGCCTTATGTGGCGCGCTGGCGCTTCACCAGTCGTGACCTGACCCGTGCCCGACGGATGTGTCAGCTTGAACGTGACTTCGAGGCAGCGCCCGAGCTCGCCGCCCTGGCGACCGACTTGATCGAGGAAAACCAGCGACTGAGGGACCGGTTGCGGGCTGCGGGGCTGGTCGATGCTTAGCACCGCTCACCCATGGGGCATCCGGCGGCGTACTCCCTGGATTCCTGTTGCAGCACGCTATGGCGTATCTCGAAACGCTCATGAAGCATCACCGTGGCCTGCTCAAGCAAGGCATCGCGGTCGAGACGGTCCTCGTTGATGACCAGGTGGGCAGTGAGCGCGTTGTCCGAGGTGCTCATCGCCCAGACATGCAGGTCGTGGACGTCAACCACGCCGGGAAGCGCCCGCAG
>DATISN010000178.1:0-1787 GCA_035581765.1 Halomonas sp.
CGGGGGCCGCGGCATGGGCAACGGCGAGAACTTCAAGCTGCTCGAGGGCATCGCCGACAAGCTGGGTGCCGCCATCGGCGCCTCGCGGGCCGCGGTCGACGCCGGCTTCGTGCCCAACGACATGCAGGTCGGTCAGACCGGCAAGATCGTCGCCCCGGACCTCTATATTGCCGTGGGCATCAGCGGGGCCATCCAGCACCTGGCGGGCATGAAGGACTCCAAGGTGATCGTCGCCATCAACAAGGACGAGGAGGCGCCGATCTTCCAGGTGGCGGATTACGGCCTGGTCGGTGACTTGTTCGAGATCCTGCCCGAGCTGGAACGCAAGCTGTAGGCAAGATCGGGATCTTCCAGGTCGCGCTCTCGATAGCCAGCGGCCTGATGGGTGACCGTTCCAAGGCCTTCGGGAGATCGAGCAGAAGCTCCAGGAGTCGCCCTTCAGCGTCAGACACGCCGATCCTTTCACCGGGTCGGCGTTTTCTTTGGCAAGGGCCTGGCCGGTCATCTAGGCTTAGCTGACTGTTTCGCTGGGTTAATGCGTGGGACTTGTGTCGCCCGGGAAGCCGGCCGAGAGCCGAGTTGGCTGGCGGGAATTATTTACATATCCAGACAGCGGTTGAAATCCGGGTCCCGCGTCCGCATCTAGTGTAGGTACTCAGATTTCGTGGCAACACGTTTTCACCCCAACACAAGGAGGCCACTCAATGGCACATACGCTCCCCGATCTGCCCTATGCATACGACGCTCTGGAACCGCATATCGATGCGATGACCATGGAGATTCACCACTCCAAGCACCACCAGACGTATATCAATAACCTCAACGGTGCGCTGGAAGGCACGGGGCTTGAAGATGTACCCGTCGATGAGCTGCTGACCAGCCTGGACCGCGTCCCCGAGGACAAGCGCCAGCCGGTGATCAACAACGGTGGTGGCCACTCAAACCACTCCTTCTTCTGGCAGGTCCTGTCGCCGAATGGCGGTGGTGCCCCGAAAGGCAAGGTTGCCGAGGCCATCGATGCCGAACTGGGTGGTTTTGACGCCTTCAAGGATGCCTTTACCAAGGCCGCGCTAGGCCGTTTCGGTAGCGGCTGGGCTTGGCTCAGCGTGAATCCTCAGGGCAAGCTGGTGGTGGAAAACACCCTGAACCAGGACAGCCCGCTGTCGCATGGCAACACGCCGGTGCTTGGCCTGGACGTCTGGGAACACGCGTACTACCTGAAGTACCAGAACAAGCGTCCGGACTACGTGGCGGCCTTCTTCAACGTCGTCAACTGGGACGATGTCGAGCGCCGCTACCAGCAAGCCACTGCCTGATCGGTATTGACTATGACAGGGTTTGGGAAACACTCCATCCCTTGAAGGGCTCCGCCAATTGGCGGAGCCCTTGTCGTTTTTAGAACTGTCCCACCCGAAATGCTCTTACCCCCTTTCACGCAGCAGCGTGTCGGCCAGATTGGCCCGGAATTTGCCGCTGACGGTGGCATTGATAACACGCTCGGCCCCGAAGTCGCCGTACTCTCAAGGGGAGGCCACTAAGGGGGAGGCCACCTATCAGATTAACTCGTGATAGCTTCAATCGTTGGATGTCGAGCTTCGAACTTAATGACGCCCTGATTGGCCGGATGACGGTATGCTGGGCATCCGATATAAATGCGTCTCATAAGGATTGCCGTGCGTTCAGATGCCGATCATTCACGCTCTAGCACCTCGAGTTTTTCTGCCCTTGTCAGGTTGCTGAAATACGCGCGGGGCTATCGTCGACGGATCGTTGCCGCCAGTGCCTGC
>DATISN010000179.1:0-3314 GCA_035581765.1 Halomonas sp.
GTGGCGTACCAGTGCCTCGAACTCAGTCGGGTCTAGCATGATCGGCAACAGGCCGTTGCGGATTGCATTGTTGCGGAAGATATCGGCGATTTTGGTCGAGATGATGACCTTGACCCCGTAGTCGACGAAGGCGTAAACGGCACCTTCCCGAGACGAGCCGCAACCGATGTTGTGCCCGGCGAGAACGATGGCGCGGGAAGGGGTCGACGCGGGGATCGGCGAATCGGGCCTTGCGTTACCGTCCATGTCGTAGCGGGCGTCATACAGCAGGTAATGGTGGTAACCACTGCTGCGTGGCTTGCGCAGGAAACGCGCCGGAATGATCTGGTCGGTATCGATGTTGTCGTTGAGCAATAGCAGCGCGGGACTAGTGACTCGCGTGACGGGCGTCATGAGGCGGTCTCTCCGGGGGTCGTGTCGCGAACGTCGACGATCTTGCCATGCAGGGCGGCGGCCGCCGCCATCGCCGGGCTCATCAGGTGAGTGCGAGCGCCTGGGCCCTGCCTGCCGGGGAAGTTGCGATTGCTCGTGGAGGCGCAACGCTTGCCGGGTTCGACACTATCGCCGTTCATGGCCACACACATCGAACATCCACTTTCACCCCAGGTGGCGCCGGCGGTGGTGAATATCGTCGCCAGCCCTTCTCGCTCGGCTTGCGCCTTGACGCGGTTGGAGCCGGCGACAATCAACGTGGGTACCTTTACCTTGCCCTTGGCCAGCACTCTGGCGGCCTCGCGCAGGTCGCTGATGCGCGAATTGGTGCAAGAGCCGATAAACACCTGGTCAACTGCCAGGCCAACCACGGGTTTGCCTGCCGCAAGCCCCATATATGCCAGGGAGGTGCGGTTGGCGTCACTCTCTTCGGGGGCAAAGGTTTCGTCGACGGCGACCGACTGTTCGGGGCTGGTGCCCCAGGTGATGCGGGGTGCCACACGCGATGCGTTGATGGTGACCGTCTTGTCATAGTGGGCATTCGAGTCGCTGTAAAGGCGTCGCCAATGCGGTTCGGCCAGCGCCCAGGCCTCGTCCTTGGGCGCCTGAGGCGCCTCGCGAAGCCATGCGAAGGTGGTCTCGTCAGGCGCCACCATGCCGACACGGGCCCCCGCTTCGATGGTCATGTTGCACAGGGTCATGCGTGCATCCATCGACAGGGCGCTGACGGCCGTACCGGTGTATTCCACCGCGTGCCCTGTCGCCCCGCCGGTGCCAATCTGGTGAATGATGTGCAGGGCAAGGTCCTTGGCGGTCACGCCCTCTGCCAGTTCACCTTCCACCTCAATGCGCATGGTCTTGGGACGGCGCTGCCAGAGCGTTTGCGTGGCCAGCACATGCGCCACCTCGGTGGCGCCGATGCCCATGGCGAGGGCACCGAAAGCGCCATGCGTGCTGGTGTGGGAATCACCGCAGACGATGATCAGGCCTGGCAAGGTAAGCCCCAGCTCAGGTGCTGCCACATGCACGATGCCCCGATCCCCGTGTCCCAGGCCCAGGTAGGTCAACTGGTGCTGGGTGGCATTGTCCTCCAGCAGCCGGATCATTCCAGCCACCTCGGGATCATTGTCTAGGGTGTCGAGATTGGAGGGCACGTAATGATCGGCAATGCCGAACGTCAGCGCGGGGTAAGCAAGCTCGCGCCCGCTGCTATGCAGCTTGTCGAAGGCGTGGAACGAGCCTTCATGCACGAAATGGCGGTCGATCCACAACAGGTCGAATTCACCAGAGCTCGCCACCACATGTTGGCGCCAGATCTTTTCGAATAGGGTAAGGGGTGACTGGGTCATGGAGAAAAACCTCGCGAACAGATCAAGTAGTAGCGCGACGGCGCTTCATGAAACCGCCAAACACCCTGGGCAGTATCGAGATCAATAACAGGGCGAGCAGCGCAAGCGTGATGGGACGGTCCGCGATGAAACCGATATTGCCACCGCTGATCTGCATGCTGCGTACCAGTTCGCCTTCGGCCATGCCCCCGACCAGCAGGCCAACCACCGTGGCCGCGACCGGGTAGCCATGGCGGCGCATCAACCAGCCGACGATGCCGGTGACAACCACAGTGATGGGACCCACCATATTGCCGGTAATGGCATAGGAGCCGACGACCGAGAGCACCATGACGATGGGAATCATCACTTTAAGAGACAGCTTGACGATATAACCGGCGAGGAAAATGAAACCGACTCCCACCACGAGCAGCATGATGGCCTGGGCAATATTGCCAAGGATCAGTGCGTAGACGATGTCGGAATTCTCACGAATGAAGCGAGGCCCGCCCGTCACATTGTGCAGCGCGAAGGCCCCGAGCAGCACCGCCGTACCCGCGCCACCGGGCAGGCCGAGGGCGAGCAGGGTGATCATCGAGCCGCCCTCGGAGCTGCTGTTGGCGGATTCGGCCGCAATCAGCCCTGTGGGGTTACCTTTGCCGAAGGAGTCCGGGTCCGAAGAGCGCTGTTTGGCGGTGGCGTAGGCGGCCAGGTTGGCAATGCTGGCACCGACCCCGGGGATCGCCCCGATCACTGCACCAATGCTGCCGCCGCGTAACAGTTGGAAGGGTTGTCCGAGTGCCATTCCCATGCCACTCAGTATCTTGTGAAAGCTGACGACCCGCAGCCGGCTGTCCTCGACGATGTACTGCTTGCCCACCAGATTGAACAGCTCGGAGGCGGCAAAGAAGCCGATCAACGCCGGGATCGCCGGAATGCCATCCAGCAGGTACATGCTGCCAAAGGTGCCGCGCATCTGCCCGGCATCACTGTAGCCCACGGTGCTGATCAGAATGCCGAGGATGCCGGCGGCAATGCCCTTGGACACGCTGGCATCGTTGAGTACCGCGATCAACGTGACCCCCCAGAGAGCGATCACCAGCATCTCGGTCGGGCCAAGCAGCAAGACCCAGCGTGAAATGGATTCCACCGTCAACAGCAGCAGCAAGTAGCCGATCAGGGTGCCGAGCACCGAGGCGATCAGGCCAATCCCCAACGCCTGGGCATGTTCGCCGCGGCGAGCCATCGGGTAGCCGTCGAAGGCCGTGGCTACTGCCGATGAGGTGCCGGGGATGTTGAGCATGATGGCGGGGATGGCCCCGCCGAAGCCGCCACCGGTGAAGATGGCGGTAAGAAACAGAATGGCCGGCAGGAATTCCATGTACAGCGTGGCAGGCAAGAAGACCGCCATGGCAATGGAAATCGACAGGCCAGGGATCGAACCGAAAAACAGCCCGATAATCAGTCCTGGGGGTACTACCAGCCAGGCTTCGGGCGTATTGCCCAGCAAGCTGATAGCCGACTGGAAGGCATCGGCGTTGATCATGACGCGAA
>DATISN010000180.1:0-8352 GCA_035581765.1 Halomonas sp.
GCCGCTGAGTCGGCCAGTCGCCCGCGGTGGGGGCCGGGGCCTCCACCGTTTCGGGTTGTTCGAGCAGCTCACGGACCTGGCTGACCGGCACGCCCCGGGTCAGCCATTGCAGGATTCGCTCGACGCGCTCGATGTCTTCACGGCAATACAGGCGATGGCCCTTGGGGGTGCGTTGAGGGCGAATCAGGCCATAGCGCCGTTCCCAGGCCCGCAGCGTGACCGAGTTCACCCCGGTCAACCGCGACACCTCGCGAATCGGATAAAGCGGCGTATCGGCCGGATGGGTCGCCTTGTCACTCATGGGCGGCTGTGCCTCTTGTGTTCGTGTATCCCGCCGGATCGAGGTGGCTGGAGTCCTGATCATGATTTTGTACAACTGCGTGGCGATGTACAACATCCAAAGCGACTTGTGCCTTCAAGGAACGCGTCGTCGATAGGCATCGTGGGCGTCAGACATGGGAGTCTCCTTGCGGTGAAGCGGTGTCCGACGATCAGGGAGCGGCATCGCAAAGGGCCTCGCCGAGATGACGTCCCGAGAGCCAGGCGTCTTCGACTCGCGGGCCGCGCCAGCCGTCGCCACACAGCGCGAGGCCTTCGGGCGACAGCCGGTAATCGCGATTGACGGCTTCACCCCGGGCGAAGACATCGGGCTGAGCGAAGCGCCAACGGTGGGCGCCGAGCGCGCTCGGCTCGGGCAGGTGGGTTCCGCCTGGCAAGGCGTCGCGAAACGCCGCGAGCAGCCGCGCGGCGATATCGTCGGGCTCGGCCTCGAGGTTCGCCTCGCTCCACGCCAGGTGCGCCAGCAAGCTCAGGCTCTCGCCTTGTGAGCCGCGCCCCGGCTTGTGGTCGTTGCGGCTGACGAAACGCAGCGGCCCCGGGGGCAATCGCACGGCCTGCCAGTCATCGGCAACGCCGGGCAGGGCCGGCAGCGGCGCCTCGAACCGTGCCCATGCCGCCCAGCAGGGTCGCTGGATGACGGCCTCGCAGGCCTCGGCAAGCGCGGCGTCATGGGGGGCGACGAGTGCCTGGGCCTGAGGCGAGGGGGCCGAGATCACCACCCGGGCGAAGGGGCCGTGGCGCTCGCCCTGGGTATCGGTGAGCCACCAGCGCTCGGCGTCGCGGTCGAGCCGCTCGATGCGAGTGCCGGTCGCGAGGTTAAGACCCTGGGCCAGGTGGCGGGCGACGCTGCTCATGCGCGGGGTGCCGATGAAGCGTTCGAGGGCATCGCGATGCGGTTGCCAGCCGGCGTCATCGGCGTGCCAGAGGGTTTGCGGCCAGGGCGCCACGCAACCGGCGGTCTGCCACGCTTTCACCTGCTGGCGGAAGGCGTGATCGCGCACGCTGAAGAACTGGGCGCCGAGATCGACGAATGCCCTAGGCAGATGTCGACTGGACATCCGCCCCCCCGGCCCGCGACCCTTGTCGAAGAGCGCAACCGCATGGCCGGCGTCGTGCAGGGTTCGGGCGCAGGCGAGGCCAGCGATGCCGGCGCCAATGATCGCGGTGATAGCGGAGGTGGGAGGCATTCGGGGCTCGCGCAGTCAGTGGGCTTTTCCGCTAGACTAGCAGAAGTGTACAACGGCTGTATAACGCATAGAAGCGAGGGAGATTCACCATGCGCGTGTTGGTCACCGGGGGGAGCGGGTTCGTCGGGCAGCGTCTGTGTCGGCGGCTCAAGGAGGCGGGGCATCGCCTGCTGGTGGTGTCACGGGAGCCCGAGCAGGTGCGCGATCGGCTACCCGACGGGACCGACATTCGCCGTTCGGTCCTGGATTTCGTGGACACGCCGCCCCAGGCGGTCGTCAATCTGGCCGGTGAGTCCATCGCGGCGCATCGCTGGAGCGATGACCAGAAAGAGCGGCTGATCGAATCGCGCGTCAACATTACTCGCGACCTGGTGATGCTTTGCGAACAACTGGGCTCGAGCGGCAGTCATGCGCCGCGGGTGATGGTATCGGCCTCGGCCATGGGCTATTACGGCGACCAGGGCGATCGAATGGTCACCGAGGAGACCGTGCCGCACGACGAATTCGCGCATCGCCTCTGCAAACGCTGGGAAGACGCCGCCAGCGAAGCGGCGGACTTCGGCACGCGGGTAGCGATCCTGCGCCTGGGCCTGGTACTCGATGCGGGCGGCGGCAGCCTGCAGAAGATGCTGCCGCCCTTCAAGCTGGGGCTCGGCGGACGGTTCGGCGACGGCAAGCAATTCATGCCCTGGGTGCATCGCGAGGATCTGGTGCGAGCGATCATCTTCCTGATCGACAACGAGCCACTCTCGGGCGCCTTCAACGGCAGCGCGCCGCATCCGGTCACCAACGCCGAATTCACCCGCACGCTGGCAAAACAGCTCGGGCGGCCGGCACGCATTCCGGTGCCGGCGATCGTGCTCGAGACGGCCTTCGGCGAGATGTCGCGCCTGTTGCTGACCGGCGCCGACATGCGCCCCAAGCGGCTGCTCGACGCCGGCTTCGAATTCCGCTTCCCGACCCTCGACAAGGCACTCGCGGACATACTTTAGTCGTCCTCACCCACCGTCACGATCACCCGGACGGCATCGAGCCGCAACCGGGCGCTGTCGATGGTCGCGTCCAGCGCGGCGCGTTCCTCGCGCAGGGCATCCAGCTCATCCTCGCGCACGGCCGGGTTGTGGCGGGCCAGCGCTTCCAGCCGGCTCAGTTCGGTATCCAGTTCGCGGCGCATGCGCCCCTGCGCGGCCTCGACGATGCTCGGCAGTTCGCGCTCCGCCTCCGCCTCGCCCTGATCGAGAAGGTCGCGCAGTTGGTCGTGACGGCTGCGGATCAGGTCGCGGGCTGTGGCCTTCCTGACTTTCTTCAGGGCCTTCGACAGGCCGGTGAACGAGACCTTGCTGCTGAGGTTGGCGCCGGACTCGTCGAGGAGCACGCGCACCGCGGTGGGCGGCAGGAAGCGGTTGAGATGCAGATGCCTGGGCGCCGGGCAGTGCGTGCTGAAGATCAGCTCTACCATCAACCGACCGCCGGGAATCGCGGGGTGCTTGAGCAGGGCGAGGGCGGTGTTGCCCATGGGGCCGTCGAGAATCCGCCCCATGATTTCGCGCACCAACGGATGCTCCCACGAGAGCCGCTGGACGTCATCGCGGGCCAGGGCACGGGAGCGTGAGTAGGTCGCCGAAAAGCCCTCCTCGCCTTGCACCAGGCCCGGCAGGCCGTCGAGCATGTGCGAGCCCGGCTGCAGATGCACAATGCCTCTGCCCAGTTCCTGGCTGTCGACACCGAAGATGTCCAGGGCCTGGTCGAGATAGCGCGGCAGGGCACGGTCCTCGTCGAGCTCGCGGATCGAGTCGATCACCGCCTCGGCGCGATCAAAACGACAGGCGTTGAGTTCGAGCAGACGGTTGCGACCGGCGTTGCGCTCGGTCAGGCGCGTCTCGAACAGCAACCGGGTTTCCGTGATGACGTTTTCGAGGCTCGCCGCGTCGAGCAGGCTCTCGGCGAGAGCATCGCCGAAGGCCGTGAAGATCTCGCTGCCGATCCCGTGCGGCGCGCTGAAGGCGTCCATGCCCTCCCGATACCAGCGCAGCAGCCGTTCCCCGGGGCTGTCGGCAAAGACCGGCACATGAATCTCGATGGCGTGACGCTGGCCGATGCGATCCAGGCGGCCGATGCGCTGCTCGAGCTGGTCGGGATGCAGCGGCAGGTCGAACATTACCAGGTGGCGACAGAACTGGAAGTTGCGGCCTTCCGAACCGATTTCCGAACACACCAGCACTTGGCAGCCTTCGTCTTCATCGGCGAAGGCGGCCGCGGCGCGGTCGCGCTCCACCAGCGACAGACCCTCGTGGAACACCGGGGCATGCAGGCCGCCGAGGACCCTCAACCCTTCCGCCAGTCCCAGGGCGGTCTCGCGATCGTGGGCGATCAATAGCACCTTGCCATTGGCGAACCCGTCCTCGCCGGTATCGGCCAGGCGCTCCAGCAGCCAGGTCACGCGCGGGTCGAACTGCCACCACGGCTCGATGTTGAGCGCCGCGCCGCCCGGCGGATCATGGGGCTGGGCGCGGTACATGACGTCGGGGTAGACGAGCACCTCCGGATGGTCGAGGCCGGTTTCGACCCGCAACTCGTCGAGGTAATTCCCGTCACGTTCGAGGCGTCGCAACACGTCACGATAGGGAGAGGGCAACTCGAGGCGACTGACATGCAGGCATCGCTCGGGAAAGCCGCCCACATGACGGCGGCTGTTGCGAAACATCACCCGGCCGGTGCCGTGGCGGTCGAGCAGCTGGTCGCGCAGCTGGTCGCGGGAGGCGACGTGCTGTTCGGGGCTGGCCTGGGGGTCGGCGAGGGTATCGAGCAGCGCCAGGCTATCGGGCTCGTCGATCACCGCGGCGACCCGGGAGCGCTCGTCGGCCTTCTCCGGCAGACGCTCCAGGGCGTCGATCGCTTCAGCCACCGCGACGTAGTGCCGCTCTTCCTCGCGAAAGCGCTCGAGGCTGTGATAGCGATCCGGGTCGAGCAGGCGCAGGCGTGCGAAGTGGCTCGTCAGTCCCATCTGTTCCGGCGTGGCGGTCAACAGCAGCATGCCGGGGACGCGGGCGGCGAGGCGTTCCACGCAGTGATAGCCGGGGCCGCTCTGCTCCGGGTGCCAGTCGAGATGGTGGGCCTCGTCGACGATCAAGAGATCCCACTCGCAGGCCTCGGCCTGGGCCTGGCGCTCGGGATTGGCGAACAGCCAGTCCTGGCTTGCCAGCACCAGCTGGCCGGATTCGAAGGGGTTGGTCTCGCCATGCGCCAGGCTCTGCTGCTCGTCGAGCAGGGTGACGTCGAGGGCAAAGCGGCGCAGCAGTTCGACCAGCCATTGATGACTGAGGCTCGCCGGCACCAGGATCAGCGCCCGCTCGGCACGTCCGGTGAGCAGCAGCCGGTGCAGGATCAGCCCGGCCTCGATGGTCTTGCCCAGGCCGACCTCGTCGGCCAGCAGCACCCGCGGGGCATGGCGGCGCGCCACTTCATCGGCAATATAGAGCTGGTGGGGGATCAGGTCGATGCGGGGTCCGCTGAGCCCGAGGGCCGGGTTCTGTTCGACGCGATGGTAATGGTGCAGGGTGCGAAAGCGCAGGTCGAACCAGTCGTTGCGGTCGACCTGGCCGCTGAGCAGCCGGTCACGCGCCTGGTCGAACTGCATGCTGTCGGCGAGCCGCGCTTCGGGCAACTCGCGTCGCTCGCCCTGGTCATCCTCGCCGAGATAGACGATCAGCCCCGCGACTTCCTTGCTGTCATCGACGGTCAGGTGCCAGCCATCGGCGGCTTCCAGGCGGTCGCCGTTGCCGAAGATCACCCGGGTGAGCGGTGCCTGGCGGCTGCTGTAGGTGCGCGTTTCCTGGCTGGCACCGAACAGTACGGTGACGCTGCGGGGGTCGACGTTGAGGATGGTGCCCAGGCCGAGTTCGGTTTCGCCGTCACTGATCCAGCGTTGGCCGGGTGAAAAGTCGCTCATGATGCCTCGGAGGATGCGGATAACGTGGCGCCGGGTCGCCAGCCTTGACGGTAGCGATGACGGGGCGGCGTATCTTACCGCAAAGGCGGTCGGGGCTTAAGCGTGGCGGCGGCGATTTGGCTGGCATCCGATGTGCGCTCGCTTGGTCTCAGGGTTGGCCCAGCCAGTCGTCGAGCAGGGCGCGGGTCAGCTCGCCGACATGGCGCTCCACGGGACGACCCTCGGCATCGAAGAGCATGGTTGTCGGCAGGCCCGGTGATTCCAGGATGGCCATGAGTCGCTGCTTGGGGTCGAGCAGGGCATGACGAAACGACAGGCCCTGTTCGTCCAAGTAGCGCACCACCGGCAACAGGTCTTCGCCTTGATTGACGACCACCACCGTGACGCCGTCGCGTGCGTCGGCCTCGGCGAGCAGAGGCATCTCGCGCAGGCAGGGCGGGCACCAGGTGGCCCAGAGATTGAGCACCACCCGCTCACCGCGCAACGACTGAAGCTCCACGCGCTCACCGTCGAGGTTCTCGAGCGCCAGGTCGGGAAGTGACTCGACGGGCATGCCCCCGCCCAGGGGCGCCAGCGTCATCAGTACCAGCCACAGGCTCGAGGCGCCGATCACCAGCGCCGCACCGCCGATCAGGCGCAGCAGATGGGCCCGTAACGCCCAGCCGGTCCAGATCAGCGCGGCCAGCATGCCCCACAGGCCATGGAAACCGGGCTGCCAGATCTTGAGGATATCCAGCGGCGCGTTGGTGTAGGCGTCGAGATTGAGGGCCACGTGACCCAGCCGAGCGCCCACCAGCCAAACGATGACCAGGCCATTGAACCAGCGGGCGTGTTCGCCGCGCGGCAGGCTGAGCAGCCAGGCGCTGGCGGCAAGCAGCAGCAGGGCCGCGCCAATGGCATAGAGACGCGGTAAAGAAATCAGTACGGGGCCGAGGGCGATGGCATCCATGGCGGGGAGTGGCTCCAGCAGGGGTGGGGGTCGGCGTCAGCGAGTGGCCGCGCTACACTGACGGCTCGACGGCTAGCCTACTGCCCGCGTGCGAGGCTGTCACTCACCCCGGCGGGAGCTTGCATGGCCAGATCAACCTTCGACACCCTGCGCGCCCTGGCCATCGCCAGTCAGGCACTGGGCTTCATCCTTATCATTACCCTGGAAACGCTGATGGGAGATGCCGCCAGGCCCTGGCAGGGTTGGACGCTCGCGGCAATGGTGGCGGCGGCGCTGTGGATCGCCCTGGTGCGTCTCTACCGGCGCAATCGGGTGCGCAAGGCACTCGACCAGCGCCGGGCCGATATCGATGACGCCACCTGAACGATCGTGGGGCCTGCGGGGGGTACTTCTCTGCTGCCTGCTGGCGCTGACCGCCGGGTGCACGACTCACCCGGTGACGCGCGAGCATACCACCGCGCTGCGCCCGGCCGAGATCGAGGCGACCGACCTGGGGCGCTGGACCCGCGAGGCGTCGCGTGAGGAAGGTGGCGACAGCGGCTTCGCCTTGCTGGCCGAGGGCGAGGAAGCCCTTGCGGTGCGAGCTCACCTGGTGGATGAAGCCGAGCGACGCCTGGATATCCAGGCGTACCTGATCGACGAGGGCCAGACCACCCACGCCTTGCTGCGACGCCTGCTCGACGCCGCCGAGCGGGGGGTTGAGGTGCGCCTGCTGCTGGACGATCTCGGTGCGGTCGGCCAGAACGCGCGCCTGGCCGCGCTGGACAGCCATCCTAATATCCAGGTGCGGGTATTCAATCCGGTCGCCATCGGGCGTGGGCATCTGGCGAGCTGGGTATTGGCCGCGGCGCCCGAGGTGCGGCGCACGCATCGGCGAATGCACAACAAGCTCTGGATCACCGACAACGCGGTGGCGATCACCGGCGGGCGCAACCTGGGCGATGCGTACTTCAATGCCGGCGGCCCACGCAACTTCGCCGATCTTGACCTGCTGGCGGTGGGCCCGGTGGTGGACGCGCTGTCGCTGAGCTTCGATCTTTACTGGAACCACGGCCTGGCACGGCCGATCGGGCGCTACCACCGCGTCGAGGCCGGCGCCTGGGAGCCCCTGCACGATGCGCTTGGCGTCCGGCTTGCCGAGCGGGACGAGGCGCTCGGCATGGCGACGCTGCGGGGGCACGAAGGCGTGGCGGCGAAGGAGGCCCTGCTGGGCGTGCTGCACTGGGGGAAAGGCGAGGCGTTGTGGGACCCGCCGAGCAAGATCAGGACACCGGGCCGGCCTCGGTTCGATATGACCCTGGCCGGCGCCCTGCACGAGCGGGTGATGCCGCTCGACTCAAGACTGGTGATCATCTCCGCCTATTTCGTGCCGCTGGCACGCGGGACCCGGCTGCTGGTCGAGCTGGCCGAGTCCGGCATTAAGATCGATGTCATCACCAACGCCTTGTCCGCCTCCGATATGCCCTGGGTTCACGGCGACTACGCGGCGCGGCGCCCCGAGCTTCTGGCAAGTGGGGTCCGGCTCTTCGAGATGCGGGCTGAACAAGAAGCGAACGACGACTCGGCAGGCCTTGCGGGCGCCCGCTCCCCGACGTCTTCCCTGCACATCAAGGCGTTGGGCTTCGATGACGACCAGGTATTCGTCGGCTCCTTCAATGTCGACCCACGCTCGCTCTGGTGGAATACCGAGACGGGCGTACTCGTCGAAAGCGAGAGCCTGAGTGCCGACTTTCACGCATTGGCCGAGATTGGCATGGCGCCGGCGCTGAGCTATGAGGTCGGGCTGGACGATAATGGCGACATCTTCTGGGAGACGCAGATCGACGGCGAGCGGGTGCGTCTCGAGCGTGAGCCGGGTAGCCGCTGGCAGCACTTCAGCGCTTGGCTGAGCCGAAAATTGGGGCTGGCGCCCTGGTTCTGATCGTCTT
>DATISN010000181.1:0-3910 GCA_035581765.1 Halomonas sp.
CCTGCAGTACGGCTTCGGCGAGCAGGCACGGGCGCTGTCAGAATCGGCCTTCCTGTTCGAGGAGTTCCTGGTCAAGGCCCGCGAGGCTGACCAGCTGCCGCTGGAACTCAAGTCGCTCGGTCAAAAGCGCGCGATGCTGCACGGTCATTGCCACCAGAAGGCTTTCGATGCGCTGCGACCGGTCGAGACGGTGCTGGGGTGGATACCCGGCCTCGAGGTCGAGACGATCGAGTCGTCGTGCTGCGGCATGGCGGGGAGCTTCGGCTACGAGAAGGAGCATTTTGAGGCTTCCATGAAGATGGCCGAGCTGTCGCTGCTGCCGGCGATTCGCGATCGCGGTGATGATGCGGTGCTGGTCGCCGATGGCACCAGCTGCCGGCATCAGATCCATGACGGCAGCGGCCACACGGCCGTGCATGTGGCGCGCGTGCTCGAGCAGGCCCTGTCATGATCGATCTGCGCAGCGATACCGTCACCCGGCCGACCGCGGCAATGCGCCAGGCCATGAGCCAGGCGCCGGTGGGCGACGACGTCTGGGGCGACGACCCCACCGTGGCCGCGTTCGAGGCGGCGGTGGCCGAGAAAGCGGCGCTGCCCGCGGCGCTGTTCTTTCCTTCGGGCACCCAGAGCAACCTCGCCGCCCTGATGACGCACTGCCAGCGCGGCGACGAGTTCATCTGCGGCCAGCAGTCGCACATCTATCGCGATGAGGGCGGCGGGGCGGCGTCCCTGGGGGGCATCCATTCCCAGCCGATCGAGCATGCCGCGGATGGCAGCCTGCCGTTGGACAAGGTCCGTGCCGCGATCAAGGGCCACGATATCCATCATGCGCGGACCCGCTTGATCGCCCTGGAAAACACCTTCCGCGGCAAGGTGATGACCGAGGAATACCTGACCCGGGCGACCGGTGTGGCGAGAACGCACGGCCTGGCCACCCATCTGGACGGGGCGCGGCTGTTCAACGCGTCGGTCGCCAGCGGACGCCCGCTGGCATCGCTGTGCCGCGGCTTCGACACGGTGTCGCTGTGCTTCTCGAAGGGCCTGGGCGCGCCGGTGGGGTCGCTGCTGCTGGGTGGCCAGGACTTCATCGCGCGGGCGCGGCGCTGGCGCAAGACGCTGGGCGGTGGCATGCGCCAGGTCGGCATCCTGGCGGCGGGCTGCCAGCATGCGCTGGACCACCACGTCGAGCGCCTGGCCGATGATCATCGCCATGCCGAGCAGCTGGCGGCGGGGCTGGCCAATATCGAGGGTGTCGAGGTGTTGGCCTGCGACACCAATATGGTATTCGTAAGCTTCCCCGAGGCCCATTGCGGGGGGCTCGGCGAGTTTCTCGAGGCCCGCGGCGTGTTGATGGCGGTGGCCCCGGTGACGCGCCTGGTGACCCACCTCGACGTGTCGAAGGACGACGTGCGCCACGTGGTGGCAAGCGTCGAGGCCTACTTTTCTCAATAGCTGGCCACGATAGCCTGTCCACCCTGGTGGGGGCGGGCTGGCGTCGCGATAGACGGTGTCAGCGGTGTGAACGCAAGGAGACAGACAGTGGCAATTTACAAATATGGCGACACGACCCCCGACATCCATGCAGACGTCTACGTCGCCGAGACGGCGGATGTCATCGGCGATGTGACGCTGGCACGCGGTGCCAGCGTCTGGTACCAGGCCGTGCTGCGCGGCGATACCGCAACGCTGACGGTGGGCGAGGAGAGCAATATCCAGGACGGCGCCGTGCTGCATGCCGATCCCGGCTTTCCCACCACGGTGGGCAAGGGCGTGACGGTGGGGCATCAGGCCATGCTGCACGGCTGCACGGTCGGTGACGGCAGCCTGATCGGCATTCAGGCGGTGATTCTCAATGGCGCGGTGATCGGCAAGAACTGCCTGGTCGGGGCGGGTGCGTTGGTCAAGGAAGGTGCAAACTTCCCCGATAACTCGCTGATCGTGGGTGCGCCGGCCAAGGTCGTGCGCGAGCTGTCACCCGAGGCCGTGGAGGGAATGAGGAAGAATTCGCAAGGCTATGTCGAGCGTGGCCGGCGCCATGCCCAGGAGCTCGAGCGCATCGGCTGACACGCCTTTCAGCCTTGCGGTAGAGACACCCGTAGAACAAACGAAAACCGCCCCCACGGCCAGGCCGTGGGGGCGGTGTCGGTTTGCGGCTGAGGGTCAGCCCACTTGCATCAGCGGATCGGTGACACCGATGACGTAGAACGCCACCAGCGCGATGATCCCGGTGAAGACGAGGTAGTAGATCGTCGGCAGGATGGTCTTGCGGATGGTGGTGCCCTCGCGGCCCAGCAGGCCGACGGTGGCGGAGGCCGCGACCACGTTGTGGATGGCGATCATGTTGCCCGCTGCGGCGCCTACGGCCTGGAGGGCCACCATCATTGCGGTGGACAGCCCGAGTTGCTGCGCGACGTTGAACTGGAAGTCGGCCAGCATCAGGTTCGAGACGGTGTTGGAGCCGGCGATGAAGGCCCCCAGTGCCCCTACGGCCGGGGCGAAGAAGGGATAGACCCCGCCTACGCTATCGGCCACCAGCTGCGCCATGGCCACTGGCATGGACATCAGGTCCGCCCCGTTGACCCCGGAGTTGATCAGGATGCGCACCATCGGAATGGTGAAGATCAACACGAAGCCGGCGCCGAAGATGGTCTTGGTCGACTCATGCACCGCCGCCGACATCTCGCGGGCGTTCATGCGGTGCAGGAAATAGGTCACCGCCACCACCATCAGGATGATGCCGCCGGGCAGGTAGAACGGCTCGATACTGCCGGAGATGCCGGTCTCGCCGAGGATATTGGTCCAACCGAGGCTCAGCGAGTTCAGCGCGGCCTTCAGCGGTTCAATGGTGCGCGAGGCGACCAGGAACAGCGCCAGCAGTACGTAGGGCGTCCAGCCGCGGAACACCGACATCGTGGGCTTACCGACGATCTCGTCGACCTTGATCTGCAGGTTGCCGATCCACTCGTCCGGCCAGGAGGAGGATTCCGGGAAGTCCCAGGTGTCCTTGGGCAGCAGGAAACCCTTGCGCGCCGCTGGCACGACGATGGCCAGGCCGACCATGGCGCCGATCATCGACGGGAACTCCGGGCCCAGGAAGACGCCGACCAGCATGTAGGGAACGACGAAGCTGACGCCGGTGAACAGGGCGAAGGGCACGATGGACAAGCCTTCCGTCCACGACTTGTTGGCGCCGAAGAACTTGACCATCACCAGCACCAGGATCAACGGCATCAGGATGCCGACGATGCCGTGGGTGATGGCGACTTCGCTGGTCACCAGCTGGAAGAAGACATCCCAGCTGGAGCCGCCGTTCTCGAGGGTCTCGGCGATGCCGGCGCGGTCCAGGCCGCCGGTGACACCGACCACGATGGGCGTGCCCACGGCGCCGAAGGAAACCGGGGTGGACTGGATCATCATCCCGACCACGACTGCCGCCAGTGCCGGGAAGCCCAGGGCGACCATCAGCGGCGCCGCGACGGCGGCGGGGGTGCCGAAACCAGAGGCGCCCTCGATGAAGCAACCGAACAGCCAGGCGACGATCAGCGCCTGGACGCGACGGTCGGGGCTGATGCTGGAGAAGCCGTTGCGGATGGCGGTGATGCCCCCTGAGTGCTTCAGCGTATTGAGCAGCAGGATGGCGCCGAAGATGATCCACAAGAGCCCGATGGTGAGGATCAGGCCCTGAAAGGTCGAGGCCAATACCCGGGTGAAGGTCATCTCCCAGGCGAGCAGACCGATCAGTGCGGTGATCACGAAGACCACCGGCATGGCGACCTTGGCGGCCACGCGAAAGCCGATCAATAGCACGCCAGCCAGTACCAGCGGCGTAAAGGCGAGTAATGCGAGTACCGTTTCGTTCATGGATAACTCCCTGCTATGTTTCCTTGCCGTGCATGAGGGGAAAAGGTGC
>DATISN010000182.1:0-2634 GCA_035581765.1 Halomonas sp.
TGGGGGCATAGCGCCATTCGCGCTCGCAGTACTCACCCGCCCGGGCCATCAGGACGTCATAGAGGCGATTGAACGGCGCATCATAATCGTAAGGATCGGCGCCGAACAAGCGGATGTGGGGATAGTCGGCGAAGCGCTCCAAGAAGTAGCGCATCAGGTCTGCCTCCACGGCGCGATGGCGAGCGATGTTGTCGGGGTCCAGCCAGAGATCGTAGCGAATGGCCATGACCGGCTCCTGTGGTGGGTGGCCCGGCAATGCCGGTGTCTGACACTCAGACCGTCGTGGACAGTGTTCGGCTCAACGGCGCGCGAGCTCGGCCAATGGCGCCCCCGTTAGGCGCATCAGGTCACGGGGCGCCAGACATATTTCCAGGCCCCGGCGTCCGCCGCTGACATGCATGGCGGCGAGAGCCTCGGCGCTGGCGTCGAGGAAGCTGGCCAAGCGCTTCTTCTGGCCCAGCGGGCTGATGCCGCCCAGCACATAACCGGTGGCGCGCTCGGCCTCGCTCGGCTCGGCCATGTCGGCCTTGCGTGCGCCGGCGGCCCGCGCCAGCGCCTTGAGGTCGAGCTGGCCGGAGACGGGAACGATGGCGACCACCAGGCGGCCATCATCGAGCCTGGCCACCAGGGTCTTGAAAACCTCCTTGAGCGACAACCCCAGCATGCGGGCGGCTTCCTCGCCGAAGGCCGGGGTGCGCGGGTCGTGATCGTAGGTTACCAGCGAGAAGGGGATGCCGGCCTTCTCGAGCGCCTTGACTGCAGGCGTCATCTCTCCTCCGGTGCGAGTTGCAGGTGGGCGGTGAGGGCGTCTCGCAGGGCGCCTTCGATCGGGACGGCTCGCTTGGCCTCGTGATCGAAATGCACCAAGACCGTATGGCCGAGGTTGGTCAGTTGACCGTTCTGCCGCGCTTCCTGGGTGACGGTGAAGGAGCTGTTGCCCAGGCGCGAGAGGTAGGTGCGGATCTCGATCTCCTGGCCGTACTGCAGTTCGGCGCGATAGTCGACCTCCATTCGCGCCATGATCAGGCGCCACTTGCGTGGATCGAGGTCGGGCGTGAACAGCCGGAAGAGATCATTGCGTGCCAGCTCGAACCAGGCCGGCAACCGCGTGTTGTTGACATGGCCCAGCGCGTCGGTGTCATAGAAGGCGGGTTCGATGGTGCGGACGAACATCAGCGTGGGTTCCTTGTGGTAGGGGCGGGTAGCCATGACGCGCGACCGACGCGTCTTGCGATGTTACACCAGACGCTGGCCCTGGCGATCCGCCCAGGCGGCCTTGAGGGCAGCGGCCAACGGCTCCCTCAGGTGCTCGGGCAGGGCGCGTTCGGCGTCGGCACAATCGTCGAATGCGCGGTTGCGCAGCCAGCAGTAGGCCCAGGCGCAGGCCTCGTCGTCATCGTGCGGCACCGGGCGGGCGGGCATTTGCACCAACAGGAAGGTAGCCGTGCGAGCGGCCCAGAGTGGAATGATGTCACCACCGTCCGGGGCGCTCCAGGCGCCAAGCGTCTCGCCATCCGGGGTGACCTCGGGCTCGCCGAGCTTTGCCACCCGTGCGGTCTCGGCGAGCAGTAGCGCCAGGCGATCCTCGTCGCCCTGGCCGAGCCGGCGCCATTGGCCGATCAAGGCCGGCAGGCCGCGGCGCACCTTGGCATAGAAGCCGCCATGCGGCATGGTCTCGTTCATCTGATGACTTTCCTGAGTCGGGGAGCTTGCATGAACTACGATTTTGCCACGCCTGTGGAGCGCCGCCACCCCTCCGGTGGCCACTGGCCCTCGCAAAAATGGCACCGTCATGGTGATGACGTGCTGCCGCTATGGGTCGCCGACATGGATTTTGTCTCGCCCCCCGAGGTCATCGAGGCCCTCCGGGCGCGGGTTGATCACGGGGTCTTCGGCTACGGCGGGGTGCCGGACTCGCTGCGCGAGGCGCTCTGCGCCTGGAGCGTCGAGCACTACGATTGGGCCATCGAGCCCGGGTGGCAGCTCTGGCTGCCGGGCGTGGTGCCTGCGCTGCATCTGGCGAGCCTGGCGCTGACCGATCCGGGCGCGGGCGTGCTCACCGTGACGCCCATTTATCCGCCGTTCCTGCGCGTGGCCGAGCGGACCGGGCGGCTTGCCCAGCAGGCGGCGATGCGCGCTCCTGATCGCCCCGGCGCCCCGTGGCGGCTGGATCTCGAGGCGCTGGAGGCAGCGATCACCCCCGACACCCGGCTGCTGCTCTGGTGCCAGCCGCACAATCCCACCGGCAGGGTCTGGTCGTCAGAGGAGCTTGCCGGCCTCGCCTCGCTCGTCGAGCGCCACGACTTGCTGGTGGTCTCGGATGAGCTGCATTGCGACTTGCTGCTCCACGAGGGCGCTCGCCATACGCCGCTTGCCGCAGCATTCCCCGACCTGGCGGCGCGCACCCTGACGCTATGGTCGCCGTCGAAGACCTTCAACCTGGCGGGGTTGACCACGGCCTGTGCGGTGATTCCCGACCCCGACCTGCGGCGTCGCTTCGCCAACATGGCCAAGGGACTGCAGCCAGATGCCAATGTGCTGGGATTGGTCGCCGCCGAGGCGGCCTATGCCCGAGGGGAGCCGTGGCGGCGGGCGCTGCTCGACGTGCTGCGTGGCCATCGCCAACAGCTGGTC
>DATISN010000183.1:0-4917 GCA_035581765.1 Halomonas sp.
GTCGGCGCAGCTGCAGTTCCTGTCGGCCAATGCCCAGGTGCGCGGTGCGGTGGAGCAGGCGATCCCCCAGCTACGCGAGGCGCTGGCCGAACAGGGCATCAGCCTCGGTGATACCTCGGTGGGCGAGCAGCGCCAGGACCCGGACCAACAGTTCGCCGGCTCGATGAAGCGGCACGGGACGGGCGGAAGCGTTGACGGCGGTGAGGCCATCGCGGACGCCTCGGCTACAGGCGAGGCGGCCGCGGCCGATATCACCCTCGAGGGTCGGGTGGATCTCTACGCCTGACGGGCGAGCCGGCAGGCGCCGCGCCTTCGACCATCGACAGGGGGCACAAACCCTCGAGATAGGCCCTTTCGCGGGGCCTGTTCGTTTCTTCATGCTCGCCACCCCGCTCGCATACTGTCAGGCGTGGCAAGACCAAGGATATCAAGGCAATGGCAAGTTCCAAGGGTGGCTCTCGCAAGATGCTGAGGATGATGATGGTGCTGGTGGTGTTGTCGCTGGGCGCCGCCGCCGCTGCGATCTATCTGGTGCTCAATCCCGGCGAGCCTGCCAACCAGGTCGCCATGGAGGAAGCGCCCCCCGAGCGCCAGGCGCCGATCTTCGTCGAAGTGGAGCCGTTCACCGTCAACCTGGCCGACGATGACTACGGCACCCGACTGCTCTATGCCGGCATGACCTTCAAGGTCGCCAACGACGAGACCCGCACGATCCTCGCCGAGCACATGCCGCAGGTTCGCAGCCGCCTGGTCGGCCTGCTGTCCGGCCAGCAGGCCCGCGACCTCATGGGGCCGGAAGGCAAGTCGCGCCTGGCCGACCGGGTGATCGAGACCCTCGACCGGCCGATGACCGAGAACCAGCCGACGCTGGCGATCGACGAAGTCTTGTTCACCGAATTCATCGTGCAATAGGCGGGTCCGAGCCCCATGTCCCAAGACGATCTGCTCTCGCAGGAAGAGATCGATGCCCTGCTCAAGGGCGTCAGCGGCGAAGACGACGACAGCCAGGCCAAGAGCGGCGCTGGCGAATCGCGCATGCGCCCCTTCGACCCGGCGACCCAGCACCGGGTCGTCCGCGAGCGCCTGCACGCCCTGGACATCATCAACGAGCGGTTCGCGCGGCATTTTCGCATGAGCATGTTCAACCTGATCCGCCGCAGCGCCGACATCACCGTGGAGGCGGTTCGCTACCTGAGCTACAGCGACTTCTCGCGCAATGTGCCGGTGCCCACCAACATCAACATGATCGCCATGAAGCCCCTCAAGGGCTCGGCGCTGATCGTGTTTCCGCCGAGCCTGGTGTTCATGGTGGTGGACAACCTGTTCGGCGGTGACGGCCGCTTCGTCACCAAGTCGGAAGGACGCGAGTTCACCAACACCGAACAGCGCATCATCCAGCGCATGCTGCAACTGGCCATCGACGCCTACAGCGAGTCGTGGAAGTCGGTCTATCCGCTGGAAATCAGCTACGTGCGCTCGGAGATGCAGTCGAAGTTCGCCAACATCACCAACTCGCCCAACGAGATCGTGGTCAACACCTCGTTCAACATCGAGGTGGGCAACCTCTCCAGCAACTTCCAGATCTGCATGCCCTTCTCGATGATCGAGCCGCTGCGCGACCTGCTGTCCAACCCGCTCAACGACGGTACCCATGACCCGGACAGGACCTGGGGCAAGCGCATGGCCGGCGAGATACGCAAGTCGGAAGTGGTGCTGGTGGCCGACTTTGCCCAGATCCCGACCCGCATCGCCCATGTCATGGCGCTCAAGGTCGGCGACATCCTGCCGTTCGAACTGCCCGATATCGTGTCCGCCCGGGTGGATGGCGTGCCGGTGATGGAGTGCGAATACGGCAGCCAGCACGAACAGCACGCCCTGCGGGTGATCCGCATGATCGACCACGCCCGTCAGGAAGGGCAGCCCGATACCTTCGTCAAGGGACCCACGCCGCAATCCAAGGAATCCAAGCATGACTGATCCCAAGAACCCCGATCAGAACGTCGGTGACGACGACTGGGCCGCCGCCATGTCGGAACAGCACGATAGCGACGACGCCCCCGGCGATGACGAGGATCCCTGGGCGGCGGCCATGGCCGAGCAGGAGCAGGTCGCGAGCGGCGAGGCACAGGAGGCCGCTCTCCCCTCCAAGCCGTCCACGGCCAAGGCAGCGGGCGACAAGGTCTTTCGTCCCCTGGAGCAGTCCGGCCCCGGAGGCGCGAGCCGCGATCTGGAAATGGTCATGGACATTCCGGTCAAGCTCTCGGTGGAGCTGGGCCGCACCCGCATCACCATCAAGCAGCTTCTGGAGCTCGCCCAGGGGTCGGTGATCGAGCTCGATGGCCTGGCCGGCGAGCCCATGGACATCCTGATCAACGGCTACCTGATCGCCCAGGGCGAAGTCGTCGTGGTCGATGACAAGTACGGCATCCGCATCACCGAGATCATCACACCCTCCGAACGCGTGCAGAAGCTGAACCGATGAGCGACAGCCCCCCCCGCGATGCTGCCGAGGCGGGCATGGAGGGCATCACCGCCGGCGGCGATGCCCTGATCGGCCTGGCGACGCTGGGCAAGACCGCCGCCGCGCTGGTGCTGATCGTCGTGATCATCCTGGTGGCGACCGCGCTGCTGCGCCGCTGGGGCCTGCCGCATCAGCGCCAGGGCCACCTGCTGCGGGTCGTGGCCAGTACGGCGGTGGGCACCAAGGAGCGGGTGGTCGTCGTCGAGGTGGAGAATACTTGGCTGGTGCTGGGCGTGGGGGGCGGCCAGGTCAACAAGCTCCACGAGCTCGACGCACCACCGCCTGCCGAGGCGCCACGCGCGGCAGGCGCCGGCTTCGCCGAGGGCGATTCGTTCGGCGCTCGCTTCGCCAAGGCCCTCAAGCACAATGCCGGGCTCGCGAAAGCTAACGGGCAGGGCGCCGGGCACGATGCCGGTCCGCGTGGACGAGGCCGACCGTGACGGCCGCGGTACCAAGGCTCGCCATGGCAGCGGTGGCGTTGGCGCTGCTGCTGGCCATGCCCGGCAGCGCCCTGGCCCAGCAGATCCCGGGCATCGTCAGCCAGCCGCTGGAAGATGGCGGCCAGCAATGGTCGCTGTCGCTGCAGACCCTGCTGCTGCTGAGCTCGCTGGCCTTCCTGCCGGCGATGCTGCTGATGATGACCAGCTTCACGCGCATCATCATCGTGCTGAGCCTGCTGCGCACCGCTATGGGCACCCAGGCCACCCCGCCCAATCAGGTCTTGCTGGGCCTGGCGCTCTTTCTGACCTTCTTCATCATGGCGCCGGTACTCAACATGGTCCACGAGACCGCCTGGCTGCCGCTGACCGCCGAGGAAATCAATTTCGACGAGTTCCTGGTGCTGGCCCAGGAGCCCTTTCGCGAGTTCATGCTGGCCCAGACCCGCGAACCCGACCTGGCGATGTTCGCCCGCCTGGCCGACGTGGGCGAGATGCAGGGCCCCGAGGACGTGCCGCTGCGCGTGCTGCTGCCGTCCTTCGTGACCAGTGAGCTCAAGACCGCCTTCCAGATCGGCTTCACGATCTTCATTCCCTTCCTGATCATCGATCTGGTGGTGGCGAGCGTCTTGATGTCGCTGGGCATGATGATGGTGCCGCCGATCACGATCTCGCTGCCCTTCAAGCTGATGCTGTTCGTGCTGGTGGATGGCTGGCAGCTGATCATCGGCTCGCTGGCGGAAAGTTTCTATATCTGACGGGAGTTGTCGATGACACCTGAAGTGGTGATGAACATGGCCTACCAGGGAATGCGCGTGACGCTGTTCCTCGCCGGCCCCCTGCTGCTCACTGCCCTGGCGACCGGCCTGCTGGTGAGTCTTTTCCAGGCCGCCACCCAGATCAACGAGATGACGCTGTCGTTCATTCCGAAGATCCTCGGCGTATTCGCGGTGCTGGTCTTGACCGGCCCCTGGCTGCTCAAGCTGATCACCGACTACACCCGGGAGCTGTTCACCAACATCCCGCAGCTGGTGTCCTGAGCCGCCCATGATCGAGGTCACCTTCGATCAGCTGCAGGGCTGGCTGGTGGCCTTCCTGTGGCCCTTCACCCGCATCACGGCCTTCATGGCCGCCTCGCCGCTATGGGGCCATTCCAGCGTGCCCAACCAGGTCAAGGTGGCCCTCGCGGCGCTGGTCTCGGTGGTCATCGCCCCGCTGCTGCCGCCCTTGCCGGACGTTCCGGTGGTCAGCTGGGCCGGGGTCGGCATTCTCGCCGAGCAGATGCTGATCGGTGTCGCCATGGGGCTGGTGATGCGCGTCACCTTCGCTGCGGTCCAGGCGACCGGCGAGTTCATCGGCCTGCAGATGGGCCTGGCCTTCGCCACCTTCTTCGATCCCAACAGCGGCACCAACATGGTGGTGCTGTCGCGCATCCTGTACATGATCTCGCTGTTGATGTTCCTGGCCTTCAATGGCCATCTGATCGTGCTGGAGATCCTCGCCACCAGCTTCGTCACCCTGCCGATCGGGCTCGGCGGCTTCAATGCGAGTGCCTTCGAGATGCTGGCCCGCTACGGCAGCACCATCTACGTTTCGGGCATGCTGCTGGCCTTGCCCCTGGTCGGGTCGCTTTTGGTGATCAACCTGACCCTGGGCATCCTCAACCGCTCGGCGCCGCAGTTGACGGTGTTCAATATCGGCTTTCCCACCTCGCTGACCGTGGGGCTCTTCCTGATGATGATCCTGATGACCGACCTGGGACGGTTTCTCCAGGGGCTGTTCAGTCAGGCCCTGGAGACGCAGCGCCAGCTGCTCGAGCTGCTGGCCCCCTTGTAGACGTCGACTCCGAAGCGCTCCTGACACGTGACTGACGGGGCGATGGACAGTGGCCAATCAGCGCAGGTAGTCGAAGAGCGACATTCCCTTGATATCGACAAAGGCCTTCTGCGAGGCCTGAAG